>JAYVYD010000424.1:0-6179 GCA_043784605.1 Myxococcales bacterium | reverse complement strand
CGCGTCGAACAGCGTCGCCGTCGCGATGCATGCGCCGATGCCGACGTGCAGGCCCGCCATACGCGCGGGCACGGCGTAGAGCGCGCGCACGGGGCGTGGTCCGATCGACGCCTCCTCCACCGTGACCGCTCGAAACAGGGCGCGCGCAGGCCACAGGAGGAAAGCGACGCCGACGAATTCGAGCGCGAGCGCGAGCCCCAAGCACGCAGGCGCGAGCCGCGTCGAGGCGACCATCGTCGCGTGGTCCAACAGAAGCCAACGCGGGGAGAAGCCCCAGAGGATGGCGAACGTGAGCAGCGCGACGAGCGTCGAAGCGACGGCGAGGCGCCACCACAGAGCGAGCGCGGACCTCATCGCTTCTTCTCGATCGGCAGCCAGAGCCTGAACGTGGAGCCGCTGCCGAGAGCGCTCTCGAGCTCGATACGCCCGCCGTGCATGAGCGCGAGCCTGCGCGCGATCGTGAGGCCTAGGCCGGTGCCGCGGCGCTTGGCGCGCTCGCCTTTGCCCTGCCCGTAAGCCTCGAAGATGGTCGACTGATCGCTCGCGGTGATCCCGGGGCCGCTATCTCTGACTTCGATCAGCGCGTAGATGCCGTTGCGCGAGACCTTCACGACCACCTCGCCGGACTGAGTGAATTTGATCGCGTTGCCGAGCAAGTTACCGACGATCTGACGCGCGCGCTTCGGATCGACGAACGCGACGAGCGAGTCAGCGCGTTCGGTGCGCACATGCACGGGTTTGTCGAGCACCAGCACCGCCGACTCCTTGACGAGCTCTCGCGCCATCGCTGCCAAATCCGTCGGCGCGCGCGACAGCACGAGCTTGCCTCCCTCGAGCGAGGAGAAGTCGAGGATGTCCCCAACCAGGTCCGAGAGGTGCGCGCCGCTCTGGCGCACTTGCTCGATCTCCTCGCGCGCGTCCGGGCTGAGCGGTCCGTCTACTTCGCTCATGAGGACATCCGCGAAGCCGAGCACCGCGTTCAGCGGCGTGCGTAGCTCGTGGCTCACTGCGGCCAAGAACTCGGCGCGCTCTTTGTCGGCCGCACGTGCGCGAGTGAGATCGTGGCGGTACGCCAGCTCGGCGGCGCGGAATCGAGAGACGAGCTCGTTGAACGCGCTCGTCAACGCGCCGACCTCGTCGATCGTGCGCACGGGTACGCGCTCACCGGCGGGCTCGCTCTTCTCGGCGGCCATCACCGAGACGCGCGTGGTCACGTACGAGATGTCCATCTTCGCGTCGCGGGCGACCGAATACGCCACGACGGTAGCGACACCAATCAGCAGCGTCGTGAGCGCCAGCAACGCCTGCACGAGCGCGGGAGCTCCCTCGGGCGCACGCGGGACACGCACGAACGACAGCACGAACACGTGTGAGTCCGACGGCAGCGGCGCCGCCGCGTAGCGCGTTCGTCCCATCATCGTCGTGGCTTCGCCGTGCCCCGCGTGAACCATCTCCGCGAGCGCTTTGCTGTCCGGCGCGCCGAGCGTTGCATCCTGCGTGACCTCTCCAGTGTCCTTGACGACGACGACCTCGGCCCCCGTTCTTCGCGCGGCGAGCTGCACGGCATCGAGGCGCACCGACGCGTCGAGCTTGCCGATGCGCTCACCGAGCAGCGTCGAGATCCACTCTGCGCGGATGCTCGCGCGATCGGTCGTCGCGTCTGCGAGCCGCGAGAGTCCGAGCGCGCCGATCGCCGTCGCGACTGCGATACCCACGATCGCGACCAGGATCGGAGCGAGCAGCACCAACGGCCACGGTCGCTCGTCGGTCCGCTCGGTCACTCGCGGAGGACGATTGGACATCGCGCACGATCATAGTTCGAGTCCGATGACGCGCCGCGTGGCTATTTTTCCTTGGTGTCTTGAGTCTTTTCAATGGACGAAAGAAACTTCCGGACTATGTTCCGCCGGTCGATCGGAATGCCGCAGGGGTTGCGGCACCGAACAGACGAAGAAACGCAATCTGCGAGCCTCGGCCCTGACGCCAAGGTGATCAGATGTTGGAAGTTGGGCATCGGCCGTGACTACGAATTCGAGGGGGCAGGGAATGCGAAAACACAAACGAGGGTTGGTGAGGCACAGCATGTCGCCTCTCGCGGTTCCCGAAGACACTTCCCAACCGCTCGAGAGCGGCACGTACGCCGTCGGCGCCAAGTGCACCGCCGATCAAGTCACGCTGATCGTGTACGGCTGGCACAACGTGGAACCAGGCACGCTGTCATGGGTGTTCCCGAGCTACGAGGCCGCCGTGAGCGCAGCGCGCGCGATGCGCAACGCTGTTCGTTGGGCGATCGTCGCGGGCAAGCGCTGGTCGACCGTCGACGAAGCCCGCGCACACGGCGCCGTCCTAGCGGAACAAGACTAGGAGCGTGGCGTTTTTTGTCGATACCGGCGCGATCCCGTCGTCGGGAATCGTCGCCGTACGGGACTACGGTTCCTCATCCACTCTTAGGGCTCGCTTGGTCTCGGCGAAAACCGCCGCGCTCCTAGGTTTTGTTGGAGCGTCGTTAGTGGTTGTGATCTTCGTGGGCGAAGCGATCCAGCGCGGCTAGCATTTCTGGGGTGGGCTTTAGCATCTGCGTGCCCTTCGGACCTTGAACGGCCCACGCCCAGCTGCCGTCCTCGAGCGGGACGCGCTCGACCTCACCGCGTTGCTCGGCGTGAAACAGCATGTGCGCCATCTCTTCGGGGCTCATGCGAGGTCCACCGATGCCCGCGAGCTTCTTGCTCGCCGCCGCTGCCAGTCCGCCCTTTTTCTTCTTCGAGCCCATGTGATGGCCGCCTATTACCTCATTGGTTGCGCTTGATCACGTGAAAGCCGAACGGGGTCTCCACGACGTCGCTGATCTCGTTCACTTTGAGCGCGAACGCGACGTCGCTGAAGGGCTTGACCATGCCTTCGCGCTTGAACTTGCCGGCCGACCCGCGTCGCTCGCGTGAGCCTTGGTCGTCCGAGTACGTATTCGCGAGGTCCGCCATGTCCTCGCCGGCCACGGCCTTCTTGTGTACCTCTTCGGCGCGAGCCTTAGCGTCCGCTTTGCTCCGCGTGATGTTCGCGGGTGCGTTCTTGGCTCCCTGGTAGGCAACGAGCACGTGCTGGCAAGCGACCGAATCTGGAGGCGCCGCGTCGACGACGACGGCCACTGTCGCTGTGGCGGTCACACTCGGCGCTGCCGACGCGATGACGGACAGCGTCGACGAAGGGGCCTTGTTTTCGGCCTTCTTGTCGTCACATGCGATCAACAGGAGCAGCACGGAACATGCGATTTTCGGGCTCACGTCGTCATCGTCGCATCAGGCGACGATCAAGCCAAGCCGTCTTGGTTGTAAGGGTCGAAGAGTAGCGCGCGTTGGAACTTGTGGGCGTCAGCGGCTGTCGTGACGGAAGCAGAGAACCATTCGGAGCGTAGAACGTAAGGAATGAGCACAATGCGATCAGCCGTAGCCTGGAAGTTGTCGACCGTCGCAGCGCTCGCTGCCGCCGCGTTCTTCGCTCTTCACCCGATCCGCGAGGCGGCGACGTCGCCTTCGTCCGGACCTTCTTCGCCTAAGGCGCAGCATCCGACGAGCGGTGGCGGTTTCTTCGGGCTCTTCGGCGGCAGCGGCGACTCGACGGCGAGCGCATCCGTAGCCACGCACGTTGGTGCTCACCTCGAGGCCCTTCGAAGTGCGCAGTCGCCGACCAAGGCGTGTGAGGCGCTTCGCGAACTCCAAGACTCCGCAGACGGCGACGACGAAGCGATCGCCGCCATCGCAGACGCCTCGAGCGCGAAGTCCGCGCCGATGACTCGTAACTGCGCCATCTCGGCGCTCGGCTCGTTGCACTCCGCCGCGGCGACCAGCTGGCTCATCGATCTGACGAACGACAAGGACACGGACGTTCGTGGGCTAGCGCTCTACGCGCTCGCAAGAAAGACGGACGATCGCTCGGCGTGTGATGCGGTCCTCTCCGCGGCGCACAGCGAAGATCCCGAGATGCGCATGGCGGCGCTCCTCGCTGCCGGCACGTCGCACCTCGTCGGTTCGGGGCCGCTCATCATCCTTGCCATCAAGACCGAACATGGCGATAGGCAGAGCGAGCTCATTCGTGCGCTCGGCGATTCGCATGACCCGGAAGCAGTGCCGGTGCTCGCGCAGGCCCTGAAAGACGGCACTTCAGACACGCGCTCGAGTGCCATCGACGCGCTCGGTGAGGTCGGCGGCAACGTCGCGACGAGCGCCCTCGCAGACGTCCTGCAGGGTGGCAGCGGACAGGACGCTTCACGCGCGGCGACGGCACTCGCCCGCATCGGCGATCCGACGGCGCGCGCGGCTCTGATCGAAGCGACCAAGAACGGGCGACGGGCGATTTCGGTCGCGGCGTTGCGCTCGCTGTCGACGCTCGAAGGCGACGACGTTCGCGAGGTGATGATCGCCTCGCTCGGGTCGGGCGACAAAGCCGCCATGAGCACCGCGTCTTCGTACTTCGGCCAGCACAAAGACGAGACCGCACTGCCCGCGCTTCTCGCGCTCGCCAACAACGGTAACCCCGCGAGCTCGTCGAACGCGGTCTCTGCCATCGCTTCGATCGGCGGCGATCAAGCGAAGACCGCGCTCCTCGCACTCGCGTCGAAGCCTAGCTTCGTGCAGGCCAGCGCGCTCGAGCAGCTCGCGGAGATGCCCAACGGGCGAGACGAGGCGAGGCGCCTTGCCATGACTCTCGTGAAGGACAACGGCGGCAACGTCGCGTCGAACGCGCTGTCGATGCTCGCGCGCGACGGCTCGCCCGAGGCGCGCGACATGCTCATCGACGTCGCCAAGCACGGCAACGGCAGCACCTCACGCGAGGCGCTCTCCGCGCTCGCCGTGCAGGGTGACCCCACCGCGCTGCAAGCCGTGAAGGACGCAGCTCAGAACGGCAAGGGCGACGCTCGGGTATACGCGATGTCGGCGCTCATGCAGACGGGAGACCCCAAGCTCGCGTCTACGTTCGCGGCCGCGCTCAAGGACAAGGACGCCGGCGTCCGTCGCACCGCGCTCTCTGGGCTCGCGCAGATCGGCGGGCCCGATGCCGAGCGCGCGCTGCTCCTTGCGAGTCGCTCGACGGACGACAAGTCTCTGCGTTTGATGGCGGTCCGCTCACTCGCGCGCGTCGGCACACCTGCGGCCACAGCGCAGCTCGAGCAACTGGTGAACGACAAAGACCCGAACGTCTCGTCGAGTGCGTTGATGACACTCGCGCAAACTTCACCGGACAAGGCGGCAGCGCTCGCGGATCGCGCGATGAAGTCCGACGACAAACAACTTCGGTCGAGCATGATTCAGACCGCGTCGAACCTCCCTCCGGAGACCGCGCGGCGTGTGCTGCTCGCGGGGGTGAAGGACAGCGACCCGGGCGTCGTGGAGTCCGCGATCTCTCAGCTCGCGCAGCTCGGCGGTCCGGAGGCGCAGCGCGCTCTCCTCAACGTCATCATGGATCGCGACGCGAACAAGGACCTCAAACGCGCCGCGGCTCAGGGTCTCGACGACATGGGCGGCGCCGCCGCGCGCGACAACTCCGATCTGATCAAGCAGTACAAGGACGAAC
The DNA here is from genome assembly GCA_043784605.1 of Myxococcales bacterium. Classification (GTDB taxonomy): domain Bacteria; phylum Myxococcota_A; class Polyangia; order Polyangiales; family Polyangiaceae; genus JANYHY01. The sequence continues at coordinate 614 of JAYVYD010000424.1, read as the reverse complement.
CCTCGAGCGGCGAGGATCGTGGGGAGACGATCGACAACGTCGACTTCGGCGATGGTGACGGCGAGGGCTGAGTCCGAATTGAGGCTGTTTTCGTTCGGCGAAGGCGACGACAAGCTCAGTTCGCGCCGAACACCTTGTCCCAGTTCGCGCGATAGGTGACCGTGGCGACCTTGGCGGGACCTTTGCCGTCGCGCACGATCCCCTTGGGTGCGTCCAACATGACGTCGACATCGCAGACGTTCGGGTGTCCTTTGCGAGGTGTGAGCTTGAGCACCTCACCGGTGATCGGCTTTCCCTCTTCGAGCGCGCGTACCTCGCCGAAGCTGACCTCGTCGCCCTTCACACGAACGATGCGCACGCCCTTCGCGTCCTCGGTGGGCCCGGTGACGAGCGCTACGTCCTTGCCGTGCGAGTCTCCCATGACGAACGCAGCGTAGCGCACGCGCGTCGGGAACGCCCACAATCGCCGTCGCACCGCCCCATCATCCACGCCATGATCGCGCTCGACCGCAAGACCGGCGATGGAGTCCCGAGATGAACATCATCGTGCTCGGGCTCGGTGCGATGGGCACCGCCACGGCGATGCACCTGGCTCGGCGGATCTCCCGGAGGGC
>JAYVYD010000423.1:0-12022 GCA_043784605.1 Myxococcales bacterium | reverse complement strand
CGTTGATCTGCATCATGGCGTCGATGTCTTCGTCGGTGAGCTCGCTCGGCATGCGCGAGATGCCTTGTCCCGCGTTGTTTATCCACACGTCGACATGGCCGTACTTGCCAATCGCCGCGGCAACGGCGCGCTTGACCTGCGCGCGCTCGCCGACGTCCGCCACGATCGCGAACGCACCGCACTTTGCCGCAATTTGGTTCAGCAGCTCCTCCCGTCGCGCAATGAGCGCGAGCTTGCACCCACGCTCTGCCAAGAGAGCCGCGAGCGACGCTCCGATGCCGGCGCTCGCGCCAGTGATGACGACGACTTTGTCTTTCAAGGTCATGGGACCGACGCTACAGAAGTCCGCCGCGCTAGGGAACGGTGAGGCCCGTCTGCGCGGGGTCGAGCATGCTGCCGATGTTGGCGACCTTGGCGTCGTTGCCGCCGAGCTGCCCGACGGGTCCCACGAAGTTCCACTCCAAGAAGCGCACGATCGACGAGTGCTCCATCGACACGTGGCTCACGGCGCCCTTCTTCGCGAATCTACCGATCACTAGCATCGGCACGCGCGTGCCGTACGGGACGGGATTCCCGATGTCGTCGGTGTCGATGCTCGGTGGAGGCGCCACGTGATCGAAGAAGCCGCCGCCCTCGTCCCAGGTGAGGACGACGAGCGTCTTGTCCTTGTAAGAAGAAGACAGGACGGAGTTGACGACGCCCGCCACGAACACCTCGCCGTCCGTGATGGTCGATACGTTGGGGTGCTCGTTGCGGAACTCGCGCGCCTTCACGTACGAGCACGTCGGCAGTGTGCCGTTGCCGAGGTTTTTGCGAGCTCGGCGAAGTCCTTCGTGTGCGAGCCGTCGGCGAAGTTCGCGTAGTAGTTGAACGGCACGTCGCTCGAGTCCAGCTTGCACCCCTGCGCGGCGACGGGGTGCACGATGGGCGAGTAGGTGCAATCCGGCGGGATCGTCTCGCACTTGGGCGCTTGTGAGAGCGCGTGAGCGTAGCCGTCCTCGTAGACGGTGAAGGTCCTCCCGGATTCGATGAGCACATCCGCGATCGTCTTGCGGTTCTTGTACGTGACGGGCTTGCCACCCAAGCATGCCCCATTGAGCCCGCACCCTGCCGGAGAGCCGACGGCATTGGGCAATTGGTCCTTGTCCGCGAATTGATAATCGGCAGTCGCGAAATACATGTTGTTGGAGGCCGTGCCTCCGGCGAGCGGCTGAAAATAGCGGTCTCCAAGCGCGTATTGGTCTGCGAATGACCCGTAGGTGAGCATGGTCGACTTGTCCGCCAACACCCAACTATTTGCGCTCGAGCACCTTGGGCCCCACTCCCAAGCACGTCTGCGCGCCGGTGCTCCCAGTCACATAGCCAACCATCTTGCCGCCGTTGATTTGCTGGAGCTCGCAGATCTGTGCGTGGTTGCGGTCCGCGGCGAAGTTGGTCGTGTCGTCGAGCAGGCCCGGTGACGCGCCGTGAGGCTCCTTGTCGGGAGCGCGCTCGCAGCACGTCGGCCCTTGCGTGCAGGTCGGGTTGGAGCCTGACGCCGCTTGGCAGTAGCGACCAAAGTAGGCGTCGAACGTGTGGTTCTCTTCGACAACGAGCACGACGTGCTCGATCTTCGACGCCTTGCATACGCCCGTCGCACAGTGCATTCCGCCAGTACATGCGAGAGCGCACGCTCCGCAGTTCGAATCGTCTCCCGTCACGTCGATGCAAACTCCGTTGCAGGCCGCTTGGCCTGTCGGACATCCGGCGTCGGGAGTGCGCGCGTCGGCTCCGGCATCGGCCATCGGTGTCCCGTCCACGTCGGCGCTGCACGCGCCTATCACCACGCTCGACTACGGCGCAAACCACCTACCATGCTCGCTTCAAAGTCGCTCCTTCAGCGCAGGCAACGGCTCAGACAGAATACCGAGCTGTCACAAGGCGGTCCAGCTCGGTAGTGCCTTTGGCGTAGTCGTGGCGCGCGGAGGTGGCCAAAACAAGCGGCTTCAGCGGTAACGCCGGCGCGACGGGCACACAAGACTATCAGTGCGAGCAGACGACGACGGACGCCGGACCGCTCGCGCCCGCGTGGGTCACCGACTGCCACAACGCGACGATCGGCCAGCACTTCGCGACGGATGCAGGCCCCACACGACCCGAGTGGATCACGACCGCAGACAACTCGTACGTCATCGGCAAGAAGATGGCCGCGTACACGCCCGACGGCGGCGCAGGCTCGGTCCCGTGGCTTCTGCTCGGATCGATGGGCAACGTTGGGTCGGGCGAGCTCTCGAGCGTTCAACACATCCAGCGCCTCTACACCGCGAACGGCGTCGCGCCCTCGATGGCGTGCGACATGAACAGCGTCGGCATGACTCAGAAGGTCCCGTACACGGCGGACTACTAGTTCTACAAACAGTAGGTGGCCTCGAAGTCTCCGAGGCGCGAAACACTGATAGTGTCCGTCTCGGAGGTTCGGACATGCAGGCCCATCATGAAGTTGAAGCAGGCGCGCCCGCCGAGCGAGATCTCCGCGTCGATCTCGCGGCGTGTTACCGGCTAGTCGCCCGCTACGGCTGGGACGATCTCGTCTTCACCCATATCTCGGTTCGGCTGCCAGGGCCCGAGCACCACTTCTTGATTAACCCCTATGGCATGTTGTTCGAGGAGATCACCGCGACCAGCCTCGTCAAGGTGGACGCAACGGGCGCGAAGGTCGAGCCCTCCTCGTACCCCGTGAATCCAGCCGGATTCGTGATCCATAGCGCGGTGCACGCGGCGCGCGGTGATATCACGTGCGTGCTGCACACGCATACGCCCGCCGGGGTCGCCGTGTCCGCTCAGGCCAATGGCGTATTGCCCATATCGCAGCAAGCCACCGTCGCGCTCGCGTCGCTCGGCTATCACGCATATGAGGGCATCGCGCTGATCGACGACGAGAAGCCTCGCCTCGTGCACGACCTCGGCCTCAACATGGCGCTCATCCTGCGCAGTCACGGGCTCCTCACCGTCGGCGCCACCGTGGCCGACGCGTTCCTCGGCATGTTCAATCTGCAGCGCGCGTGCGAGATCCAGGTGCTCGCGCAAGCTGGCGGTGAGCTCGTACAGGTCAATCCGATGATCCTCGCGGGCGTGAAGAAGAACATCGGCCTCGTCACCAAGGGCATGGGCGGAAACATCGCGTGGCCCGCATTGCTGCGAAAGCTCGACAGAGAAGACGGCAGCTACAAGTCGTAGGGAAGCTCAGGCGAGCTTTGGCGCAAATCACTTCGCACGATGCCGCGCTCTCGTGTGACGATCATTTCGGGTCAAGGCTGGCGCGCGTTCGGCATGTCGTTGCTGGCGACCTTCGGCGGCGCCGTGCTCGTGGTCGTGGGTTTCGTGACCGGCTTCTTGGCCATCATCGGGCTCGTCTTGTTCGTCGTCGGTTGCATCGGCGTCGTGAGCGGCTTCATCCGCGCTCTCGACCCGCTTGGACACGCGTCGATCATTCGGCTCGGCCGCACCGCTCCCGAGCGCATCCACGTGCTTTGGAGGGTCGAGCAAGAGCTGTCCATGCCCCAAACGTGGCGAGCGCGAACGATGGCGGGCGGCGAGATCTTCTTGTCTCCCTCATGGCTCGTATTCTTCGACTCGACCACCACGACAATCGCGCGCCGCGACGACGTCCTCTGGGTGTGGCAGGCGATCAAGAAGAAGCGCTGGTCGTCGTCGCAGTGCGTCCACGTGCACACGCGCTGGACCACGAGCCCCGAGGAGATCGAGGTCGGTCCGCTGGACCACTGGGTGATGCCTGCCCTCATCCACGCGTTCCCGTTCGCTCTCGTCGGATTCGACCCGCGCTGGCAGGCCACGGCGCGCCCGTATTTAGCCGCCGAAGTCGATCGCCGCCGCATGATGCAGCTCTCGTCTTAGGAGAGATTCACCGGAAGGCGGGAAGGGTAGATCCCCGATTGCCGATTAGCGTGAGTCCAAGTCTGCGCAGAGCGGGTCATGGGCATTGGCGCATTTGGGCCTCGGCGGCGAGACCGTCGGAGGGGTGGACTTCAAACCATTCGGCTTCGGCTTTTGCCGTGCGTCCAGAGCGCTCTGCAACCTTCGATTGGCAAGTTGCAAGTCGGCAATCGTCGCGTCTCGTCGTGCGATGACACCTTGATCGTCTGCTCTGTCGGCGTTGGAGCGCGTGCGCTCATGGTCGAGCAGCGCGTTCGTGTCGCGTAGGATGTCCAGCTGGCGCGCTCCCACGCCTAGCCACCACGCACGGGCTATGGCGGCCGCCAGGACGACTCCACTGAGCATTCCGCTCGAGAACCAGAGCTTCGGACGAGCAGGCTTGATCGCCACCGGTTCGGGCGTCGCGATGGTGGTGAGTTCTTGCGCCCTTCGCCTGCTGTCGGCTTCGGCGAGCGCTTCGATGCGCGCGCGCTCTATCGCGGCCGCTTGGCTCGCGTCGAGGGCAGCTGCCTCCTCCCGCTCTCTGCGCGCCCGAAGCTCCGCCGCTTCACGCGTGGTCTCCTCTCGCTCTCGATCGATGCGTGCCTTGGCGGCGCGGAGCTGCTCCAGGCGATCGCGCTCGCCCGCGACGCGCTCCTCTTCTTGTTTCATCAGCTCCCGCAGCGAAGTCTGAACCGACTCATCTCGTGCAGCGCTCATGGATATTTGAACACGACTCGATCCCCATCGATTGGGTCGGATTGTGTCACCACCACGCAGAGTGGAATGACGCTCGCCAAGGCGAGTCCGATCTCGACCCCAAGCTCGGCGCCGTCACCAACGACCGCGTCGGCGGGCGGAGGTCGTGGTCGTGATGGGCATGGATGGCTCGCCCGGCGACGGCCCGGATACGGTCTCGACACACGCCGCGTCTCGGGTTTTGGACGAGCGAGGCCGCTTCGCAGAGCCCCACAGGGTCGCTTCAGCGTCAGGCGCGACCCGCCGCCGCGTCAAGAGGAAGGCGCGTTGCGCTTGACGAACGGAAGGGTGCAGGGTACGTACGGACCCCTCGCAATTGCGGGAGTAGCTCAGTGGTAGAGTGCCACCTTGCCAAGGTGGACGTCGAGGGTTCGAATCCCTTCTCCCGCTCTCTGAAGTGCATGAAATTAGCCGGTTGAGCGCTCTGCTCAGCCGGCTTTTTCAATTCTCTCCCCACCTGGGAGGGTCCTCTCCCCACCGATCTCCCCACCCGGGTGCACGGTCCTGTGCCTGCTCGGGCTCCTTCTGGGGCGCGAAGAGGTGCACAAAGTCAGGAACCTCGCGCGTGCTCGCGGCCACCATCCTCGGATATGGCGCGGCGTCGCGCTGAACATCCTGGCATCCGCCGTGGAGAGCAACAATCGTGCGACTCCGGGGACGTTCCCGATCACGACTCGGCGAAGGCTACTGCCCAAACCCATCGGCGCTTCTTCGCTGAGTTGAGCGGAGCTCAGTCCGCAACCCTCGCGGGTGTCGACTTCCGCGCGCCGTCCAAATCGAACAGCCGAGCGATCTGCAATTCGGCCAGGAGCTTGTCTGAAAGACACGGCTCGAATTTCGATAACTCCGTTTTCGCTGCAACGCTCGCGAGCGCCCGAGCGTCCTCGATGGTCGGACGTCCCTCTTGCGACCAGCGCGCGATTAATTGGTTCACAGCGGCGACACTTCTACCTGCCTTGTGTCCAAGGTGATGTTCGTGTTTCGCGCGATGCATTCCGCCGCGAGCACGCACTCGCGGATGCGCGATCGATACGTTACGTCCTCCGAAGCACATCGGCGTCGATGCCGCACCCCAGTGATGGTGCGTGCGACCGTCGTTGTGCTTGCCTTTCGGGCCCGCGATCTGCGCGGCCTCCGCGAGCAACTCGGACAGCGTGACCATGCCCATCTGCTGCACGAACGCGAGGAACCCTTTCTTCGTCGCGTCCATCGCGACCAACAGGGGGAGCATCGACTGTTGCATCGCGATCGTCATTGCGATCGGTCTCTCTTGATTCTGCTTCTCGATTCCGGCTCTCTTCTTCATGGCGGCTCCTTTGCCTTTTGGGGCTCGGTGTTCTCGACAAACCTGATTCTCAGGCCGGTCGAGGTGCCGCCGCTACTTCAAGATTTCAACAAGCTCCGGGGCATCCCCGCGGAAGCGACGAGCCACCCAGCCACTCCGCCGAAGGTGCGGCGATAGCCGCTCACCGTCTTTTCCAGTTAGCTTTTTTCATGAGTACTCGGGAAGAAAGCCCGCGAAGACGAAGGCGACCACTGAAGAAGCGATTCGCGCCTATACCGTCGGCGAGCTGAAGCCACTGACGAGCCCAATCCTCGTAAGCGACTACGACCGGAGTTGGCCGTTCTTGTTCCAACGTGAGGCCGCGAGGAGCACTACCGAGTCGCTGCGTGACGAGAGACCGAGGTCCGCGTTCGATGGACCTCAGCCTCTCGACGGCAATCACTTCTTGGCGACGGTAGGCTTGTCGGTCCACTCGCGCATGGCCTGCGCACCCGGTCTGTCGATGTGAACCTTGTCGTCCACGGACTTCACCCACCTGAGGGGGATGTAGTGGTGCTGACCTTTGTCGTCCTTGTTGAGCTTGATCGTCGCGGCACCGTCCATGTGATCGACTACGGCGAACTGACCGTTGTCGGAACACACGACCGGAGTATTGGGCTTGATCTGACTTGCATTAATCATTGGTGAGAACCTCGTTCCCTACACCTCGCACGACATGTGCCACGCATACTCTCGCTTGCAATTGCCGCTTATGGGCCATGAGCCCGAGGCGACCTTGCGCGACTGAGGCGCGCGCGCCGAGCGCTCTGTGCAAGAAAGGCTCGCCCGCACACTGCACTAACAACCGGACGCGCTGCAGCCGATGCTAGACCTGCACGAGGTACAGCTGACGAGACACTGACTGGTGCACGACGTCGAGGTGGTATTGCAGTCCTGCCTGCACGGGTCGCCCTTCGGACCGCCATGGCACTCGCTCGTGCAGCTGTTCGCCGCAGAGATGCAATCGGCATTGCACTTGGCGGACACGGCCGCGCACGGGTTATTGGGGTCGCATGCGATCGCGCCGTCGGCGGGTGTTTTCGCGTCGACCACGTTCGCGTCGTCGGCGGGTGTCTTCGCGTCGACCACGGCCCCGTCAGCCGTGCGCCCGGCATCGGTGCCAACGATGCGGGGCTCACTCCCGACGATTAAAGAGCAAGCGCACATCGGGAGCGCTACCAACGTCATTCGAAGCAAAATGTACCGCCAATCCAAAACGAGCTGCGAGTGCCCACCGGCGTGAGCCCAAGCACCTGTGACGTCAGACGTAAGCGCTTTAGCAAGAACTATGCGTCTCCCGCCATTGCTACCAGATCGGCGTGGACTCGCCGATTGCGCGCAAAAGTGCCTCGCGTGTGGCCACTACGTGTCAGGCGAGGGCGCGCGCTCGCTCTGCCAGACCTTGAATGACCGAGTGGAAGCTCGAGAGTCTGTGCAGCTTGTGCGCGCCGAACTGCGCCTCCAATCCGCGCGCGACGACCGGTACGCGAGCGGTGCCACCCGTCGCGCAGACGAGGTCGATCTGACTCGCGTCGATGCCTGCGGTCGCGAGCGTCCGAGTCACGCAGTCCAGGATGCGTCGCGTCGTCGGCTCGGCAAAGCTCTCGAGCTCGTCGCGGCGCACGTCTTCAGTCACGTCGATCCCGGGGTACTCGAAACGAAACTTGGCGACGGTCTGGTCCGACAGCGCGCGCTTGGTCCCCTCGATCGCCTCGAAGACTTGAAATCCGAGTCGGTCCTCGATCAACACGAGGAGCTGATCCATTCGAGCTTGGTCGCTCTCTCCGAGCGCGCCGCTCTTGATGTCGCGCAAGAAGCGCAGCACGTCTTGACGCCCCAACAGACACACCTCGGCGGGCGAGCAGAGGCGCTCCATCAACGGCTTGGGCATCTGCAACACGTTGGCGCCGAATGGGACTTTGTACGTAACCTCCGCGCCAAAGTGAGACGCGACCTTCCGTCTCATCAAGCTAGCGTCGATCGCATCGCCGGCGACGGGCACGCCGCCGATCGCCAACACCTCCGCGCCATCATTGCTGCCGAACCTGGCCACTGTGAAGTCCGAGGTCCCGCCCCCGAGGTCCGCGACGAGCACCGTGGCGGCTCCGTTCAGCTTCGTCTTGAAATCGTACGCAGCCGCGACGGGTTCGGGGCAGAACGATACTTCGTCGAAACCGGCGGAGCGCGCCGCTCGTAGGAGGCGCTCTTGCGCGAGAGCGTCTGCCGCGGGGTCTTCGGAGAACAGCGCCGGCCGACCGAGCAATACTCGACGAACGTCGGCACCATAGTGTCGATTGGCGCGCTCTCGCATCGTCCGCAGGAAAATGCCGACGAGCTCTTCGAGCTTCACGATGCGCCTGCCGACGCGCGTCTCGGCCACGCTCGCCATCGGCAAAAATCGCTTCATCGACCTGATGAACCGGCCCCGCATGCCGTGAGCGACGTAGCTCGTGAGCGCCTCTTGACCGAAGAACCACTCTCCTTGCTCGTCCGAGAAGAAGAGGATGCTCCGCAAGATCGTCGGCTCGGCCGCCGTGGGATCGAGCGGCGCAATCGGCAGCACACCGTCGGGTCCCACGCCCGTGAGCAGAGAGTTGCTGGTCCCGAAATCGATCGCGTAGATGGTCGGCTTCATGCCCGAAGCATGCGCCTGTCTCGTCAGCATTTCCTAGTTGGGACTGCGGGACGAGAGACGAAGCCTAGCTAGCGAATGTGGGCAAACATTCGGCCAGGGTTGCTGGAGAGGCGGAAAACGCTTCGAAGGTCACCTCACTCGCAAGCGCCGACATGCGCGATACTCACACGTGCCTGATGCGCCGCGGTCGCGCTGGAATAGCTCTTCTAGGTTGAGCGCGCACGACATGCTCCACCGGATGTTGACCGCGCCCCGAGCCAACCCAGTCGTCGCACCCAAGGTCAGCCGGGGTACCGCCGCCGCGCTCTTGCGGTGTTCATGGCATTGCCAGACCCGAAGTAGAGCGTCTGAGCGTGCTCACAACACTCCCAAGCGAAGACACTTGGCTCGCCTGAGAGCTTCGGCCCCAATTGTATCGACGCGCGTCGCTCGCTCCGATTGGCCGCGACGAGCTCGGCCGGTTTTCGTGCGAGCTAAGACGCCTTGAGCGCACGCTCTGCGCGGCGGACTTGCTGCCAGGCGAGGGCGTTCTGCGGGTCCAGCTTGGTCGCTTGTTCTGCGACACGCCTGGCTTCGTCCACCTCCCCGGCCTCGTGGTGGGCGAACGCAAGTGTGACGAGGAGCGACGGTCGGGACTCGTGAGACGGAGGCAGCAGGATCAACATCCGCCGTATCACTCGCGCGGCCAGGGCGAACTCGTCATCTTGGAGGTGGGCGAGAGCCCACGCGTGCAGGGCGCTTATGGAAGTCCTCATAGAGTCACCCATGATCACACCATGCGCACGAGGGGCAAGAATGCTGCAAGAAAAACTTTGCCTAGAGTGGTGTCGTGCCTCGATCGTTCGCTCCGTCCGTGGTCGCTTTGGCGCTCGCGATTGCGTGCTCGTCTTCCTCGGGTGCTCCTCCGCAAGCCGCGCCGTGCGTCGTACAGCTCCGCAGTGGAAGCGCGGACCTCGAGCTCGTCGGCTCAGGATCGTGCACGACGACGCTCCGCCTCGGGCTTCGCGTCGCGACCGGGACGGCGGACGCTCCCACGTGGACCGAGGCGAGCGCCTCTCCCGTTCGCGTCGGCGGCAACTGGGCGCAGCGCACGAGCGCATCCTTCGCCCGCTCTGTCTCATTGACCAATGCGAGCGCGCAGCCGGTCTCGGTCGTCGGCCTCGAGTGGTCTACGGACTCTGCAGGAATCAGCCTCCACGTCGATCGAATGCTCCACGACGGATATCAAAGTTGGAACTATACGGGAGTCGAGACAATCCCCAGTACGCCTCGCCGAAGCGCACGGGACCGCGCCCCACGGCGGCGACAACGAAGACGTGCTCGGTGAGCTCTCCGGGGTCTCGTGGCGGTGGGGCGCGGTGTCCAACGATACGAACGTCGGCGTCTTCGCCGGTGCGCTCGGAGGCACCGTATTCAAGACGTTCATTCATTGCAGCGGACGGTGACAAGCCCACCCGACTGCGGCTCGTCCAAGGAATGACCGGAGACTCGCTGGTCTTGGGCCCTGGCGAGTCACGTGTGCTCGACGGAATCTTCGTCGGGCTCGGCGGCATCCGCGCGAGCATGGACGACTACACGAAGTATGTGGCCGAGCTGCATCCCTCGCCCGTGGCGCGCAAGCCCGCGCTCGGTGGGTGGGGCTCCTGGAGCCTGTACTACGTGAACATCACCGCGGACGCGCTACGCCAAGAGGCGGATTTCGCAAAAGCGAATTACTCGCCGGCGGGTCTCGATGACTTCTTGTTGGACGACGGTTACGAAACGCACTGGGGCTCGTGGAGCGCCTCTCCGATGTTCGGCGCAGACCTCGATACGCTCTCGCAAGAGCAAGCAACCTCGGGTCTGCGCCCAGCGATATGGCTCGCGCCCTTTTACATAGCGATCGACGACCCGTCGGTGACGCAGCATCCAGACTGGTTCGTACACGGCACTGACAAGAAACTACGCACGTACAACAACGTGGGAGGTGACTACGCGGCGCTCGACGTCACGCATCCCGACGCGCGCGCATTCGTCGTCAAGGCCGCGCAGCAGCTGCGTGCGTGGGGCTTTCGCACGCTCAAGATCGATTTCCTGTTCGGCGCGGCGGTCGAGGGAGTTCGTCAGAAGCCGATCACGTCTCTCGAGTCCTATTCGCTTTGGATGAAGACGCTCCGCGAGGCCGTGCCGGACGTGCTCCTCGTGGGCTGCGGCGCGCCGATCCTGCCGTCGGTCGGCTGGACAGCAGGCGTGTGGGCTCCGACATCGCGTTCAGCGTGAGCCCGGGTCCGCGCTACGCGTTCTATGCCTCGGCGGCGCGCAACGCGTTGTTTCGCGCCTCGACCGACGCATGGTGGTCACTGGACCCGGACGTCGTGCTCCTCCGCGGCGACGCCATCACCGATGCAGACGCGTGGACGATCGTCGTGTTCTCTGCGCTCTCCGGCGGCAATTACCTATTAGGAGAAGGAAAACAAACTAGCGATTTACGCAGATCGATGGCGCTGTCCAGGGACATACTGGCCATTGCGCGTGACGGTATCGCGGCCCGTGCGCTCGACATGGCGGCCGCCACGGACTCGAAGGTGTACTCGACTCCGTTGTTCGTCTCGACGACGGCCATCCCCCACCTGTGGAAGAAGACGAGCGCGGACGGCAACCATGGCGCACTCGGCGTCTTCGGCTGGGAGCTCGAGCGCTACGTCGCGCAGGTTGAGCTACCGAGCGGCGCGCAAGAACTCGTCGCGCCCTCGGCCCCGGGCCCAACGCAGAAGGGACCCGCAGGCGGAAAGCGCGCCGTCGACCTCGCTCAACACTCGACGCGCGTCTTCGCTTGGTGAACGAGTCGTTCGATTAGCTCGCTCGTCGTTTCGAGCCTCGCCTGCTCTTCGCTCGTCGCGTGCGGGAGCCACTCGGCAAGCACGATGAGGAAGTCCCCTTCTGGTGTGCCGAACGTCGCCACGGAGCCGTCACTCCCACTCGCGCTCGCCCAGACGATGTCGCCGGGCTGCACGACGAGCTGCTCGGCTGACGGTGTCGTGATCGTGACACTGCGCGGACGCTTCAACGAAGCATGGGTCGGGTGACCGACGAGCACCGCACCATTTCCCAACAGGAGAGTCACCTCCTCGGCACGTCCGCTGAAGAGGTGACCCATGAGATCCGAGACGTCGCCCCTAACCATTTTCGGTCAGTCCGAGTTGCGTCATGAGATACCGAGGGCGGCGAGACATCCGGCGAAAGAATATCCTAAGCAATCAGCGCCGCGATGGGGTTATAGATCGAGTGTTGGTCGTGAGCTCGCCGACTTTCGCGTTCGCTCAAGCGGCGAGGTGCTCTTCGTCTTCTAGCGGGATGATGTCGCCTGGGTCTGCGGCTGCGCCCAAGTCGGCGAGGAATTCGACGAGCTCGCC
>JAYVYD010000422.1:0-5696 GCA_043784605.1 Myxococcales bacterium | reverse complement strand
CCGAGAGCGCACACGCCGCTCCGACACCAATACCAAGCGCCGTAACGTCCGCAGTCGAAGCGGTGGACGCGAGTGTTCCACTGCCGGCGTGTCCCGTGGGGATGGTGCTCGTCGTTGGCGAGTATTGCCCAGAGCCGAAGCAAGTCTGCAAACGATGGCTCGATCCACCGGGGCCGTATCAAGACTATCGATGCGCCGAGTACGTGGAGCCCGCGACGTGCGCGTCTCCGCGCGAGCACAGGCGCTTCTGCATCGATGTAGAAGAGATGACGCCGGTGGGCAGCACGATGCCGCTCGCACATCAGTCGTGGACCACGGCAGGACAGCTCTGCGCCGCGAAGGGCTCGAGGTTGTGCAAGGAGAGCGAGTGGCAGTTCGCCTGTGAGGGTGAAGAGATGCGGCCGTACCCCTACGGCTTCAAGCGCGACGCCACGGCGTGCAACATCGATCGCACGGATCTCGGAAAGCCCAACTCTGGACTCAAGGACTTGCGCGCCCCGATAACCGCTTATCCGAAATGCATGAGTCCGTTCGGCGCTCATGACATGAGCGGCAACGTAGAGGAGTGGAGCACGCTCGATCACGGCGAGGCCCCGCAGCGCTCATCGATGAAGGGCGCGTGGTGGCTGCCCGGCAAGAACACGTGCCGCTCTCGCACGCTCGGACACGGCGAGATCTACGAGGGTCCGCAGGTCGGCGTGCGTTGCTGCGAGGACGCTCGATGAGGCCCGTGTCTCTCGTCCTCTGCGGCACGCTGCTGACGTTCACGAGCTGCGTGCAGATCCCGAGAGTGGCGATGCCGCAGAGGCACACGCCCATCAAGCGTCCGACGTTGGAGCTCGCGGTGGCCATTCCAAGGGAGATCGAAGCGCACGCGCAGCGCGCCGTGATCGTCGCGCCTCCGAAGCCCAAGGAGAAGGTGGAGGCCGTGATCGTCGTCGCGCTCGATGGCGTGCGATGGCAAGAGATCTTCGAAGGGACGGGCGAGCTGCACGAGCGAGACGCGCGCGTGCCCGTGCAGGATCCCGAGCAGCTCGTTCCGAACCTGAGTCGTTGGGCCACCGAGCAAGGCTCGAGCGTCGGCGCGCCCGGCTTCGGTGCGATGCGCGCGACAGGCCCCGACTACCTCTCGCTGCCCGGCTACACGGAGATCATGACTGGCAGACCGCCCAAGGATTGCCAGAGCAACTTCTGCGGCGCGGTGAAGATCCCGACGATGCTCGATCAAGCCAAAGAGGCGTACCCCGACGAGCATGTCGCGGTGGTGAGTTCATGGGAGCGTATCGCCTATGCGGCGTCACCCACGTTGGAGGGGATCGATTTTTCGAGTGGGCGAATGCGCGCCAATGGAGTGCCTGACCTTTGGCTGCGCGAGGCGCGGCGCTATCCGTCGTGGCCAGGCGAGGGCGAGTACCGCGCAGACGCGTTCACCATGCCGGTTGCGCTGAACGTGCTCAAGAAGGAGCGGCCCAAGCTGATGTTCATCGGGCTCGGCGATACGGACGAGCACGCGCACCACGGAGACATCCCGAGCTACGTCGGGGCGCTTCGTACCGCAGACGCGTTCCTCGGAAGGCTCGAAGACACACTCGCGGACATGGGCGAGCGCGGCCACCACACTGCGATCTTCGTCACGTGCGATCACGGCAGAAACGCAGACTTTCGTGAGCACGGCGGCGAATGGCCAGAGTCGGGCCGCGTGTGGCTCGTCGCCACGGGCGCAGGCATCGCAGTGGAAGGCAAAGTGGATACGCACGACGTGCACCTCGCGGATCTCGCGCCGACGGTACGCGAGCTGCTCGATCTCCCAACCGATGAAGACGAGAGCGCGGGCAAACCGATGGACGCGATCCTCGAACGCTAGTGCGACCCCTCGTTGCGTTCGCCCAGTTCGCTAGGCGGCTCCTTCGCTTCGCTCAAGATGACAATCACGCGCGACGAACACCGGGCTCCGCGCGGGTTGGCGCTCGCACTGATGAAGAGAACGCGAGGCCTACGTCGAGAGCGTCACCACGGTCGGATCGCTGCGACCGTCCACGGGGTCTGCCGTCCACGTCACGACGATGGTGCCGGTCTTCTTCAGACAGCTGACCGAGAAGTCGATGCCGACGGTGTGAACGCCGACGAGCGGTCGGACGGTGACCAAGATGTCGCTCGCGTTGATGGGGGTTTGATTCGTGATCAATGGCGAGGTTCCGAACGTGATCTGTCCGCTGAAATTCGGATCGACCCGGTGCACGGTGATCTTGAGCACGATCGTCCCGGCGTCGTTCGCCGACTGCCACACGGCAGTGGCTGTGAACGGATCGGTCGTCGCGGCATCGCCCCCGCACGGCGCGGGTTGAGGCGCGGGCGCGGCGGGAGTGGAGCAAGCGCACGCAAGCAGAGTGACGGCGAGGAAGGAAGAGCGCATGCGCCGAGCTTACGCGCCGCGCGAAGGCTAGGCTATCGTCCCGCCATGCGTGACGTGCTCGCGGGCGTGTTCGTCGGCGGCGAGTCCAAGAGGATGGGCCGACCGAAGGGCTTGCTCCGACCTCCGTCGGGCGAGACCTCGATCGTGGAGCGCTGGATCACGATGCTGCGGGTGCTCGAGGTGCCACACGTGCTCGTCGGCCGGCGCGCGGACTACGAATCCTTCGGCGAAGCGCTCGACGACGATCCGCATGGAATTGGCCCGATCGGAGGGTTGAACGCGCTCGTACGTCACGCAGGATCTGGCGTCGTGCT
The DNA here is from genome assembly GCA_043784605.1 of Myxococcales bacterium. Lineage (GTDB taxonomy): Bacteria > Myxococcota_A > Polyangia > Polyangiales > Polyangiaceae > JANYHY01. Next base: position 2,969 of record JAYVYD010000422.1, on the reverse strand, counting down.
TGCGCTCGCGTGCGACATGCCGCTCGTGCAAGAGGGGTTGTTGCGTAACCTGATCGGCGCGCCGTCTCACGCGATCGTGTGCCCGCGTCGTGAAGGTCGATGGGAGCCGCTCTTCGCGCGCTATGATGTGCAGTCGATGATCCGAACACTCCCCGAGCGCATCGCGCGCGGTGCGCATCGACTCCAAGACTTGCTCGACGAGCACGCCGTCCCGCTCGAGACGACCAAGGCAGAGAGCGAGCAGCTCGCCGACTGGGACGAGCCGAGCGACATCCGATGAGGGCCGCGTCTCTCGCTCTGCTCGCGTTGCTCGTCGCGACTCCTGCGCTCGCGGGGGACCCTCGCGACGTCGCCCTCGTCCGGCTGCTCGGACCGCGTGCGACAGACGCGCTCGCGCCGTCGTCCAATCGCCTCGGGTTGTTGGTCGCGATCCCCGCAGGACAATCCGCGGTGTCGCTCGGTCTCGACGAGATCGCGCCGGGCTTCGGCATGATGCGCGGAGATCCCGCGAGCGTCGTTGCCTTCGGGCAAGCACACCCGTCTCTCGTGATGGAGGTCTCTCCGCCGTCGCGCATGATGCTCGATCACGCGCGCTTCGCGACGCAGCTCTTTCAATCGCAGCTCGTGACGAGCGCCACCGGCAAGGGCGCCGCGGTTGGCGTCATCGACACGGGCCTCGACGTCCTGCACCCGGACTTCTTCGACCCAGTGACGTTGAAGTCTCGCGTCGCTTGGTACCTGGATCTCTCGCAAGCACCGCTCGGTCTGCACGCGGACCTCGAGCAGAAGTTCGGCGTGAAGGACGGCAGCGGCAAGGTCATCCTCGGCGCCGTGTACTCGGGCGCTGACATCGATGCGCGCATCCTCGCAAAGCAGACAGTGCCGTCGGACGAGGTCGGTCACGGCACGCACGTCACCTCGATCGCCGCGAGTGATCCCGGCGCGGGCACGTTCGGCGGGTTCGCCCCGAAGGCCACGTTGATCATCGCGCGCGCGTCGCGCTCGGCCTCGTCCAGCTTCGAGAACGCCGACATCATCACGGGCACGCAGTTCGTCTTCGATCGCGCGGACGCGCTCGGCATCCCCGTGGTCGCGAACCTCTCGCTCGGCAGCGACTTCGGCCCGCACGACGGCACGACACTCTGGGAGCAGGCGCTCATGTCTTCGGTCGGCCCGTCGCACCCGGGTCACGCGATCGTGGTCGCCGCGGGCAACAGCGGTTCGGTCATCGAGAGTCCGATCCACCAAAACGTGCACGTGAGCGCGGGCAGCACCGTGAAGGTGCCGATCACCTCCGGGGGCGCGCAGAACGGAACGGTACAGGTCTGGGTCACCGAGCACGCGGGCGCCACGCTCTCCATCGGTCTCGACGGCCCCGACGGCACTTGGATCTCGCCCGTCAAAGATGGCGATCAAGTCGGCAAGAACACGACGGACTACAACGCAGGCGTCATCCACGGCTCCGGCGCACAAGGCACGTCCGTCCCCAAGGGCTCGCGCGGCGCCACCGTGATTTGGAGCGGCAAGTGGCCCGCAGGCACGTACGCGATCACGTTGAAGGGCGAGGGCACCGCCGAGCTCTATTTGGATGGCACAGGTGACGCGAGCCTGTTCGGCCGCCAGCCCACGAGCTTCACGGTCGGCATTCGCGAGGGCACGGTCGATCTCCCGTCCACGCACCCCGACGCGATCGCCGTCGGCGCGACGGTCAATCGCGACGGCTGGAAATCGATCACCGGAGCGGGCGTGTCGATCGGCTCACCCGTGCTCGATCACACGGGCCGACTCCAAGACCGCACGCAGGTCGGCAGTGCGCGCCCGGTAGACGGAGACGTCGCGTGGTTCAGCGGCGCGGGTCCGAACGCGCTCGGCGTTCCCAAGCCGGACATCCTCGCGCCGGGCGGGATCGTCGTCGCCGCGATGAGCGCGCAGGCCAAACCGGGCATCGTCACGAGCATCTTCTCGAGCACCACGTGCCCGCCGGACAAGGCCGGCAATCGCGACAATCGCTGCTTGCAGGTGGACGAGCGACACGCGATGTCTCTCGGCACTTCCATGGCAGCGCCGATGGTGGCGGGTGTGGCGGCCCTCCTCTTCGAGCGCAACCCGCTGCTCACACAAGACGAGATACGCGCGCTCTTGCAGGCGGGCGCGCACAGAGTCCGAGGCGCCGGTCCCTTCTACGATCAGTCGGGGCCCGGTGAGATCGACGTGCTCGGCGCGCTCTCCGCGCTCGACGATATGAAGAACCCGAGCCTCGCGCTGCCAGACGCGCAATCCAGCTGGCTGTCCTTGAGTCAGGGCTACGCGCCTGCAGACGGTTCGATCCCACTCACCGTGATCCTCGAGCTGCGGTCGGCGAGTGGTCATCACGCGAACCTGTTCGACATGTCGCGTCTGCGCGCCAAAGTGCTCGTCGACTCGCGCCCCATGCTCGACGCGCCCGAGGTCGCGCGCTCGCCGTCGCCGGGTTTGTTCTTGTATCGAGTCTCGCTGCCGCCTGGCTTGGGGGGCGAGTCGCTCACCCTCGGCGCGACGTTCGACGGACTCGACATCGTTTCGCCCGTCACGATCCCGATCGCGACCGACGCATGGACGTCGACCTATTCTGCGCGCACCAAAGGCGGCTGCGCGGTGAGCGAACCGGAAGCACCTCGCCCGTTAGGTGCGTCACTTGCCGTCCTCGCGATCGTTGCAACGTATATCGCGCGCCGAAGAGCACGGAACGCGTGCGCACCAAGCGCCACGGACTGACCCGTCGTCGGACCCAACGAGCAGTCGCCCCCCGCGACTCTCGTAGGCACGCTTTCATGTCATCCAGCGGAGCGAAGAAACGAAGGATCCCCAGAGAATCGCGGGCCCTTCGTGATGCATGTAGACTGCATCTCGAGTGCCGACGCCGACGCCGAACTTTGCGTTTCTCGCACACCACGATGCGCGACTCGTCGCTTTGGGGACGCAGGCCGAAG
>JAYVYD010000421.1:0-8108 GCA_043784605.1 Myxococcales bacterium | reverse complement strand
GACGGAGGTCAGGCGCGCACCCGGCACCGCGCGCAGGATCACGAGGCCGACGATGCCACTGCCCGCGCCGAGGTCGCAGACGAGCGGCGCCCGCCCGCGCGGACGACGAGCGCTGCTCAGCGCGAAGTCAGCGACGAGCAGTGCGTCGACGTTGAAGCGATAGCCTCGCACCGGCTGGTAGAGCTCGAGCGCGCCGCGCGCGATGTGATCGAGGCTGAGCGCCCCGAGCGTAGGATCATCGAGGCGATCGCCGCGCGTGCGGCTCAGACCGCCTCCGCAGGATCGATCGGGTTGATGACGAGCCCGGAGGCGAGCTTCGGAAAGAAGAACGTCGACTTCTGCGGCATGACCTCACCCGCCTCGGCGACGTCGCGCACCTGACCGACGGGCGTGGCGTTCATCAAGAAGAGCGCCTGACCCTTGCCGCCCTCGAGGTCCGCGTGCGCGGCGCGCGCGTCTTGCGGGTACCAGATGTTGGTCTTGCTCGCCTGCATCTCGGGTGTGATGCCGAGCAGGGGCTCGAGGATGCCCGAGTGCAGCACGGCGACGTCCGTCTTGCGCAGCACTTCGATCTTCTGCCCGAGCTGCGCGTGCGCCGCGAGATCGACGTCCGCGCGCAACGTGAGGATCGCCGCCCGACCGCCCTTGCCCAGCACGCACACGCTAGGCCCTTTTTTGGCGGCGTCTGCGAGCTCTTTGGTCGCCACGTCGGAGTTCGTGTTCAGCGGAAGCGCCTTCACGACGAACGTCGTCGACGCCTTGCTGATCAGCTCGTCGAACGAGAAGCTCGTCAGTGAATGCACGTGTCGGTGCGTGGGGAACACGACGAGGTTCGGGTCGTCGCCGTTCGCGAGGAAGGTCATGAAGTACCTGGGCTCGGCCCGCGCGTCGCTCGTGGCGGTGAGAGCCTCATCGCGGTAGCGCAGCGCCGTCTCGTAGCGGTGGTGGCCGTCGGCGATGAGCAGCGTGGATTTCGCGACGCCCTCGGTGATCGCGCGGATCGCGTCGCGCGCGGTGACCTTCGCGAGCACGTGGTGAACGCCGTCGCCCGACGAGAACTCCGTGATCACGTCTCCGGTCTCGAGCGGCTCGTTTAGATTCCCGCGCGGATCTCGGTAGAGCATGAAGCCCGGCGAGAGGTTCGTCTTGGTCGCGCGAAACAGCTTCAACCGATCTTCCTTCGGACCGCTCAGCGTGCGCTCGTGCGGCAGCACGACGCGATCCGAGAACGGGTGCAGCTTCACGAGCGCGAGGAACCCGCGCCGCGTGATGCCGGTCTTTCCGCCGCCGGGCGGCAGGAAGGTCTGGTCGTAACGATAGAAGGATGGCTCGGTGTCTCGCACGAACACGTTCTGCGCGCGCCACTCTTCCAGCATCTTCGCCGCGTTCGCGTACTTGGCGTCACCCTCGCCGTTCGGCAGGATCAGCCGCGCGATGTTGTGCGGGTGCCGTGCGAGGAGCGCCGCCTTCTGCGCCTCGTCGATCACGTCGTAAGGAGGAGCGACTACGTCTCCGAGGCCGTTCGCCAGCTTCGAGAGATCGTAGCGAAGCGGCGTTAGGGGAGCGATCTCGGCCATCGCTCGGCCATAACACGATTGCGCCTGATTTTGTGTCGAGGTTGGAAGTTGCGCGCGGGGCACCATGTCGGTAATGCCGACGTGTGCAATGAGCGAGTGGTTCGTCTATCAGCCGAACGGGCAGCACGTCGGACCCATGCCGGGAGCGGCGCTCGCCCGCGGCGTGCTGGAAGGAAGGATCCCGACGGACGCGCACGTGGCGCGCGCAGGCGCGACCTCATGGCAAGTGGTGACGGGCGTCGCCGAGGTGTCGATGGCGATGGCGAGTCGCGTGGCACCGACCGTCTCATCACCTCCGGCCATCGCGCCCGCGCCGCCTCCGCGAGCGACGCTGCCGCCCGCAGTGCAGGGTCTCGGTGGCTACGGATCGCCACGCGCGGAGGTCGCCCCCTCACACATCTCGAGCACGATGCCCAGCAACAACCCGCGCGGCGGAGGCGTTAGTCCCAAGGAGGAAGCCGTCTCTCTGACTCTTCCGTTCGTCGCGCTCGGGATCTGCCTGGTCGTTGCCATCCTCGAGACGTTCGTCGGGCTCGTGTTCTTGCGGCCCGAAGGCGCGGCGCACTTCGACAAGTCGTCCATGATGTTCGTGCTCGCCGCGTGCTGCACGATGGTCGTTCCGCCGCGAGCGGCCGCGTACCGCTTCTTGGGTGCAGTGCTCTTGCTCACGAGCGCGCTCGGCTATCCGGCGGAGTGGATCCCGCAGCTCGTCAACGTCCTCGTCAGCGCGCTGATCTTTCGTTTCATGACCCACGAGCGCGAGCACGCCGCGAACACGGCGTCCGTTTTTGGGTGGACGCTTGTGCCCGGCGTGACCGTCGTGGTCTGGTGCGCCGAGGCATTCCTGTTCCGATGATTTACGACCTGGGCGACAAACACCCTCTGATCAACGCCTCCGCGTGGGTCGCGCCGAGCGCGTGCATCATCGGACAGGTGGAGCTCCGCGCGCGCAGCAGCGTCTGGTTTGGCACCACGCTCCGCGGTGACAATGACCTCATCGTGGTCGGCGAGGACTCGAACATCCAAGACAACGCCGCGCTTCACACCGACCTCGGCATCCGCCTCGTGATCGGCGACCGCGTGACGGTGGGCCACACGGTGATGCTGCATGGGTGCGCGATCGGTGACGAGTCACTCATTGGCATTGGCAGCATCGTCCTCAACCACGCGAAGATCGGAGCGCGCTCCGTGCTCGGCGCTGGCTCGCTCGTCACCGAGGGCAAGGTGATCCCCGAGGGCGTCCTTGCGATGGGCTCGCCGGCTCGCGTGGTCCGCCCGCTCACGCCGGAAGAGCTCGTGTTCTTGAAGTTCGCGGCGACCCACTACGTGGAGCGTGCGGCGATGTTCGCGGCGTCACTGCACGCGCGGTAGGCCGCGGTGGCCGATGTCGCTTCGGTGATGCTCGCCGCGCCATGCAATCCGGGCCACGGCTTCGTACGCGGAGTCACGTGCGGTCTGCAATGATTCGCCGGTAGCGCCTACGGCGAGCACGCGGCCCCCGGACGTGACGACGCGGTCCTCGCGTGTGGCGGTGCCTGCGTGGCGCACGAACTGTCCTGGCGAGAGCGCTGCGTCTAGGCCGTCGATCGGGTCGCCCTTGGTCGGAGAGCCCGGATATCCCTCGGCGGCCATCACTACACAGACCGCGTGTCCCTGCGGAGCAGGCGCGAGAGGAAGAGCGCCGGTCGCCGCACCGTGCAGCAGCGCGTACACGTGGCCTGGGTAGAGCGGCAACAGCGCGACGGTCTCGGGATCGCCGAAGCGGACGTTGAACTCGAGGACGCGCGCCACACCGCGCTGGATCATGAGGCCCACGAAGAGCACACCCACGAAGGGGCTATTTTCCGCGGCCATCGCACGTAGCGTTGGCGCGACGATCTGGCGCTCGATTGCGAGGGCGAGCGCGGGGTCAACGATCGGCGCGGGCGCATACGCTCCCATTCCTCCCGTGTTCGGACCGCGATCACCGTCGCCGACTCGCTTGTGATCTTGGGCAGCGACGAGCGACACGAAGCGCGTGCCATCGCACACGACGTGAAAGCTCGCCTCGTCTCCGGGCAGCAGCTCCTCGATGACGACGACGTCTCCCGCTGTGCCGAACACGCGATCGCGCATCATCATGGCAACGGCGCCGAGCGCTTCGTCCGTGGACGACGCGACGACGACACCTTTACCGGCCGCCAGGCCGTCGGCCTTCACGACGAGCGGCCGGTTCGCCGCGCGGATGTACGCCTCGGCGCGGTCCGCGTCGTCGAACACTTCGAACTCTGCGGTGGGGATCTGGTTGCGCTTAAGGAAGCGCTTCATGAATGCCTTACTTCCTTCGAGTCGAGCGGCAGCCTGGCTAGGTCCGAAGACCGTGAAACCTCTCTGACGGAGCGCGTCCGCGAGGCCGTCGACGAGCGGCTGCTCGGGACCGACGACGACGAGATCCGGCTGATTCTCGGCGCAGGCGATGAAGACGCTCTCGAGGTCGTCGACGCTGCCGACGACATTTCGCGCGACCGAATGCGTGCCCGCGTTGCCCGGCAACACCAGCGCCTCGTGCCCCTCCTTCGCGACCGCCGCGGCGATCGCGTGCTCTCTCGATCCGGACCCTAAGACGAGTACCTTGGCCATGGTCGGCGAGTTCTAGCAAACCGCACGCGACCCGCGCTATCGTCGAACTTTCCACCGAGGGACGCATGGCTGAAGAGAAAGCAACCATCGGGATCCGCGTCTCACGGCCTTATGGCTCAGAGGACGCACTGCTCGAGAGCGAACTCGACGCGCTCTCGAAGTCCGGCATCGTGCTGCTCGGAGTCGCGCCGCGTCCGGAGGGTCAAGTGATTCGCTTCGAGCTCACGCTCCAAGACGGCACCTCCGTCATGCGGGCAGAGGGCAAGGTCGTTGGCCAAAAGACGGTCAACGGCGAGCAAGGTCTCTCGCTGAAATTCACGAGGCTCGACTCCAAGTCGAAGGCGTTCGTGGACCGCGCCACCGCCCTGCGTGCCGCGCGCGCCCAGCGACCCGTGAGCAGCGAGCAGCTCCCACCCGCCGCGCCAAGCGATCCCTCCATCAACGACGCACCCGCCTCCCCGCCCGCAGAGGCTTCCACGGCACCGCTCCCCGCGGCACCCATTCCCGAAGGGACGCAAGACCGAGCCGGCGCGCTAGAGCGTCTGAGGGCCCGCGCAAAAACACTCAGTCCCGACCAGATCGTGGGGTTGCTCGAGAGAGGCCGAAATCGAGGTCGCGCGGCAAGCGGCTGAGCGCTTGGAATCGTTTCGATCGACGACAACCCGTGATGGTTGCCCTCTTCTAGCGGGCTAGCGGTACATTCTACAGGAGTTGGTTTCTTCTCCCCTAGAGTCCGCGTTGACGCTCGAGCCCGGCTTCCGGTTGGACCGCTACGAGCTGCTCTGTCCGATCGCGCAGGGGGGCATGGCGCAGGTGTGGCTCGCGCGATTGCATGGCACCGAGAAGCTGGTCGCGGTCAAGACGATCCTCTCGCAGTACGCGACCGACCTACGCTTTCAACAGATGTTCCTCGACGAGGCGCGCATCGCGTCCGGCATCGGGCACCCGAACGTCGCGCAGATCTTCGATCTAGGCGAGCACGGGGACCTCCTCTTTCTCGTCATGGAGTGGGTGGACGGAGAGTCACTGTCGCAGCTGGTTCGAGCCTCCGAGCGTGACGGCAAACGTATCCCCGTCGGCATCGTCGCGAGAGTCTGCGCGGACGCGTGTGCCGGTCTGCACGCCGCGCACGAGCTTGCTGACAAAGACGGAAATCTCCTGCACGTCGTTCACCGCGACGTCTCACCCCAGAACGTTCTCGTCAGTGTCAAAGGGGCAGTGAAGCTGATCGACTTCGGGCTCGCCAAGGCGCGTGATCGCGTCACGGGCGAGACGAGCACTGGCATGTTCAAGGGGAAGATTCTCTACATGGCGCCGGAGCAGGCGATGAGCAAGCCTGTCGATCGCAGGGCCGATTTGTGGGCGATCGGCGCGATGCTCTACCACATGCTCGCGGGCCGACCGGCGTATGGGGGCGATAGCCAGACGGCGACGCTACAGATGTTGACGGACCCGAACCTCCCGTTCGATCCGCTGCCCGACGAGGTACCTGCGGCGCTGCGTGCGGTCGTCGCGCGAGCGCTCTTTCGGGACCCAGACAAGCGCATCGGCACCGCGTTGGAACTCGGAAACGCGATCGAGGCCGCCCTTCGAGAGAGCAAGCTCGGGACGACGTCACGTGACGTGGCCAAGTATGTCGTCGATCAACTCAAAGATCGGAACGAGGCCCGACGCAAGGTGGTGGACCTCGCGCTTCAAGCCGCAGAGCAGCGCAAGAAGCCGACCGTGACGCTCGACCAAGACAATGTCGAAGAGTCGGCGATGGCGCCCGTCCTCACCTCGGCGGATGCAGTTGAGTCCCTCGAGCCTCCGAGCTTGTCGGACGGAGAGCCGGAGCCGGAGCCGGAGTCTTTGTCCAGGCGGCGCTCGATCATGCTCGCGAGCGTCGTCGGCGTCTTGCTGCTGCTCGCGTTGGGCGTCGCGATCTCGCTCTCGGGAGCCTCTGCCGCAGCTCCACTGCCGAGCACGACCGCACCGCCCCCGCACCCCGAAGCCGTTGGCGGCTTCGGGGTGCGGGGAGCGAGCGATCGATGATGGGCGCCGGTTAGAGCGGCCCGTAGCCGAGCTGGTTCTCGATCTGCTTCACCGAGTCGAGCAGGCCGATGTACCCGACGAGGTCTTGCTCGCTGACGTTCGCGCTCAGCTCGGAGATCGTCGCGCCGTTGCCGTCGAGCACGAGCGTCGGGCGCCCGTACGCGTCGAGGATGGGCGCGTTCTGGCCGTCGCGCGCCACCTTGTAGATCACCGTCACGAGGGTGTTCGCGTGCGCCAACATTCGTGACGCGATTCCCTTGTCGACGACCCGTCCGTCAATCTTCTCGTTGCCGTACTTGCGCGCGACGTACGTGTAACCGCTGAGCGGATTGGTGAACCGGATCTGCTGTGCGTCCGGGATGGTCACGCCGCCAACCTGGCCCTCGACCCACAGGCGCATTTTATTGACGAGCGCCATGTCCGTGCTGAGTCGCGAGTGCAGGCCGACGAGCATCGCGGTGGCGAGTTGCTGCCTGTAGCCGAGGTTCGGCGCGAGGATGCGAGCGTCGGAGGGGCGTGAAGGCGCAACGCTGATGCCGGTGAGATCCAGCATCTGCGGCGTCGGCGTCTTGCCGGTCGCCGGGACCGACATGGCGACGGTGGACCAATCACCCGACATGACACCGCCGACGAAGCGATCGAGCGCCTGCGGAAGGTCCGTGCGGAAGTTGATCATGTTGTTGCGACCATCCACCGCGTTCTGTCGGCTGATCGTGTAGAGCGTGGGGCGCCCGTCCACGAGCGCCGAGAGTGCGAACTCTTTCTCGGCCGAAAAGCCCGCGTGGTCCATCCAGTGGAGGTAGTCCCAAGAGCCGCCCTGCGAGTTGTTGTATTGCTCCACGATGAAGCGCCCATCGGCAATGGCGATCGTGAAGTCGGGTGCGCCCTGCGCGAACCCCGGCACGTCGAAGATCGGCCGCCCACCCATCTCCACGGGCTTGCCCGCGCCGACAGAGGCGTCGCGATCGCTCGACACATAGCCTCCGGGCTCCGGCATCACGACCGTTCGCGTGAGGAAATTGAAGATCTCCGTCTGTGCGATCGCCATGGGGCGCGCATCGTCATCGCTGTTCAACTGCGACGGCTGGCTCTGCCCAAGCGAGTTGGCGATCTGCCAGTGGTAGGCGCGCACGCGCTCGAAATACCCATCCGAGACGCGGCTCGCGATGCTGCGATAGTAGTATTCGCGGTTCTGACGGCGGAAGTAGGTCCACGGGTAGGTCACGTCGAACTTGTGAATCGTGTTCATCGTGACTTCGTAGGCGTCTGCGCCTGCGTCCGAGTCATTGGTGTGGAAATACGCGTTGTGAGTCGAGCCCCACTTGTAGACCCATCGCGTGTAGTCCTTACCTGCGACCTTCGCGTGATAGTAGGGCGCCGAGTTGTTGAACGGCTTCAATTGATCGCTAATCGCGAAGTCTTGCCACGCCCAGTGATCGCGAGGCTCCGGTGCGCAGACCTTCGAGTGAACTACACGCCACTCCGCGGTCTGCTTCTCGGCGTCCGTGGCGGCGCGACAGTCTCGCTTCGGGTCGAAGATCTTCATCAGTCGCGCCATTTCCGTGTAGTGACGAAAACTGACGTTGTTGCCTACTTGATAGAGATCTCTGTCGATGAGTTGCGAGTAAGCCCGCCAACGTGCGCCGAGCTGCACGGTCGGCCCGAGCTGCCTGTCGTCCAGCGTCTCGAGCACGCGACCATAGAGCGCCTTCATCGTGTGCAAGTCGTACGTGCCGAGGCCCGCCGTCTCGCCGAAGCGCTCTAGTTGGTATTCCATCGTGGAGGTGTTTCCGAAGTACTGCACGTTCGGGCGTGACTCCGAACCGAGGCCCTGCTCATCCGTGGTCTCGGGATCGAGGTAACGAGGGCCCATGCAGG
>JAYVYD010000420.1:0-7323 GCA_043784605.1 Myxococcales bacterium | reverse complement strand
CGGGAGTGCGCGTGCTCGACGGTCTGCTCACGCTCGGCGAAGGGCAGCGAATCGGGCTTTTCGCAGGCTCCGGCGTCGGCAAGAGCACGCTGCTCGGGGCAGTCGCGCGCGGGACGCAAGCAGACGTCGTCGTGGTCGCGTTGGTCGGCGAGCGCGGCCGTGAGGTGCAAGAGTTCCTCGATCACGCGCTCGGTGAAGAGGGTCGCGCGCGCAGCGTCGTGGTCGTCGCAACCAGCGACGTCGCGGCACTCGAGCGCCTCCGCGCAGCCCAAGTCGCCACGGCTTACGCCGAGTATTTTCGAGACCAGGGCAAGCGCGTGATGCTGCTGTTGGACTCGGTAACTCGCTTCGCGCGTGCGCAACGAGAGGTGGGTCTCGCTGCCGGAGAGCCGCCCGCGCGCCGAGGTTATCCGCCGAGCGTGTTTGCGATGCTGCCTCGCTTGCTCGAGCGCTCGGGCCAGGGCGCGCACGGATCGATCACCGCGATCTACACGGTGCTCGTCGAAGGCGGAGACATGGACGAGCCCATCGCCGACGAGGTGCGCGGCGTGCTGGACGGACACGTCGTCCTCGATCGCGCGATCGCCTCGCGCGGCCGCTATCCGGCGGTGGACGTGAGCGTCTCGCTCTCGCGCGTGATGGATGCCATCGTGTCGCGCGAGCACAAAGAAGCGGCGCGTCGGCTGCGGTCGCTCGTCGCCGTGTTCGAGCAGAAGCGCGACCTCGTCACGATGGGCGCGTACGCGAAGGGCTCCGACAAAGAACTCGACGAAGCGATCGCGAAGATGCCTAAAATCGAGGCGTTCCTGCGCCAAGATCCGGCCGACAAAGTCGCACTGGAGGACGCGGTCGCGATCCTCATGCAAGCCGTGAAGTGAGCCGCTAGTTCCGAGCCGCGCCGCATGTTTTGCCAAAGCTGACGCTCAACCCCACGCCCTCGAGCGCCAGCCGCGTGCGCATGACTCTCTCGAAAGGGACATCGGGTTCGGCGCTGACGACGACCGCGAGCGACGGCACGAGCAGCGCCAACTCCATGATTGACGACGCACGGGTTGGTGCGGGTGCGTCCGGCGGAAAGCCTTCGAGCTTCTCGAAGCACGCGCGAAATGCGGTGAGGTCGAGGCCATCCTCACCGGACAAGACAGCCGGACCGCGCGCGCGGAAGACGCAACCTCCGCCGACGACTCCTCCGTCTCGCCGGTTCATGAACACGAGCCCACCGTCCACGATGCACAGTTGATCCATCAACAGTCCGTTGCCGGCCCCGCGCCCAGGAGAGATTCGCACGACTCCGAGCCCGTCTGGCGTGCGCACGACGATGTTCCAATCGGAGACTGACCCGTACGAAATCGTATAGAGAAAAGGAACCACGCGTGCGTATGCGGTTCGCCGATCGATGAGCACGTTGGCGACACACGGCGACGCGTCGACGGCGACGTTGAGCTTTCGCCTCCAATCGAGCATGGACGTGATCTCCGTCATCAGGAGGCCGTCGGACGTCCCGAACCCACCGTCGTTGGCGGGCGTCGCCGCTACGCGACCGTGCACGCGGATCTCTCGACCCCAGCGATACGTCGAGCAGCGTCGGATCGACGGGATCCGCGCGCGGCAGAGTGACGAGCTCGAGGTCGTCCGGCACCGTCAACGCGCGAGTCGGATGCGCCGCGTACTTCGCGAACTCTCGCTCCTCGTCGTAGACCTCGTCGCGCGCGCAGCCAGCTCCACCCGCCTGCGAGGACACCGGCAGCGATCAGCCCGAAAGTGACGACCGCGATCGCGTTTCGCATCGCCTCGTCAGTGGCTCATCGCGCCTATGCACGCACCGAACAAGACGACGCTCAACACGACCAGCGCGATGCCGATGCGCACGATCCAGAGGATGCTCCAAAAGTTCCCCAATGAGCTGCTTCCGCCGCCGTACCACCCGCCTTGCGGCTGCTGATAGTGCCCAGCACCGAACTGCTGGACGGGATACTGCGGGCCGTAGCCGGGTTGCTGTCCGTAGGGTTGCTGTCCGTAGGGTTGCTGTCCGTAAGGTTGCTGTCCGTAAGGGTTTTGACCGTAGCCCTGTTGAGGCGCCGGGTACGCTCCGTATGGATTGGGCGCGACGTTCTGCGGCGGACCGTAGCCCTGCGGCGGCGCGGGCGCGGCGAGCGGAGCGTGACAGTAGGCGCAGGTCGGCGCAGACGGATTGGTCAGGATCGCGCCGCAGCGCGAGCATTGAGGGGCTTGTCCTTGCATCGCACCTCGAGCATACGCGCACCGTGGACGAATCTCACGTCCCGACCTATCTTCCGCGGCTCAAAGAGGAAATCTCATGGCCAAGCTCTCCAAGAATCTCGTCATCGTCGGCGCCAAGCGCACCGCGTTCGGAACGCTCTCCGGTTCGCTCAAAGGGATCAGCGCGATCGATCTCGGCGTCATCGCCGCCAAGGCCGCGCTCGCCCAGTCCGGCGTGGCGGTCGCGGACATCGGTCACGTCATCGCGGGCAACGTCATGCAGACGAGCAGCGACGCAATCTACGGCGCGCGCCACATCGGCCTCAAGGCGGGCCTGCCGATCACGACTCCCGCGCTCACGGTCAACCGACTCTGCGGCTCGGGCTTTCAAGCGATCATCAACGGGTGCGAGCAGCTTCTGCTGGGCGACGCAGACGCGATCTTGGCCGTCGGCACAGAGAACATGACGCAGGCGCCGCACGTGCTGCGCGGCGGACGAGACGGCTGGGCGTTCGGCAAATCGCCCGCGGTCGAAGACTCGCTGTGGGCGGGTCTCACGGATAGCTACTGCAACACGGCGATGGCGGTCACCGCAGAGAACCTCGCCGTCAAGTACGGCATCACGCGCCAGCAGTGCGACGAGCTCGCGCTGTCGAGTCAGCAGCGCTGGGCCGCGGCGAACGAGAAGGGCATCTTCAAGGACGAGATCGTCCCCGTTGAAGTCCAGCAGAAGAAGGCGACCATCCAGTTCATGGTCGACGAGCACCCGCGTCCGCAGACCACGATGGAAGCGCTCGCGAAGCTCAACCCCGTCTTCAAGAAGGACGGCGTCGTCACCGCGGGCAACGCGTCCGGAATCAACGACGGAGCCGCGGCGCTCGTCGTCACCACCGAAGAGTTCGCCAAAGCCAAAGGGCTGAAGCCGCTCGCGCGCATCGTGCAGTGGGGCGTCGCCGCGGTGGATCCGAGCATCATGGGCATCGGTCCCGCGCCAGCGATCCAACACGCGCTGCAGCGCGCAGGCCTCAAGCTCGGCGACATGGACATCGTCGAGGTTAACGAGGCGTTCGCCGCGCAGTACTTGGCAGTCGAGAAGGAGCTCGGCCTCGATCGCGCGAAGACCAACCTCGACGGCGGCGGCATCTCGATCGGTCACCCGCTCGGCGCGAGCGGCGCGCGCATCACGGCGCACCTCGCGTACGCGCTGCAGCGCGGCCAGGCGAAGTTCGCCGTCGGCAGCGCGTGCATCGGCGGCGGCCAAGGCCTCGCGATCATCCTCGAGAGGGTCTGAACATCAGCCGCGGTCACACGCGACGAATGGCGCGCCGCGACAAGATCGCGAAGCGCAGCAGGAACGCGACGGCCGCGGTCATGAGAGACGCGGAGAGGCCCCACCACATGCCCACGGCGCCTCCGTGGAGCGTGAAGCCGAACAAGAGCGCGAGCGGAACACCGACGACCCAGTACGCACAGATGCCTGCGTAGAGCACGTAACGCACGTCGCCCACTCCGCGCAGCGCGCCCGCGCCCACCGCCTGCACGCCGTCGAAGAGCTGGAAGATCGCGGCGACTCGAAGGAGGCTCGCACCGATGTCCACGATCGCGGGGTCCTTCGTGAAGAGCGCGATGAGGGGGCGCGGGAAGAGCGCGAACACGACGGCAACTGCGCTCATCAATGCGGCGCCGAGCCCGATACCGAGGAGTCCGGCGCGCCGAGGTGACTCTCCCGCGCCGACGTAGTGACCCACCCGCACGGACGTCGCGCCGCTCACGCCGAGCGCGCCCATGAACGTGAAGCTCGCGAGCCCGAGCGCGATCTGGTTCGCCGCGACCGTCGTGGTGCCGAGCCGACCTGCCATCACCGAGACGAGCGTGAACGCGCCGATCTCCGCGAGCATGTGCAGACCGCTCGGCAGTCCGAGCTTGAGCACTCGTCGCACGGGTACCGGATTCACTGGTTTTGCAGGCCTAAACTCGCGCGCAGCGAGCCACGTGACGACGACCAACACGAGCGTCGCGAAGCTCGTGGCTAGGCCTGCGCCGAGCGCACCCATGCGAGGCAAGCCAAGGGCCGGCAAGTTCACGGCCGCGAGTGCGTCGTCTCCGCGGACGAGCACGCTGCACAATCCGAAGTTGAGCACGTTCGCGACGCCGCTGCCGACGAGTGCGGGCCGCGTGCGACCGTGCGCCTGCAAGAACGTCTTCAGTGAGAGGAAGAGCGCAAAGCACAGCATGCCCGGCGACTGCGCGAGGATGAACACGCGTGCACGCGCGACGACGGCGGCGTCGAGCCCGAGCCAACTTAGTGGCAAGGTCAGCACGTACGCCGCGACGATCGAAGGGAGCCACACCATCGCGAGCGTCTTCATCGCCGCCACCATCGACGCCCACGCCTTGTCCGGCTCACGCGCACCCACGGCTTGGGACGCGAGAGGCTCGAGCGCCATCGCGATGCCGATCGACAAGGTCTGCGCTGCGAACCCAAGGTTGCGCCCAACCGAGGCGCCCGCGAGCTCCACCGCGTCGACGCGCCCCAGGATCGCGGTGTCCACGAGGCCCATCGCCACGAGGCCGACCTGACCGAGCGCGATCGGCGCCGCCAAGTGGACGATGCGCGCGAGCTCAACCGATCGGGGCTCTGCACGCGTGGGAGCTGCCGCCATCGCCATCGCCGTGTGTAGCACGGGCGTCAGACGCGGCGTTGGTCTGACACGTGCACTACCGTTCTTGAACGAAACGTCACCCAACATCAACCAACTCGACAAAAGCAGCAACCTGGAAGTTTCACTGCCCAATCGGGAAACTAGTTGAGGTGTCAAACGTCATGGAGATAGCGATGATTGCGAAGCGAGAGACCCCGACCCCTCCGAAATGCGTCGAACTGCACGAACGCCCCAGGCTATCTGGGTTGGAAGACCTCGATCGCCCTGAGCTCGACGAAGACGCATTCGGCGATTCCGAGCCCGATACGCTTCGTTCGCCCGTTCCGGACTGGACGGACGAGAGTGGCGTCAAACAGGTCGACGCCGCCCTGATCAGCGCACGTTCTCTCCCCTGATCTTCTTGTCACGAGCGCGACGTCGAAGTCGCATGACGAGGGCCGCGACGCCGAGTCCGAATAAACCGAACCCGCTCGTAGTGGGAGCCGTGGAGACGTTGCAACCGATCCCACCACCCTCGAGGCTGCCGTCGAAGAACCCGCCGTCTCCGTTGGTGCCCGTGTCGTCGGAGTCCGTCGCGTCGCGGTAGCCACCACCGTCACCTTTGCCGCCACCGTCGCCGTTGCCGCCGCCGTCATCGTTGCCGCCGCCGTCACCGTTGCCGCCGTCACCGTTGCCGCCGCCGTCATTTAGTCCACCGTCACTGACCTTCGGGATGCACTTTTCGGAGACGAGATCGCATGCCTCGTTCATCGCGCAGTCCGTGTCGCTCGTGCACTGGACGCAGGCCTGCGTCTTCGGGTCGCAGATCTTCTTCGCGGGGTCTTTGCAGTCGTTGTTGGTCAGGCACTGCACGCATTCGTTGGTCGTGCCGTCGCACACGCCGAGGTTGTTGGGACAGTCGGCGTTGAGGACGCAGCCTCCGCACTTGTTGATCGGGATGTCGCAGTTGATCGGAGCGAAACCTCCGTTCGGCGGCGGAGGCTTCACTCCTTTTCCGCCGTTCCCCGCGCCGCGCGGTTGCATCGCAGCGGTCCCCGCGATGCCCGGGTCGACCGCGATCTTGCCGGCGCACAATCCGCTCGCCGATTGCACCATGATGACGCCGCCCGCGCCGCCCGCTCCCGGTCCGTGCAGCGCAGCGGTGGAGCCGCCGTCACCGCCGTTCGCGTGGATGCTGCCGCAGTCGGCGCTCGTCGCCGAGAAGAGCACGATCGCTCCGCCCGCGCCGCCGCCGCCGGCGCCGTCGTTCTGAGCGGCTTGCGTGACGGACGCGCCGTCTGCGGTGATCGCGCCAGTTCCAGTGAACGCGTTCGCGCGCGCGAAGATCACGCCTCCGCCACTTCCACCGCCGGTTCCGACCATGTCGTTCTCTTCACCCGAGCCGCCTGCGCCGCCGAGCGACATGCGCGTGAGCGGTGAGTAGTCGAGCGCAGAGCCGCCGAGACCGCCGACGTTGCGAGCGTTGTCTCCCTGCCACGTGAGGCCGCCGTTGCCGCCTTGTCCGCCGTGACCGCCTCCGCCTCCGCCCGCGTTGTGACAGTCACCGCCGCCACCACCGATCGAGACGTCACCGTTGCCGTACGTCGCGTTCGCCGAACCGTTCTTGTTCGAGTACGCGCCAGGCACGAGGCCTTCGCCTTTGTGAGCGCCGCCCGCGTTGTTACCGCCAGCGCCCGCGGGGCCGTCGAGAGCGGCGCAGCCGAAGACCGTGTTGTCGTTCTCGAGCGCGCCTCCGCGCATGCCGACCGCGTTCGCTTGGATCGCACCGTCGATCGTGACAGTGCCGGTGGCCAAGAACGCGACGACGCCGCCAGTTTGACCGTTCCACGCGCTCGGCTTGATCGACGCGCCCGCCTTGACGGTGAGCGTCGTGTACTCCGGCACCTTCACCATTTGAGACGCGCCGCCGACGTAGCCGCCCGCGCTCGCGATCGCGTTGGTGAGCGTCACCACGTTGCCCGCGACCGATTTCACCCGGGCGAATTCGAACGACCCTGTCGACAAACCCGCAAGCGCGATCTTGGTTTGGTCACCGGACATCGGCGGAGACGCGAGCGACGTGGGTTGCCACACGAGCACCAGATCGTCGCCCTTGAAGGTCGCGCCGTTGCCGACGGTGATCGTCTTGTCGCCTTTCGCGATGTTCACGGTGATCGGCTCGTAGGAGTTGATCACGGTGTTGGCCAGCGAGACGGTGACCGCACCGGTGTGCCCGCTGCCGAGACCGAACGTGTCGGCCTCCGCGCGCGCGTTCTTGGGATGCAGCGCGAGAGAAACAAGGATCGAGGCTAAAAACAGGCCCTTCGTCGTGGTCTTCATCACTTCTCCTCCACGTGGAACTCGACGCGGCGGTTTTGCTGGCGCCCATCTTCTGTCTCGTTGGTCGTGAGCGGGGTGTCTTGCCCGAAGCCCGCCGACGAGAGTCTCAAAGCTTCGATGC
>JAYVYD010000419.1:0-17849 GCA_043784605.1 Myxococcales bacterium | reverse complement strand
CGCGCCGCCGAGCGTGAAGTAGAGGATGACGCCGAGCGTGGTGATGGTCATGAAGACGAGAACGCTCTTCTTGCGACTCTTGGTCCATTGACTGAGCGCGCCGCTCGACAAGTCTCCAATGGCCAGTCCCGAGTAGCAGAACAGAATGCTCATTGCGGGGTCCACCGCGGCCACGCCGAGCGCCCCACCTATTGCGTCACTGAACTTCACGAGGACGCCGACTACATACCAAATGGGGATGCCCACCAAGATGACTGCGGCATAGCGTTTGAAGCGACGCCACGACGAGAACAACATGAGAAAGTTGCCGCGGGAGCCGTGCGTCTTGGCTTTTTCGTACAGTCCAGACTCCAGCACTCCGACGCGCAACAAGAGCAAACCGAGCCCGAGACCACCGCCGATGAAATACGAAGTACGCCAATGCGTCAGCTTGCCGACGAGCACCGCGGCGACAGCGCCGGTAATCCCGACCGAGGCAACGATCGTGGTGCCGTAGCCGCGAGACTCCTTCGGCAAAGATTCACTGACGAGCGTGATGCCCGCACCGAGCTCGCCCGCAAGTCCGAGCCCTGCGACGAAGCGCGCGACCGCGTATTGGGGAATCGTCTGGACGAAGCCGTTCGCGATGTTCGCGACTGAATAGACAAGAATGCTCCCGAACAGCACGCTCAAGCGGCCGCGCTTGTCGCCGAGCACTCCCCACACGATGCCGCCGAGGAGCAGCGCGCCCATCTGCATGTTGTCGAGGCGTACGCCTGTCTCCAGCAGGTGGTCTTTGTCGACGCCGAGGTCCAGGAGGCTCGGACGCCGAACGATCGCATAAAGCAGCAGATCGTAGATGTCGACGAAGTACCCGAGCGCCGCGACCACCACCGCGAGCGTCACAGCTCGACGCGGGGTGACCAAGCACGTCATCCGCCCATCATGTCCAGGAACGGAGCTGCACCCAAGAGTGAAGTGCCGCCGTCGAGCAGGATCGAGGCTCCGGTCATGTACGCGGCAGCGGGCGAGACCAAGAACGTGACGGCCTCGCAGACCTCGTCAATCGTTCCCCAGCGACCTAGTGGCACGCGCTGCTTCAGGTGTGTCTCCGCATTGGCGGGTGCGAGCTTACTCATGCCCACGGTGTCCGCGATGGGGCCTGGCGCGACCGAGTTCACGCGGATGCGGAAGCGCGCCCACTCGAGCGCGAGGTCTCGCGTGAGCTTCTCGATCCCTGCCTTCGCGGCGCCCGCGTGACACTGCAGCGGCGTGGGCACCTCCGCTTGCGTGGCCGTGATGTTGACGATGGCGCCGCCGTTCTTCGAGAGGTGCGCGAACGCGGCGCGGCACGCGTTGAAGGTGCCGCAGAGATCGATGTCGATGACGGCGCGGAAGCCGTTCGCGCTCAAAGAGGCCGCGGGCGCGAGGAAATTGCCGGCCGCGGAGTTCACGAGGACGTCGAGCGAGCCGTGCTCTGCGTTGCAGTCGTTGATGGCCTTCTCGAGGTTCGCGTACTCGCGCACGTCACAGGGGTGCACGCTGGCGATGCCCCCCTTGCCGCGGATCTCGCCCGCGATCGCGTCGAGCTTGTCTTTGGTGCGACCTAAAAGGGCGACCTTCGCGCCTTGCTCGGCGAGCCGCTTGGCGATCCCCGCGCCGATGCCGCTGCCTCCGCCAGTGACGAAAGCGACCTTGCCGACCAACAACCCCGAGACGAAAACGGAAGCCATGGCTAGCGGCTTATCACGCCGCGATAGGCGCCTCCGCACGAAACACTCTTCGCCAGAGCGGGTAGCTCCAACACAAGAACACGAGGTGGCTCGTGACGATGCGCACCAACCAGTACAGGTGCAGCGCGCCCGGGAACACGCGAAGCGCGACATCGTAGAGAACGCCATTGAGCACGAGCGCGACGATCTCCACTGCGGTATAGCCTAGTGCTTGACGCGTCAATGAACCGCCGTGCGCGCGGAACGCGAAGTGGCGATTGCCCAAGAAGTTCGCGATGCCTCCCGCGACCAGCGCGGGGACGTTCGCCGAGTGTGCAGAGACGCCGAAGCCGCTGACCAAGAGCGCCAGAACACCGAGGTCCACGCCCGTGGCGAGCGCGCCCGCCAACCCCGAGCGCAACCACTGCAACAGCTCTCGAAGCCAACCGGGCTTGTTCATGACTCTGTGCGTTGCAACATGAGGACCACCTCACATATTTCGGACGAGGCCAAAAACAGCCCAATTCGTGGGGTGGGGCCCTGTCGGGTGTGAATGGGTCTTCGCGACTGATGCGAAGCAACATCGCCCGCGATGGGGTCAGTGCGGAGGGCGATTCGCCTTCGCGTCTTCGTCCGCGACGTCCGCGAGGCCCGCGAGATCGGCCAATCGAGTCGGATGGAACGGGGGTCGTGGCGTGATCGGGAGCGCCACGGTTCCGCCTCGCTCGACCAACAATCGCGCGCAGAGAGCGACGCAGGATTTGCCCTGGCACCAGCCCGTACCGAAGCCCGTGTAACGCTTGAGCGACTCGATGTCCGTGTATCCGCGGCTCACGGCTTCGTCGAGCTCGTGCAGCGTCACGTCCTCGCACCGGCACACGAGCGTCTTCGACATGCGCTGATTGTATCGACGAACGGCCCTTCCTTTCCTAAGTTCGTATCCGCCATGCAAAACGTCCGCCTCATCCACGAGTACCGATTCGAAGCCGCCCACCGCTTGCCGAAGGTGCCGCCCGGCCACAAGTGCTCGCGGCTTCACGGTCACTCGTTCAAGGTCGAGCTCGCGATCAGCGGGCCCGTGAACCCAGACACGGGCTGGCTCATCGACTTCAGCGACCTTTCCGACGCGTGGAAGCCGATGTTCGACGTGCTCGATCACCACTACCTCAACGAGGTGCCGGGTCTCGAGAACCCGACGAGCGAGATCCTCGTGAAATGGCTCTGGGACAGGCTCAAGCCCACGTTGCCGATCCTCGAGCAGGTCACCTTGTGGGAGACGTGCGAGGCGCGCTGCGAGTATCGCGGCTGAGCGTTCGACGCGCTAAGCTGAGAGTATGAAGTCTGCTCTTAGCTGGGTGGTGGTCGTTGCTGCATTACTCCCGTCGTTCGCGGCGTGCGGCTCTGACGCACCCATCGTGGCGGAGTTCGACGCAGGCGCCGATACGTTCGTCCCAGACGCACCGTTGACATGTCAAGGAGGGAAGAGTCTCTGTGGCTCCGCGTGCTCCGACACCACGAGCGACCCGCAGAACTGCGGCGGGTGCAGCAACGCCTGCAAACAGGGCGACCTCTGTTGCGCCGGCAAGTGCGTGAACGGCTCGAGCTGCGATTTCGCCGTGACGAAGATCAGTCCGTTCAAGGGCAACCAGAGCGGCGGCGATTGGATCAACCTCGAGGGCAAAGGCTTCACGCCCGACATGGCCGTGTACATCGGCGACGGTCGGGCCCCCGTCAAGGTCAACGACGCGACGCACGCGATCATCCAGACGCCACCGGGGCCGATCGGCACGTACGACATCTCGATCAAGAACTCGATGAGCAGCTCGCTGACGCGCAGCGCGTTCGTCTATCAAACAGCCGGTCTGATGCTCCCTTGGCAGAAGAAGCCGATGTCCTCGGTGCGCGGAGAGCACCCCGGCATCGCGGTGCTCCAAGACGGGCGAGTGCTCGTCGCGGGCGGCACCACCATCCCCGACAACGCGCTGCAGACACTGACGACTGCGGAGATCTACACGCGCTCCAGCGACACCGTCGTTCCCACCAAGAACAATATGGCGGTCAAGCGCTGGCACGACGCCGCGATTACGATGATGGACGGGCGAGTGGCGATCGCTGGCTACGGCGATTGCGCAGGCGATCTTTGCAAGACGATCGACATCTTCGATCCGGCGACGGACACGTTCACGCAGTCCAAGGCGCTGCTCACGCTCGCGCGGTCGAGCGTGTGGGGCGTGTTGATGGCGGACGGCCGCGTGATGTTCACCTCTGCGCAGTCGGTGAACGAGGCAGGCAGCGTGGACGTCTACGATCCGGACAAAGACACCGTCACGCAATACGCGCTCAAGGTGCCTCACTACTTCGGGCAGCGCATCGTGCGGATGCGAGACGGCCGCGTGATGGTGATGGGCGGCGACGGCTGCGACGGCGCCAACCCGTGCACGCTCGCGCAGAACGTGGCCGAGGTGTTCGACGGCGCCGCGTTCTCGCTCGTTGCGCCGATGAAGAAGGGTCGCTCGCAGTTCACGGCGCACACCCTCCCAGACGGTCGCGTGATGGTGTTCGGCGGCGCGTCGAGCTCCGCGGGCGGCGTCACCAATCCGATGCCGGAGATCGAGTCTTACGATCCGAAGACCAACACGTGGACCGAGCAGACGTACAAACTCAGCTCGGGCCGAACGTGGCACGCGAGCGCGCTCGTGCGCGACGGCACCATCCTCGTCATGGGTGGATACACACTCGGCGGCTCGTGCGCTCCCGCCGCGACGGTCGACCAGGTCGACCCGATCACCAACACGGTCGTTTCCTTCGGCACACTCCCGACTCCCAACACGGAGTGGAACGCCGTCACGCTGCTGGACGGCTCCGTGCTCGGCGTCGGAGGCGGCGCGTGCGGCGGCGTGGCGCTCCCCGACCTCGACTTCTTGCCAGGCGCGCCCGCGCCTCAGTGAGCTGAGCACAACGGCGAGCACAAAAGCATGAAGCCCACGCCTGCTCTCGCAGGGTGGGCTCTCTCTCGCAGGGTACGCGAGAAGACCGCCGCCTTACTGGTGGCGACCTTTGCCACTGGGCTTCTTCGGCGTCTTCCATGCGTGGAGGCGAGCGCGCCGACCGGCGTTCTTCGACTTCATCGCGGCGCGGAAGCGGTT
This sequence comes from Myxococcales bacterium, assembly GCA_043784605.1. Lineage (GTDB taxonomy): Bacteria > Myxococcota_A > Polyangia > Polyangiales > Polyangiaceae > JANYHY01. The sequence continues at coordinate 13,012 of JAYVYD010000419.1, read as the reverse complement.
GGTCTTGCCCCGGTTGGTCTTGCGGGGCTTTTTGCTGAGCATGATGAACATGGGGAGATCCTCGAACCGAAGACTAGGAAGGGCACGAGGAGATAGCCGAAGGCTGCCGGCCTCGCAAGTCCATTGATGAAGAAGCCGTCAACCGCCCTTGCGGAGCTCGGTCAACACGAGCTTGGCGACGGCCTTGAGCGTGTCGAACACGCCCACTCCAGTGCGCGCCACGGCCTCGAACTCGGGGACGGTGGTCGGGTTGAGCAGCTGACGTAGCTCCTCGACGCTCGCGACGTTCGGTAGGTCGCGCTTGTTGTACTGCATCACGTAGGGGAGCTTGTTGAGGTCGTAGCCCTGCTCGGCCAAGTTGGTGCGCAGGTTCTCGACGCTCTCGATGTTCGCTTCTGTGCGCTCGATTTGGCTGTCCGCGCAGAAGATGACGCCGTCCACGCCCTTCAAGATGAGCTTGCGGCTCGCGTCGTAGAAGACCTGTCCCGGCACCGTATAGAGGTGAAAGCGCGTCTTGAAGCCGCGGATTTCTCCGAGGGACAGCGGCAAGAAGTCGAAGAACAGCGTTCGCTCGGTCTCGGTCGCAAGGCTGATCATCTTGCCCTTCGCGTCCGGGTTGGTGCGCTCGTAGATGTACTGCAGGTTGGTGGTTTTCCCGCAGAGACCGGGCCCGTAGTAGACCAACTTGCAGTTGATCTCTCGCGCCATGTAGTTGATGAAACTCATCGGCTGGGGCCCACTCCGGATCAGTCGTTGAAGAGGTTGTCGATGTCTTCGTCGGTGATTTCCGCGAAGGGTGAATCCGTCCCCGGCTCCGAGACCTTCTTCAAGAGCGACTCGAAGATGTGATTGAGTTCTTCGGTCGCCTTCTTCACGCGGAGCCGAACAAGCCCGAGGCTCGATCGCGTGTCGAAGATGACGACGAGGATGACGCGGTTCCCCACGAGCTGAATGTGGATGTTCGCCTTCTCGCCCTCGTGGAACTGAGTCGCGAACTCGTTCTCCTTCAAGAGCTTGGCCATGCCGCCAGTCGCCGCGATGTTACCGGCGGTGAGCGAAGCCAGGCTCGTCGTATCGATGTTGTCGATGTCGCCGGCGGCTGCAATCAGCTGCCCGTTCTTATCGACGATGAAGACGACCTTGGCGTTCGCATCCCGAACCAGACGGTCCACGACCGTTTGGATCTGATTGAACTCCTCCTCGTACATCACCATCTGGGGATTGACCATCCGACGCTCCCACTATGCTTTCATATTTCGCCGAACGTAACTCCGTGGCGACAACGGCAGAGAACAATGTTCTATCCGATAGGCCTACGGCCAGTCTACCCCCACGGTATCGTTCTCCGATCCGTACATGTGGACGTGCCCGTGTCCGTGCCCGATTTCAAACCGTTCAGGGCCGACAAAACCCCACAACCGCGTCATAAAGCACGCGCAGTCCCCACTTCAAACCCTGGACGGGTACGCGCTCGTCATGCCCGTGATACATGCGCGCGAAGCTGATCTCGTGCGTGGGATCGAATCTCACGGGGGAAAAGCCGTAACATTGGCTCCCGAGCTTGGCGTACGCCTTCGCATCGGTGAACCCGCTGATGATGAACGGGATCGGGATCCCTAGGGGATCGTGCTCGCGAACGGTGCGGGCGAGCCGCTCGAACATGGGCGTCTCCTCGCTCACCTCGACCGGGGGTAGCTCGCGCATGACCTCGATCGTCGGGTCATCGCCGACGAGCGCGCGTAGCTCGGCGATGAGCGTCTTGCTCGAGTGCCCGGGCAACGTGCGCCCATCGATCTCCACCGTCGCAGTTCCGGGGATGACGTTCGTCTTGTTTCCGGCGCGCACGACGGTGGGGGACGCCGTGTTCGACAAGAGCGCGCCGAACACGCGCCGTTGGCTGTCGTCCTTGATCAGGTAGTCGAGGATGAGCGCGGACAGCTGCGGCATCGTCAATCGCTTCAGCACCTGCCGCTGCGGCGAGGGAAGCTCCTTGGCCATCGCGTGGATGAATTTGCGCGTCGCCTCGGTCGGGTGTTGCGGTAGTCGATTGCCGCCGATCTTTGCCAGCGCGCGCCCGAGCTTGATCACGGCGCTGTTTGGGTTGGGCATCGAGCCATGGCCGGGCTCGCCGGTGAACGTCATCTTCAGCCAAGCCATGCCCTTCTCGGCGGTTTGGATCGGGTAGAAGGTGCGGCCGAAAATGTGCTGGGAAAACGCCCCGATTTCGCCCAATGTGTATTCTGCACGTACAAGATCGGGGTGCTGATCGACCAAGAAGAGGCTCCCGTGCTTGCAGCCCGCTTCTTCATCGGCGACGCCCGCGAAGATGACGTCTCGGTCGAGCTTGCCCTCGCCGAAGTCTTCTTTGATCGCGCAGAGCACGCTCGCGCTCATGGCGGCCATGTTCTTCATGTCGATGGCCCCGCGACCCCATAGGTAGCCGTCGTGGATCTCTCCGCCGAACGGGTCGTGCCGCCATTGGCTCGCATCCGCCTCCACCACGTCGAGGTGTGCGTTCAACAACACGGGCGGTTTGGAGCCGTTGCCCTTCACGCGCGCGACGACGCAAGAGCGCCCCTTCTTCGACGCGACCAGCTTCGGCTCTATTTTCGCGGAGCGAAACAGGTCGGCCAAGCGCTCCGCGGCGACGGACTCGTTGCCGTCGCCGTCTTCTTCGGTCCCGCGATTGACGGTGGGGATTCGCAGAAGCTCTTGCAACAAAGACACGCACGCGTCGCCCCGTTCGGTCCAGATTTTCACGCCTCGAACGATACACCGGACAGCGCCGAGCCGGCGCAATTGCGCCATGATCGTGTCATGAACAACAGCAAGGCCGAGCTACTTGCGGAGTTGCGCGCGCGGAGGAAAAAGGAGGACAAGCTGGGGGGTCGACTGGCGGGAACGCCGGGAGCCTTGGCTCGCCGATCTCGAGAAATTCTACGGACGATTCGGAGTTGGCTCGCCGAAGCGATTGCCGAGCGTCTCGTTGGGGTCGTGTCTGACGGCCAGCAAGCTTGGTCGGGCTGCCCCCCTCGACCTTCACGACGAACTCGATCGCCAGGTGAGCTTTGCTCTACTCGCGAGCTTCGAAGCGATCGTGCGGGTCGATTTCCAAAATCGCGTTGACCGACGTCCAAAGGGGGGGCCCGGGTCCGGCGTTTGTCGACCTCGCTCGGAAGCACGCAGAGCGAGTGCGTCGTGCGGGTGAGTTGAAGGAGACATTGAAGATTCGCCATTGGCTGGCGCACGGGAAGATCGCAGCCGGCGCCCTCGCCACGTTTGACGGAGTCCCCGCGCTCGCGGATAAGTGACGCCATGTTCGATGCCGCCAAGAAGGTTTATGTGCAGACGCTGGGTGAAATCCGCGAAGCGGGGCTCTTCAAGGAAGAGCGAATCATCACGACACCTCAGTCGTCATCGATCAAGAGCTCACCGCGCGAAGGCGAGCCGACCAAAGAGGTCCTCAATTTCTGCGCGAACAACTACCTCGGCCTGTCGTCGCATCCGGAGGTGATCGCCGCGGCGAAGCGCGCGATCGACACACATGGCTTCGGACTCTCGTCCGTGCGCTTCATCTGCGGCACCCAAGACATCCACAAACAGCTCGAGCACACGATCAGCAAGTTCTTCGGGCTGGAGGACACCATCCTCTACACGTCATGCTTCGACGCGAATGGCGGATTGTTCGAGACGCTCCTCGGAGAGGAGGACGCGATCATCAGCGACGCGCTCAACCACGCGTCGATCATCGACGGCATCCGACTCTGCAAGGCGGAGCGCCACCGCTACCCGAACGGCGACATGCAAGCCCTCGAGGACGCGCTGAAGAAGACGCAGGGCAAGCGCCTGCGGATGATAGCGACGGACGGCGTTTTCTCCATGGACGGCTACATCGCGAAGCTCGATCTGATCTGCGATCTCGCCGAGAAGTACGACGCGATGGTGATGGTGGACGACTGCCACGCGACCGGATTCATCGGAAAAACAGGGCGCGGAACGCCCGAACATTGCGGTGTCATGCATCGCGTCGACGTGTTGACCGGCACGCTCGGCAAGGCGCTCGGCGGCGCGAGCGGCGGCTACACGACGGGCAAGAAAGAGATCGTCGAGCTGCTGCGGCAGCGGTCGCGCCCGTACCTGTTCTCCAACACGCTCGCGCCCGCGATCGTCGGCGCGAGCCTCAAGGTGTTCGAGCTCCTCGACAAGACCACCGAGCTGCGCGACCGCAGTGAGGCGAACACCAAGCGCTTCCGTCTTGGAATGACGAAAGCAGGCCTCACGATCAAGGAGGGCATCCATCCGATCGTCCCGCTGATGCTCGGGGACGCGAAGCTCGCGCAGGAGTTCGCGCGAGGGATGTACGACGAGGGCATCTTCGTCATCGGGTTCTTCTTCCCTGTCGTGCCGAAGAACGAAGCGCGCATCCGCATCCAGATCAGCGCGGGCCACTCGGACGACCAGATCGATCGCGCGATCGTGGCGTTCACGAAGGTGGGTAAGAAGCTGGGCGTCGTCAAAACGGCTTAGAGATGAAGACGCACGCGGCGGCGGATTCTAGGGCGATCTTCGTCTTCGCGCACGGAGCTCAAGCCGGCGAGCCCTGCCGCTATCATGGCCCATCTGCATGTGGGGCAATCACCGGCAAAGGGACGTATCTCGGGTTCGTTCACTCGTGTTCGCGACCAACTTTACGAGGCCGCCATCGAACAGACGGGTGGCAATCTCACCGAGACGGGCCGCATTCTGGGCGTCACTCGACAGGCCGTCCAACAACACTTGGGACACTCACACAAAAACTGACCGTCAGTGCGCGGGCTTCTCCAGCGCGGGCATCGAGGCCGACAGTGCGCGCACGCGCTCCGTATAGCGCGTCAGCAACTCTTCGACGCGAGCATGACTCGGCGAGCGAAACACCAGGCCGATATGGTTCGCTTCTGGGGAGCGATACACCACTTCGGGGTCATTGAAGTCGCTGGTATCGGGCTTCTCTTCGCGCGCCAAGCTCATGATCAAACCCGCGTAGTCCAGCTTCTGGGGTGGCAGCGTGTACGGCTCTTTTCCGCCGCCGACTTCTATCTTTGCCCACTCCTCCCATAGGTTGATGCCGGTGGCCGCGTCCACCATGTCGGCGATATGAGCGCCGCCGACGCGCGCGGCGCACTCGAGCATGTAGAAGCGGCCGTCTTCTCTATTTTTTATGTATTCCACATGGGAGACACCGCGTACGAGGTTCATCACGCTGAGCACTCTGTCGTTCAGCGTGATGAGTGTCTTCTCGTCTTCCGAGCCGCGCTCCACCGTGCGCGTCGCGAACACTCCGCCGCCGTGCGCTACGTCGAAGGGCGGCTCGTGGCAGCGGTTCACCGAAGAGAACACCACCTTGCGCTCGGAGACGATGCAATCGACGTGATAAACGTCGCCCGGCAAATACTTCTCGAGCAAGTAGTGACTCTGACGATCACCTTGTTTGTCCACGAGCTCCCATAGGTGTCGCTCGCTCTCCACCTTGGTGATACCGGCCGCGCTCGCCTCGCTGCGCGGCTTGTTCATCCACGGGGGCGGCACTTTGGTCATGAACTCGGTTATCGCCTCGTAGTTGAGGACGTGCACGAAGTCCGGCACCAAGATGCCCTCTTCGCGCGCCTTGACGCGCATGGCGAGCTTGTCGCGGAAGTGGCGCGCGGTGGTGTCGCCCATACCTGGGATTCGCAGGTGCTCGCGCAGCGCGGCGGCTGTCTCTACGTCGAAGTCGTCGAGCGCGACGATGCGATCGAAGCGGACCTTGCGTGCGAGGTAGGAGACAGTTCGCACGGTCTCGCTCAGGTCTGCACCGTTGCGCATGGCGAACACGTCTGCGAGCACGTCGCGCGGCCACCCGCGGTGCAGGAGCTTCTCGACCGTGAGCAGGTACACGCGGGCGCCGCGCGCCGCGGCCTCGCGCATGAAGCGCTCGCCTTTGAAGAAGGTCGCGATGCAGAGCATGTTCAAAGGAGCCACCATCGTTTCCGTTTCTATCACGGGACCTGCTGGAACGAGATGCGCTAGGCTGCTGATGGCGGCGAGAGTTCGCCGCTCTTTTCGGAGGTGGGATAGCCATGCGGATCGCGCTGACGCACAACCTCCGTATGTCGAGCTCGGTGGAGGACGCCGAGTTCGACGCACCCGAGACCATCGACGCTATCGCTCGCGCGCTCACCCGCGCAGGGCACGACGCGCTGCGCATCGATGTGACGGGGCCTCCGTCTCGTTTGGTCTCTCGGCTCGAGGCGTACGCGCCAGATCTCGTGTTCAACACGGCAGAGGGGCGCCGCGGGCGCATGCGACGCGGCTTTTACGCCGCGCTGTTCGAGGAGATGGGGCTGCCCACCACGGGCTCGGACGCGTACACGCTGTGCGTGACGCTTGATAAGTCATTGACCAAGAAGGTCGCCACGGGGCACGGCGTGCCCTCTCCGCGAGGTAGGCTCATCACGCGTGCGGCGCTGATGAGCGGAGGCCTCGACGACCTCGTCTATCCGGTGATCGCGAAACCGAACTACGAGGGGTCGAGCAAAGGCATCACGCAAGAGTCGGTCGCCGAAGACGCGGCGGACCTCGGGCGCGTTTTGGACGATCTGCTCGAGACCTACCCCGATGGCGTGCTGCTCGAACGCTACATCGCCGGCACGGACGTGCGCGTGAGCAAGCTCGACGGCGTGGGCACGCTGCCGCCCGTGGAGATCCGCGTCGCCCCTTCGTTCCCGAGACAGTTCGCGATCTACGACTTCAAGCTCGCCAACGACGGCTCGGGCGTGGTCACGCTTCAGCCCGCGAACCTGCCGAAGCGCGCGCTCGCACGGACGATGGAGCTCGCGGAGCGCGCGTTCGCCGCGCTCGGGATCCGCGACATGGGCTCGCTCGATTTCCGCGTGTCGAGCGACGGCGAGGTGCACTTCCTCTCCGCGACCGCGCTGCCCAGCTTCGAGCCGGACTCCGCGCTCATGGTCGCCGCCAAGCTCAAGGGCCTCGACTACGATCAGGTCATCGCGGGAGTGCTGCGCTCGGCGTGCCTGCGCGCGGGCCTCGCAAGTCAGCTCGACGCCACAAGGCCTCGACCGAAGGCGAGACGCGCGCAGCTCAAGGTCGGGCTCGCGTTCAACATGAAGCGCATCGGCTCGAGCGAGGGCGACGATCGCGAGGCCGAGTACGATCCGCCCGAGACCATCGACGCGATCAGGAGCGCGATCGAGAGTCACGGGCACACGGTGATCCCGCTCGAGGCGACACCCGACTTCCCGCGCGCGCTCGTCTCGAGCGGCGTGGACGTGGTCTTCAACATCGCCGAGGGAATCCAGGGCCGAAACCGCGAGGCGCAGGTGCCGAGCCTCTGCGAGCTGATAGGTGTACCCTACACGGGCTCGGACTCGGCGACGCTCTCCATCTGCCTCGACAAGGGCCTCTCCAAGCGCTTGCTCAAGGACGTGGACACCCCGGAGTTCCAGGTGCTCATCAGCGGGCGCGAGAAGCTTCGCAGCTTCCGCTACCCCGTGATCGTGAAGCCCAACGCCGAGGGCACGAGCAAAGGCATCACGAGCAAGAGCGTGTGCGACGACGAGGCCGGCGTGCGCGAGATCGCACGAGAGATGATCGACAAGTACGGTCAGCCCGCGCTGGTGGAGGAGTACATCTTCGGTCGTGAGTTCACCGTGGGCCTGCTCGGCGATCGCCGGCCGCGCGTGCTGCCTCCGATGGAGGTCGTGTTCTTGAGCCCCGGCGAGAGGCCGGTCTACGACTACGCGTGCAAGCAGGACTGGCAGCGCCACGTTCGCTACGAGGTTCCTGCGAAGCTCGACAAAGACGAGCTTCGCGCGATGGAGCGTGTCGCACGAAGCACCTATGCGGCGCTCGGCTGCAGGGACGTCGCGCGCGTCGACCTGCGTCTCACCTCCGCCGGGAAGATCTACGTGATCGAGGTCAACCCGCTCCCTGGACTGACGCCCGACTACAGCGATCTCTGCCTCATCGCGAACGGCGCGGCGCTCGAGTACCGCGCGCTCATCGGCGAGATCCTCGGCGGCGCGATCCGTCGATGGCGCGACAAGCAGGGCGAGAGTCCGCGCGAAGCGGAGCCAATCGCGACCACGTCGCCCGCCGCGACTCCCGTGACCGATCCCGTCACAAACTAACTCGACCTAGATGCACGTCTCATCTGAGCCACAGACGCGGCTGAATATGGCGCTTTCATGTAATGCGCGCGTGTCCTAACCTCCGTGACATTCATGCGCTCCTCGGGTCTTCGTCGGGTCCTTTGCAGTTCGCTCGCGGTCGCGTGTTGGCTCTGTGCGCATGCCGCCTTGGCGCAACAGCTGCCGTCGATAGACGCGCGCACGTGGCGGCCGTCGGGCGATCCGCGCGCGGGGCTCGTGCTCGAGCCGACCACCACGCAGGGCGCCGGCGTCCTGAACGTGGGCACGTACGTCAACTACACGCTGTTCCCGGTCACGCTGCGAGCGCCCGATAGCGGAGACGTGAAGGTGCGGCCGGTCGCGCATCACGTCGGCATGGACCTCATCGCTGGTCTCGGGCTCGGCTCTCGCGCGGCCGTCGGCGTATCGATGCCTCTCTCTCTCTACCAAACCGGTGATGACGGTCTGAAGAGCACTGTCGCGGCCACGCCGGTGTCCACGACGGCGATGGGTGACTTGTCAATCTTCGGGAAGGTCTCGATCCTCGACAACCCGAACGGCGGCTTCGGCCTCGGTGCCATCGGCGTCGTGAGCATCCCCACCGGAGACGCGGCGAGCTTCTTGTCCGAGGGCGCGCCCACCGTGAGCTTGCGCGCGTTGGCGGAGTGGTCGCTGGTCGTCGCGGGGGCTCAAATCAGCCTCGGTTACAAACTCCGCACGGAGAACCGCACGTGGCCCGACGCGAGCGTCGGTGGCATCATGTTCGGCGGAGAGATCCCGTGGAGCGCTGGCTTTTGGATCAAGCCCGACGTGTTCCACATCGATCGCGAGAACCGCATGAAGTGGGAGCTCGCCGCGCACGGCTGGGTGCCCGCGGGCCCGGTGCTCCCGTTCGGCGCGGGCACGGACCCCGGAAGCGCGCAGCTCTCGCCGGTGCTCGTGTCGTTGTCAGATCGCATCGGCCTCGGCCATTACCAAGACGCGTTCCTGAACTTCGGCGCGGAGACGAGCCTCACCACGGCCGTCGGCGCGCCGACGCTCCGCTTGATCGCCGGCGCCGGCTGGGCCCCGCGAGAGCACGACAAAGACCATGACGGCATCGAAGACGACCTCGATCAATGCCCGGACATTCCCGAAGACAAAGACGGTTTCGAGGACAGCGACGGCTGCCCGGAGATCGACAACGATGATGACGGCATCATCGACCGCGAAGACGCGTGCCCGAACGTTCCGGGCGTGAAGAGCGCAGACCCCAAGAAAAACGGGTGCCCCGCGCCCGACACGGACGGTGACGGCATCGGCGACGACGTCGACGCGTGCCCCACCTTGAAGGGCGTGCGAAGCGACGACCCGAAGAAGAACGGTTGTCCTGCTGCCGATAGAGACAATGACGGCATCCCCGATTACGCCGATAAGTGTCCCGATCAAGCCGAGGACATTGATGGGTTTGAAGACACCGATGGTTGTCCGGACCCGGACGACGACGGCGATGGCGTGCCTGACAAGGTGGACGCGTGCCCGAAGGTCGCGGGCGAGCCGTCTACCGACCCTGCGCTCAACGGCTGCCCTAGCCCCGATCGCGATGGCGACACGTACCTCAACGACGCCGACCAGTGCCCGGACTCGGCCGAGGTCTACAACGGCGTGAAGGACGACGACGGCTGCCCGGACGAAGGCGGCAAGGCGCTCGTCGTGTTCGACGGCAAGAAGGGCTCGATCAAGACGGCGACGGCGATCAGGCTCGTGAGCTCGGCCTCTGGCGTCGCGATCGATCCGGCGAGCCTCACGACGGTCCGCGCGATCGCCACGGAGCTCAATCATCATCACGAGTGGACGCTCGCCGTGGGTGCGCGACCCACCGGCAACGCGAATGACTCGCTGGAGCGCGCGCTCGTGCTCGTCACCGCGCTCACGCAGATGACCCACAGAGACGGGGCGGCCGAGACCGTGAGCTGGGACGCCGTGAAGCGTCAGCCTGGCGCGGAGTCGGGGCTCGGCCTCTTGCTGCTCGTCGCGCCCGTCGTGCCTGCCGCGACCACGCCGCTGCAGTCCACCACCGCGGCTCCCACCAACCCGGCGCTGCCTACCGCACCGAAGAAGTAAATCGTGCGACTTCGCTCCTATTGCCTCACGCTCGCTCTGGTGCTGCTCCCCGCAACGGCACTCGCGCAGTCGCCGCCGCGACAAGGCAAAGAGCAGAGCTCGGCGTTCGGCACCGAAGAAGAGTCGCGTGCGTTGCGGAAGCGCTTCGGCGCCGGAATGGCGGAGCGTCTGTTACGCCAGAACGACGACGACGACGAGCGACTGCGCGGGATCGCGCGCGCCTCGGCGGACGGCTCGCCTGAGGCGATTGGTCTGCTCTCGGGACTTCAGGACGTGAGCCTGCGCTCGGATCCTCGCGCGATGATCGAGCTCGCGCGCGCTCTCGCGCCGTACGTAGACCAAGAGTCCGCACGCGTGCGATTGCTCGCGCTCGTCGGAGCCGCGGCAGGCGCGGGTGGCAAGCGCGGGGACGATCCGACCGGCGACGATCCGGTCGCGAAGGTGGAGCTCGCGCGCAACACAGCGGCGCTCGCGATCGCGTCGTCCGGCGACAGCAAGGGTGTCGACGACCTGATCAAGCTCACGCGCCAGAGCGGGATCGGGCAGCTCGCCGCTGCCAACGCGCTGCTCGTGTACGGAGTCAGTCCGTTCAGCGCGAAGCTGGAGAGCCCCACCTCGCCGACGAGCGCTTGGCTCTACGCGGAGAGCGGCGATCTACGTCTGCTCGAGTCGCTGTTGACGGTCGCGAGCTCGCCTGGAGACAGCGCGACGCGACAGGTCGCGCTGCGAGGGCTCGCACAAGCGGGAGACCAGCGCGCCACGGAGCTCGCGAAACGGTTGCTGGGGCTCGACGACAAGAAGTCGCCGGCGGATCCGGACTCCAAGCTGCGCGTCGCCGCGGCCGAGGCGCTCACGCTGCTCGATGCCCCTGCGCGATACGGCGCGGTGGCGAGTCTGCTGAGAGACAACGTGACGCTCGCGGACGGCGTTCGCTTCGCAGAGCGCGTGCAGAGCGCGTGCGCGACGCACCCTTGCGCGAGTGCCGACATTTCGTCGGCGCTCGCGAAGCTCATCGGTACGTTCAGCGACCCTACGTTTCGAGAGTCCGTCGTGGCGGCGCTTGGACGAGGCAACACGGACGAGGCGCTGACGGCGCTCATCGCGCTCCTCTCCGACGCGCGGCTCGGCCCCGCAGCGGCGCAGGCGTTGGCGAGGTCGGCCCACCCGTCCGCGATGGCCGCGATCGAGAAGATGACGGACAAGCGGCTCGCGCTGCGCGCTTACGTGCTGCGACGGATCACGCGTGGCGAGCGGAGTGGCGCGATGGAGGAGCTCGCGAACACGCTGTCGCACGGCAAGGATCCTCGCGATCGCGCGCTGGGGACGTTCGCGAACGTCTCGTCGGATCTGGGCCGCTTGGACGCAGGACTCGCTGATCCCGATGCGCACGTCCGTAGGATGGCCGCGATGGGCGCCCGCGCGAACCCGAGCGCAGACACCGACAAGAAGCTGCTCGCCGCGCTCGCCGACGAGAAAGACGACGCGACGCGGATGGTGCTGGCAGGCGCGCTCGCGAGCGGAGACCCGAGCTCGCTCGTACCGACGCTGACGCTCGTCGATCGCGCCGAAGCTGGAGGGCCCGATGCACCCGTCGCCGCGCTCGCGCTCGCTGCGCGCACGCGCTTGGAGGACGACACGCTGCGCGACAAGGTGAGCGACCTGTTGACGTCGCGAGATCCGAACACGCGAGCGCACATCGCGCGTGGTCTCGGGATGGGACCGGCGACGGACGCGAGCGGGATGTTGGCCAATGCGTATCGCTACGAAGTCGACGGCAAGGTGCGACGCGCGATCGTGCTCGCGCTCGCCTCGCGCGAAGCGGACGCCAGCTCACCGTCGCGCGTTTGGGCGCTGCGAACCGCGAGCAAGCTCGATCCGGACGCGATCGTGCGATTGATCGCGCGACGCGCTCTTGCGGGCCTGCCCCCAAACCCGACGCCGGTCGTCCGAGAGTGCGCGTGGATCCGCGTGATCGCGCCGCCCGACGCGCCGATGCCGAAGGACCTCACGGGCTCCTATCTCGGGGCTGACGGGTCCGCGATTCCGTTCGCCTTCGACGAAGACGGCTTCGCGCTCGTCCTCTCGGTGCCGCCCGGTGAAGGTCGTCTCGTGCTTGCGCCCCGCGTTCCGTAGAGGCAGTCTCCGCGCATGTCAGGCAAGACGCAGCCGATCGCGGAGCCGACGTTCGAGCAAGCGATGTCGCGTCTCGGCGAGATCGTCGAGCGGCTCGAGGACGGAGACTTGCCGCTCGAGGACTCGCTCACGCTCTTCGAAGAGGGCGTGAAGCTCTCGAAGCTCACGCAGACCAAGCTCGATCTCGCGCAGCACAAAGTCGAGCAGCTGCTTGGCATCGGCGAAGACGGCCGCGCGAAGGTCGTTCCGTTCGCGACCAACACCGAAGAGGAGTGAACAAAAAGATCAGAAGATCAAAAAGGGGATTTGGATTTCCATCCCTTCCCGAGCTTCTGAACTTCTGTGACTATTTGCCGACCGCACCGCGGTAGAGGAAGCCCTCGCTCGTGAAGTTGGCTCCGTATTTGATCTTGAACCAACCGCCGGTGTTGTCGCCGAGCTTCACCTTCGTACCTCGCGGCAGGCGAGCGACGACGGCGCCCGTGTGCGGTGTGTCGCGCACGACAGCGACGTCCCAGACGATCGTCGCGGAGCCTTCATCGGCGCTCGGAGTCGTGGGCGTGGTCTGCGGCGTGCTCGTGCCCGTGCCAGTACTTGGAGTCGTCGGCGAT
>JAYVYD010000418.1:0-12701 GCA_043784605.1 Myxococcales bacterium | reverse complement strand
GACGCTTGCAAGGTACGTAAGGGTCTGTCGTTGCGAGGTCACCGTAACCGGTCAGGGTCACCGTCGTGCTTTGGTCCAAGCCCGGCGTCGCAACACCGGTCGTTAGCGACGCATCGCAGCCCGCGAGCGGGAGCTCGTCGAGATGGCGGTCTCCTCAAGTTCGTCATGGCGTGTCGAACTGCACGACATCGCCGTCGCGACGAGCAGCACCGGCGGCATCAGCCGCACCAATAGCCCAGCTTCCGTGCCGCTTTTGCTCGCCGACTTGATCCCCAACGGGACCGTTGGCCCGTCATGCCTCGTGTTCCGAAGCGCTCGCCAGTGTCGCAAGAGGACGTCTACTCGGAGGCGTTGGACGCCGCCGCCGAGTTCATCGCGCGGAAGCGATGACTCGCTACTCGAAGATGAACCCGACGCCGACTCCGCCGCCGAAGAACTGCGGGCCCTCGTTGATGCGGGGAAATACGATCTGCGTCTTCAGATCGAGCCACCGCACGAGGTGAACACCTAGACCGAACCCGAGCATGACATCGACCTGTTCGTTCGCGAAGTAGTTCGAATAGACGCGGAAACCCGTCATGGGACCGAGGAACACTTTCCTCGTTACCTGAAACCACGCGTTGACCGGTACCTCGAGCGCGAACACGATGGGATTGTCGAAGCCGAGGACGTTGTAGACGCCGAAATCAAGCTTGAAAAAGTGGCCCGCGTGCACGGCCATGGGCACGCCGAACACCGTGCTGAAGCGAGTGCCGAAGGTGGGGACGATCGCCCGACCCTCGAGTCCGAGCTCGAACACGCCGACGTCGACGAGCTTGCCGCGCACACGAAACTCGGGATTGGCGAACGTGTTGTAGCCGTGGGTGTAGGCGAGCGGCGCGTTCGGATCGTAGAAGCGCGCGTAAGAGTCCGACTGTGCGTAGGCCGATTCGTCGTTGACCCGAAGCCCAACGCGCAACCCGAGGTCGACGCGGCCCACGATCCCGATCACGCCCTCCGCGCTGAAGCCGGCGCCGTTCGCCGTGTAAAATCCGTTGCGGTAGCGCCCGACCTCCGTGTGACCGACGCCCATGCCGACGTCGACGCTCCCGGCGATGGGCGTGCCCGAGAGCACGATGCGTCGCTCGACCCACTCGGGAGCGGCGCTGGACGCGGATGCGAGAGTAAAGACGACTGCCGAGACCGAGAGTGTGACGAGCGTGGTTCGCATCAGAAGATGTTAATCGAACAGGCTCGCGTAGGATCGAGGCATTATGCGACTCCATGATCTCTCGGCGCTCTCTTGGTCCGCCGCGGCCGCCCCGCTCGGGTCTCCGGCATCGCTTGCTGTGTCAATTATCGAGGAATCGGGGCCTATTTTAGGGGCGTTCCAGCGATCGTGTGACGATCCTCTGGCGACGTTCGCGCGCGCTTCGGGCGGGCCCGCGCTGTCCTTGTCGAGCGGCGTAGTTCATGTCGCGCTCGCGCTGCAAACGCACGACGCCCTCATATCGTGCACACGTGACCAGATCCTGAATCGCTACGTGCGCCCGCTGCTGCGTGGGCTCACCAAGAGCGGCTCGCTCGCGCACTACTTCGGTCGTGATTGGGTGTCCGTGGGGCACCGGCCCGCCGCGTTCGTCGGGTTCGCGCATCACGCAGGGACCGGACGCACCTCGTTCGAAGCGTTGGTGGCGGTCAACGCGCCGCTGTGGACGACGCCGCGCACGTCGCACTCAGGCAAGGCGCCCGCGTCGCTGAGCGAGCTCGCGGGTAAGCCGGTCGACTCCGAGCGCGTCGCCGACGCGATCAAGAACGCCTACACGGCAGCCTTCGGCCCGCTGCCGACGCTAGCGTCTTCGTCTGCCGCCGTACCGGTGACGAGTCAATCGCCATGGAAGGCGACCGCCAACGAGGCAATCGGTGTCGTGTGCGCGGGCGTCGATGGGGGAGGGCACCTGCGGGTTGGAGGTGAGCTCATGGTCTCTGGTGACGCGGTGTTGCAGCTGGAAACAGCCGTCTCCGTGATGTCGAGCGATGACGTGATTCGTCAGGCGGTGGATGACGCGCTGGCCGCACCCGGCGTCGCGCTGTTCGGAGTGAGAAGCCTCGAGTCGATTGCCGGAGTCATCGCGCGCGCGCTTCGCTAACCTGCGTCGTCACCATGCGACGAAAAGCAGTCGTTCTGATCACGGGCGCGAGCGGAGAGATGGGCCACGGTCTCGTGAGCCAGCTCGCCAAGGAACACGACGTCCTCGCGCTCGACATCAAAGAGGTAGAGCCGGAGCTCTCCAAGATGTGCCGCGCCACGATGGTCGGCGACATCCTCGACAAACACATGCTCGAGCGTCTCGTCAGCGAGTACGAGATCCACGCCATCTTCCACTTGGCCGCGCTGCTCTCGACGCGCAGCGAGTTCACTCCGGAGACCGCGCACGAGGTGAATGTCACCGGCACCATGAACCTCCTCAAGCTCGCAGTGGAGCAGGCGCGCTGGCACGGCAAGCCGGTGAAGTTCCTGTTCCCGAGCTCGATCGCCGCGTACGGCACGCCTTCGCTCCAAACGAAAAATATGGCCGGCTGCATCAACGAGGATCAGTGCCTCGAGCCCATCTCGATGTACGGCTGCAACAAACTCTACTGCGAGCACCTCGGCCGCTACTACTCACGCCACTACCGCCAGCTCGCCGCCGAAACGCATGTTTCTGGCGTAGATTTCCGATCGATCCGCTTCCCCGGCCTCATCAGCGCGTTCACCGTACCGAGCGGTGGCACGAGCGACTACGGGCCCGAGATGCTCCACGCTGCGGCGCAGAACGTCGCCTACGACTGTTTCGTTCGAGAAGACACGCGCATCCCGTTCATGGCCATGCCAGACGCCATCGACGCGCTCCTCGGCTTGATGGCCGCGCCCGTGGAGAGGCTCACGACGCAGGTCTACAACATCGCCGCCTTCAATCCGTCCGCGGGAGAGTTCGCCGAGCTCGTGAGGAAGGCGTACCCCAAGGCGCAGATCCGGTTCGTCCCCGACGCGCGCCGCCAAGCGATCGTCGACTCCTGGCCGTCGGACGTGGACGACGCCCGCGCTCGCCGCGACTGGGGCTTCAAGAACGAATACGATCTCAAGCGCGCGTTCGAGGAGTATCTCCTGCCGAACATCAAGAAGCGCTACGGCAGCTGAAGCTAGAGCAGCCGTCCCTGGAGCACCAACGAGAGCGTGTTGATCGTCTTGGTGCGCCAAGGCCCAGCATTTAGGGGGTGGATGCGATCGAGCGCGGAGTCGTACTCGGTCATCAGCTGCAGTTGCTTCGTGAAGTGAACCGCGGCGACGCCGGAGAACGTGTGTCGCTGGTCGTCCCCGATCGACGTGTCGGGCGTGTAGTAGTCATAGCGAACGCCGAGCGTCAGCCATTGGGTGGCGTCCTGCTCTACGCGGATGAACCCGCCGAGCTCGCGCTTGTTGATGACGTCCTGCGTGACGTCGGCGGGGATCGTCGGCAGGGCGTACGAGATGAGCGTGCCGCGGTCCAGGTTCTGCGCGTACGTGAGCTCTGCGAAGGCCTTCGTCTGGCCGAGCTTGTGCGAGAACTCGTGGTGAAGCGCGAACTCGACGTTCGCCGCCCATCGCCCGTACTGCTTGAAGCGAAGGTTCGCGCCGTCCACGAGAGAGCCTGAGCCCACGTAGCCGCTCGCCCCCAAGTCCGCGGGGCCGAGGTCGTAGTGTGCGCGCGCGACGAAGTCCTTGCCGCGGTTCAGGTCGGGGATGATGGCGAAGTTCTTCTCACCGAGCATCACTCCGTTGAGCACCGCGGTCATGAGCGTGAACTTCTCGGCATACAGATGTGCGAACGCCCCGACATCGTGCTCGGAGGGGAACAGGGAGTTCGCCATGAACGAGCGCTCGATGAACGGGCGCTCGGAATCGAGCTGCAAGACCTCCCAGCCGAAAGGCACCTTGAACTCGCCAACGCCAATCTCGAGGCGCGTGCTCTCCGAAAAGCGCGCAATGCCTGCAACATACACGCGTCGCGCGATCGTCCCGGAGCCTGTAATCGAGCCTCCGCGAGGGATGGGATCGACCTCGAGCATCACCGTCGTGGCGTCCGTCGACAGCCTCGCGAACAAGCGCGCGCGACGGATGCGGAAGAAATCCGGGTTGGTCGTCGTGCCATCGCTCTTCGCGATCGTGTCGTTCGCGCCGATGCCGGCGGGGAGCTGTCCGTTCGCGTCGACGTTGGGCGAGCCTGGTCCGTTGAAGGTCTGCCAGACCAGTTGCGGCTGGATGTAGCCGCCGATCCGAATGCGCTTGGTCCAGTCGTCGCCGCTCGGCGTTCCTTGCGCGGCCCGCACGGCGGCGAGATCCTCCTCGAGCTGCTTGACGCGAAGCGCGAGCGTCTCGTCGGTGACGATCTGCGTCGGCTTCGCCGGCTGCACGTCAACGCCCGACGTCGAGACCATCGCCGGCGCTGGCGGCTTCGTCCACGTGGGGACGGGCATCGGCGTGATGACCCCAGGTGGGTGCGCCCCCTTGTTCCAGGGGTCGGGCCGAGGTGTGTCAGGACCGTCCGCGAACGCCCTCACCGACGTGAGCACGAGCGCGAGCGTCGAGAGCAAGAACGAGTGACGAGAGCCCATGAGCGAGGCCACGATAGCGTTCTCGTCCCTTTAGCCGCTACGCTTTCTGCGATGGCTTCTGGGCCCCGGTATGTTCGCCGCGTACCGCGCGCGCCGGGCGAGATGCGCAAGACGGCCTGGACGCTCGCGCGAGACACGGGCATCCCACCGATTCGCGGCCTGTCCCATGAAGAGGCGAAGTCGCTGCACGCAACGGGCGCGTTGGCGGAGCTCGCGTGGGAGGGTCAGCGCGTGTTGGCGTGTCGATCCGGAGACGACGCGCGGCTCTTCGGCGCGGGGATGCGCGACTGGACCGAGCCGTTCCCGTCTCTCGCCGCCGCGTTGAAGCAGCTCACGCCCGCGGGCGACCTGGTGCTGCTTGCGCACGTGTGCGTGCTGGACGAGCGTTCGCGTCCGTCGTTCGCGATGCTCAAGGAATGGGTGGGGGGTAAGCGTACGGGGAGCCTGGTTTTGGCCGTCTCCGACGTCTTGCGGGTGGGTGATCAAGACCTGCGCACGATGCCATTGTCCGAGCGCCGTGTTCGCATGACCGCCTTGTTGAACGCCGCGCCGCCCTCGCTCGTGATCTCGCAGCCGCTCGGCGGTTCGCTGTCCGAACTCCGCGCGTCGCTCGCCAAGGTCGGCGTCCCGGGGCTATGGTTGATGAGTCAAGCATCAGCCTGGCCGCCGGAAGAAGACGAGTGGGGTGCCGTCTCGGCGACTGGCGAGCCGCTCCTGGACGAGCGCACACTATCGCCGAGCCCGCGCGTCACCAACGCCGAGAAGGTGCTCTATCCGCGCGACGGATTCACCAAGACGGACATCGTCGCGTACTACGCGGCAGTCGCCCCGACGATGCTCGCGCACATGGTCGACAGGCCGGTCGTCGCGCAGCGTTGGCCGGACGGCATCGACGATTTCACCTGGTACCAACATCGCGTGCCTCCGCGCGCGCCCGACTACCTCAAGCCGGTGATGATCGAGGGCAACCGCCGCATCGTCTTGCACACGACGGATGCGCTCTTGTGGATGCTCGATCTCGATCCGGCGAGCGTACGACTTGGAAGCATGTGATCGACGTGGCGCTCGCGGTGCGGCGCTTGTTGGAGCTCCTCGAAGTCGAGAGCGTCGTGAAGACGAGCGGCAAGAAGGGCTTGCACATCCTCGTGCCCCTCGCGCCCAACCAGACGATGGCGCTCGCGCAGACGTTCGCGACCAACGTCGCGCTCCTCGTCACCCGCTTGATGCCCGACGTCGTCACGATGGTGAACGAGATCGAGAGGCGCGCGGGGCGCCTCTTCTTCGATCACCTCAATTTCAAGGGCAAGCGCCTCGTCTTGCCCTACTCGCTGCGCGACATGGATCAGGCGCCCGCGAGCGCCCCCGTCACATGGAGCGAAGTGAACGAGCGCCTCGACCCGCGCGCGTTCAACCTAAAGACCCTCCGCGCTCGGCTCGACGCAAAAGGCGATCTGTTCGCTTCCGCCTTGAACGGCAAGACCGATCTGAAGACCGTCTTAGCCAAAATGATTTGAACCGCAACGCGCGGGGCGAAGGGGCACCCGCTGCTAGGAGGTGAGGGCGTCGGCGACGCGCAGCACTCTTGCTCGTGCCCGCGGACACTAAAGGCCTTAGTGAGTGAGTGTCGAGTCTGCGCCGTGATCGCACGTGGAGCATGTTCGGCGGTCCCCAAAAAAAGCACCGCACGCTCACCGCTCGATTCGGCCGCGGGTGGCGAAAAGGAAACAGGGAGCTGTTCGTCTCGCTCGCAGATCGACACGAGTTCGCGGTCGGAATTCACCTCAATTCCCCCCCCGCCACCTGCGGACGCCGCCTCCAGCCCGCTTCACGCCGCAGGAGAAAGGACCGGAGCGCGCGGCGTTTGTTTTCTGGTCCGCGCTGCGCGGCCAGAAAGAAAAAGTGCTGCGCGTCCGTGCCAAACCTACCAACGGGATAGGTCCCGTCGGACCCAACTCACCCGCAGCAGGCACCCCAACTCAAGCCGCGCGCAACGCACCCAAAGATAGACTACCGCGTAGAGACGGCGTCGTCGTGTGGAGCGGCGGGCGGAGGCGTGATCGCAGGCGTCGCCTTCGCGACAAAATGAGCAGCCCACACTGCGGCGGCCCAGTCGCGCCCGCCCTCGTAGTTCGGGTGAATGCCGTCGGGTTGTCGCGTGAGCGTGACGCTCTGCGAGTCGAAGTATTGGCATGGGCCGACGTTGTCGCGTTGAACCTCGACGACTCCCGTTTGCTTCTTCCAGACAGGCGGGCCAACCCAGACGCACGTGCGGCCCCCGAGCTTTTCGACGATCGACTTGATGTGATTCGCCGTAGCTCGAGGGAACGGCAGGTACACCTCGTTCGCGCCGAGAATGACGACGACGACCGTGGGCTTGGTCTTCTCGAGGAGCCACTCGATGCGCTTGTTCTTGTCCCAAGTCGGCGCGGTGGAGCTGGCGACCGAGTCGGTCTCGCCGTAACCGCCGACCCTCTCGACGCGCTTCTTCAGGAAGTAGCCGATGCCCGCGTTGACCATCGAGTCGCCGAACACGAGCAGGCGAGTGTCTTTGTCGATCGTGATCCGCGGGTCCGCCGGTGCTCGCTCCAACGCCGGAGTGACATCATCGGCGGTCGCGACCGGGAGCGCGGCGACGGTCGGTCTCGAAGCGGGCGCTCGCGCGACGGTTGCGGGCACCGAAGCACACGCCGCCGAGGAGAGCGCAAACAAGGCAAAAACAATGGCTCGCACGACAATCGAAAGCGTACCCAACCCGCACGCAGGCGAACAACTTTCGTGTCAGTCGGAGGTGAGTCGAGTCACCGGCAGGGTCGCCTACTGCTTCTTCACGCTCTGCGCGCGGTCCCAAATCCGTGCCTCGCGGAAGATGCGGACGAGTTCGCCGTCCAGATGCTGGTCTTTGACGCCGTACTCGAGGATGTCGATCGCGCGCTCGAGGGGGACGGCCTTTTTGTAAGGTCGATCGGACGCCGTCAGCGCATCGAACACGTCCGAGATGCTCATCATCTTCGACTGGACCGGGATCTCCTCGGCGCGTAGGCGGTTCGGATATCCGGTCCCGTTGAGTCGTTCGTGGTGCGCGCCCGCGATGATCGGGACCCGCCGAAGCGCCTTGCCCCAGGGGATCTGCGAGAGGAAGCGGAACGTGTGCGAGACGTGGCTGCGGATCTCGTCGAACTCTTGCGCCGTCAACGACCCGCGCTTCACGCTGAGGGCGGTGACCTCCTCGTCGGTGATCAGCCTGCGCACCTCTCCGCGCAGATCGACGTAGGTCTCCTTGGCGAGCACCTCGATCTTGGCGAAGTCTCCCGCGGCGAGCACAGTCGGCTCGTTCGCGCCGATGATCGCGTCCCACGCCGCGTCGAGCTCCGCGCGCCTCACGACGAGCTCTTGGTCGAGCGCGGCGAGCTCCGACTTGGGCGAGCCGGACTCGAGCGCGCGCACTTTGCGCATCAGCACGTCGCTCTCGATGGTCCGCGAGACGAAGTCGAAGCGCGCGCGGATCGCATCGAGAGACTCGTCGTAGAGCTTCTTCGCCTTGACGAGCACCTTCTCACGCACGCCGATCTTGCCGAAATCGTGGAGCAGGCTCGCGTACTCGAGCTCTCGTAGATCTTCGCGCGAGAAGAACGCGTCCTTGTAGGCGCCCTCCCCGTGCCCATCGACCACCTTGGCGAGTTCCACGGTGAGATCTGCGACGCGTCTCGAGTGACCGCTCGTGGTCGGGTCTCGAGACTCGATCGCCTCGACGCTCGCCTTGACGAAGCCCTCGAACAATTTTCGGATCTCGTCGTAGAGCATCACGTTCTCGAGCGAGACGCCTGCTTGCGCCGCCACCATCCCGAGCAGCTCGTCCGAGCGCTCGTCGAACTCGATGACCTGCTCGTCCACGTCCGCTTGGGTGAGCAGCTTCTTCTCGGGGTCCTTCTTCTTGTTGATCAGCTGAATGACGCCGATCACCTCGTCGCGCTGCGAGATCAGCGGCGCCACCAGCATGCTCTTGGTGCGGTAGCCGATGCGAGCGTCGAAGCTCTTGTCGAAGCCGAACGAGCTGCCGGCGGGCAGGTGATAGACGTCCGCTATCGAGAGCGTCTTCTTCGACAGCGCCACGGTGCCGGCGATCGAGCGGTTGGAGATCGGCATCGTGAACTCGCGCGAGTCGAACGTGATCGAGTCGTTCTGCGTGAGCTTGAAGCGGAGCTGAGGGCTCCTCTCGTCGCCCTCCACGACGTAGATGCTGCCGGCGTCCGCGCCCGTGACGTAGCGGCTCTTCTCCAAGATCACGCTGAAGAGTTTGTCGACGACACGCTCCGTGGTCATGGCGCGCGCGATGTTGATGAGCTCGCCGAGCTCGTAGCGGTACCGTTTGAGCCACTTGCCGCGCCGCTCTGCGCGCGACTTGCTCTCGAGCATCTCGAGCGCGCGCTGCAGGGCGATCATCAGCTCGTCCGACTCTGGCTCGCGCGGCAAGAGGCTTGCGAGGCCGAGATTCATGGCGTGCGCGAGATCCTTCTCCTCGGGACGCCCCAGCAACACCAGGCTCGCGAGGCCTTCGGCGAAGCGCTCGGCGAACGGCTTGAGCAAGTCGCGTCCGCGGTCCCACACGGGCCCGGGCGCGAGCACGACGACGATGTCTCCGCGCGTGACCGTCAGTAGCAACGGGAACGGTCGCGTCACGATGTCCGCGAAGAACCTCCCGTCCGCGAGCAACAGCGCGGCGGCACGATCGACTGTGTCGAGCGGCGTTGATTGACTCGTCATCGTCCCCGGGCCCGACGGTATCACGGCGTGATCCCGCGGGCCTTGGCGATCGCGGCGAGGTTCGGCTTGCGTCGCTGGAGCTCCTCGTTGTCTTTGATCGGCTCGAAGCGCGACGCGGTCCCTTCACGCGGGATGCTGACGTACGCCGCGGGGAGGTTGGCCGTCAGCTCCTGCAGGAGGCGCTCGAACTGGATCGCGGGCTTGCCGTCTACGGTCTTCTCGACCTCGAAGTAGCTCGACGCATAGCGCGCAACGAGCAAGGCCTTGGAACTCACCAAGAACGTGTTGGTGTTGAACACGCGGACGCGCGTCGCGTCGAAGTCCGCCGGCAAGCGGAACTCTTCGAGCACCTGCAGCTTGCCCTCGGCCCACGCCGGGATGCCGCCCTTGTCGCCGACTACCTTCGGGCACACCTCCACCATCACGTCCTTGCCGCTCTCGAGGAACGCGCCGAGGATCGCCGGATCGATCGTCGCGCCGAGGTTGTCCACGTTCGTGATCCACACGACCTCGCCGCCACTCTTGGCGAACTCTTCGAGCAGACCGGAGCGCCGCAGCGAGTCGGGCAGGTCTCCGTGACCGGTGGCGTACGTGCTCACGTGCCCGCTCGCGTCCTTGAAGAGAGAGCCGTCTGGGTTGAGGCGCACGCTCACGTTTTGCATGAACGTCTTCACGTGCGCGGGCGCCTTCGCCTCACGGAGCGCGTCGCCGAGCCCGTGTTCGGTAGCCTCGCTGGTCATCAGCCACAGCGGGATTGGCCTGCCCGCGAGCGTCGAGAACGCGCGGTTCTCGGCCAATCTCACGTCGAGGAACGACGCTTGACCTATCACCGGTACGAGCGCCTTCACGACGCCGCCCATGCGCGTCGCCATCCCGCCCGCCATCACGCAGAACGCCAGCGCTCCTCGCTTCAACGCGGCGATGCCGACCCCGGACAACCGCGCGGCCTCGGGCCCGATCGGTGCCGCAGGAAGGTCCGACTCCGCCGGGACGCGCACCTCGCCGCTCACGCGGTTGCGCAGCGTCCGCCGCGTCTTGGGATCCCCCGTCGTCAGCGAGCGGGCCTGCTCTGTGAAGTGCGCGCCATCAAAGCCGAGCTTGCTCATCCGCTCCTTGAGATCGCTTGGGAGTGAGTCGAGCTCGGCGATGAGCTTGGATTCGTCGAAGGCCATGCGCGCGATGCTACGATGTGACCTTGTGAAGGTCGATGCGGAGCGGAACGTTAAATTTGGTAATGAAACGGGTTGGGCTTGCTCGGTTCGTGATTGCGTTCGCCGTTCGGGCTCGCTTCTCACGTCAAGCGGCTCAAGTCCGCGATCGTCGCCTTCGGACATGGCACGGCATGTTCGCCCTCGTGATGTGGGTGATGGCTTGCACGCCGACCGTGACGAGCCCGCCGCCGCGCGCCGTCCTTCTGACCGGACCCCCGCCGCCGCGCGTAATCGACGAGGTGCAGCCGCCGCCGCCGTCTCCTCAGTCCGCGTGGATGGTCGGCTACTGGATGTGGACCGGCGTCTCCTACGCATGGATTCCTGGCCATTGGGAGATGCCACCGCCGAACGCGCGATGGAACGAGTCGGCGAACGCGATGCATTGAGCTAACCTTTGGCTTGTATGCGTCTACGTCACGCGCTGCTCTTGCCGATCCTCGTCGTCGTGGCGACGGTGCGGCCCGCGGTCGGATCGGTCGACGCTGTCTTGCACGAGCGCATCGGCAACGATCCGCGCGACGACATCGCGATGGGCGTCGTCGTGGAGGGCAACATCCCCGCGGCGCTCGAGACGCGCAGCGGCACGTTTTCCGCGCCCGATCCGTCGCGACCCCCGAGTGATCGCGAGGCGGCGGCGACGCGCGCGAGCGACTCGGCCGTCGGCGGCACCTTCACGCCGGATCGCAACACGCAGCGCCCCGACGTGCTGCCGTACGACGATCCGTTCAGCCCGTCGACGACGCCATTCAAACGGCTAGTCGCCTACGACGCAGTCTCCGCGGACTTCTCTCTGTACGTCTCCAGCTCGAGCCTCTCGCCGGTAGTGCTCGACTCGAAGGTGGGCGCGCAAGACGAGCGCTTCTACGGCGACATCGTCGTTGATGCGTCAACCACCTCGCACGTGCGCATCCCGACGGTGGGACCCGGCACGCGCCTCGTGCACGCGCGCTTCGGTGTTGGCGCGCGCGACGTGCCGTTTCGAATCGTCCACGACGGCGCCGACAACTGGTTCTTGGACGCGAGCGAGACCGTGCGCGGGAGGCTCGTGGTTGATCTCGCGATCCCGCGCGCCGCGTACGGTGGGGACTTCGCCGACGCCAACTGGGCAGACTTGCCGAGCGCACCCGCGGTGCCGCCCAACGTCTTCGACGCAGTTGGGGAAGTCACCAGGAGGATCGGCGTCACGCGCCTCGATCGGCCGCACGATGTGGTGAACAAGCTCGTCGGCTATTTCCGCTCGTTTCAAGACTCGGAAGAGGCCCCCAAGCCCGAGCACGACATCTACACGGATCTCGCGCTCGCCAAGAAGGGCGTCTGCAGGCACCGCGCGTTCGCGTTCATGATCACAGCGCTCGGCTTGGGGATCCCCGCGCGCATGGTGACGAACGAGGCGCACGCGTGGGTCGAGGTCCACGACGGCACGCTGTGGAAGCGCATCGATCTCGGCGGCGCGGGTCGCTTCTTGAACGCCGATCTCTCGCGCAGCGCGGATCCGTACGTGCCGCCGGCGGACCCGTTCGCGTGGCCGCCCAACGCGACGAGCGGCGACGACATGACCAGCGCGTCTCGCGCCAACGATCGCCCGAAGCCCGGAGCTTCCCCGTCGGGCAGCGCATCCGGCGGAAGCAAGGCGCCGCCGTCACCCTCGAACTCGTCGTCAGGGAGCGCGAACACCCCACAGCCGGACTCCGAAGACAACCGGCCGACGACGACGCTGAACATTGAACTGACCGAGCCGAGCGCCCTGCGTGGAGCCGCGATCCACCTGAAAGGCAGCGCGGTCGCCGACGGCGACGCATGCACACACCTGTCCGTCGACGTCCTCTTGCAGGACGCTCACACCGGCCGCAAGGTGCGGGTCGGCGGACTCGCGACCAACGACAAAGGCGATTTCACCGGAGCTGTCGTACTGCCGCAGTCAGTCTCGCTCGGCGACTACTCCGTCGTAGCCCGCACCATGGGAGACGCACGCTGCGGCGAAGGGTTAAGCAAATAGCCTAGGCTGCTGCGGAGTTCGCTCAAGCGGCGACGTGCTCTTCGTCTTCTAGCGGGATGATGTCGCCTGGGTCTGCGGCTGCGCCCAAGTCGGCGAGGAATTCGACGAGCTCGCCGTCT
>JAYVYD010000417.1:0-11450 GCA_043784605.1 Myxococcales bacterium | reverse complement strand
TCGGCGCCCCCCCGCTCTATGTCGTCGCGGCAGAGCCACGCTTGCCCTCCGATGAGGAAATCGTTCAGGCGATGGCAGCGGGCGACACGCGCGTCGCCGGCGCTCTCTACGACAAACTCGGACCTGCTGTCGACCGCGCCATCGTGCGCGTGTTGGGAAGACGAGAAGTCGATCACGACGATCTCGTTCAGGCGTCGTTCGAGCAGATCGTCATCTCGCTCGGCAAGAAACGCTTTTTGGGGACTTCCAGTCTCACCACTTGGGCGTCTGCCATTGCATGCCATGTGGCGCTCAATGTGCTTCGCTCGCGGCGCAGAGAGAGACGCGTGTTCGATCACGCGCACGAGATTGACCACGACAAGGTCGGCGTAGCCTCCGAGCGCGCAGCCGCACGATTGGACTTGGGTCGCGTAAGAGAATGTTTGGCGGCACTAAGCCCCGAGAAGGCCGAAGCGCTGGTTCTCCATGACGTGCTCGGTCATGACCTTGCCGAGGTCGCGTCGATGACTGGGGTGACGGTGGCAGCGGCCCAGACCAGACTCTCGCGCGGACGACGAGAACTCGAAGAACGAATGACAGCCGGAGAGCGGAGGCCGTGATGAACCAGAAAGCCGAAGATCTCCTGCATGCGTTGGGAGCCGAACCGATCGAAGAGGAAGACGCAGCGGGCGCACAAGCTCGGCGCGCGCGCATTGTGCCTGCGATCGAAGCTGCGATGGATCGTGCAAATGCGGCCAAAAACAAGCCCAACCGGATGCGCGTAATCCTTCCGTTGGCAGCCGCGGCTGTGATCGCTCTTGGGATCGGTGCGACGCTCGCGTTTCGGCAGCCGACCGCCGTCGCAGTCGCTCCAGTCGCTCGCGCATTCAGCACCGAGGGGGTGGCGTTCCGCGTCCACGGGGGAGCAGCGGCGCGGGTCGACCCAAGCGGTGCAGACGTCATGGCCCATGACGAAGTCACGACCTCTCCTTCTGCTCGCGCGCGCATCGCGATGACTTCCGGTTCTACCTTGGAGATGGCCGCGGCATCGGATGTCGAAGTGATGGACGCGTGGCAAACGCGTCTCGTGGCTGGGCACGTGTCCGTATTCGCACCTGAACTCCACAAGCGGCATGTGGCGATTCTTTCACTCGGCGCTTTGATCGAGACGGACGACCTGAGTGCTTCGTTCGACGTGGATGTCGACCCCGCCTCGCACGAGACCCATGTCCATGTCGCCGAAGGTCGCGTCAACGTGCACTCGGGCGATCAGACATTCTTGGTGGAAGCTGGGCAAGACTGGCCGAAGCACGTGGTGGTGACCGAGGTACTTCCACCTGTGCCACCGCCCACTGCGCTTGCGCTCACACCAACGATCAACAAGCCAACGATCAACAAGCCAACGATCAACCAGGCCGTCACGCCTCCTCAAACGTCGACCTCTGCGCCAACTGTGAGTGCGAGTCAGCTCGCCGAGCAGAATCGATTGATGCAGTCCGCGCAAGACGCCCGCGCGCATGGCGATCCGACTCGCGCGCTGTCGTTGTTGAACGATCTGCTTCAGCGTTTTCCGGACTCTCCTCTCGCGCAAGCGGCGCGCGTCGAGCGTTTTCGATCGCTCGAGCAGTCAGGACAGCACGCAGCGGCAACAGTCGAAGCCCGCAAATATCTGGCAGATTACCCACAAGGCTTCGCGCGAGACGAAGCGACGGCTCTTTCGAAATAGTCTGCCTGGATGTGTGTGAAGCGGTGACTAGCTTGTTGTGAGACCGGTTCTTCTGACGCTTTCGATCCTTCTTTGCGGTTGCGCAGGAGCCAAAGCCTACGAACGCGGAACACTCGCGAAGCCCAAGATGCAGCTCGAAGGAGAGATGGGCTCGCAGCTGCTCGAGCAACACGTCTACGAGTATCGCGAAGGTTCAGCAGGAGGGTATGGCGGTGGTGGGGGCGGATGCGGCTGCAACTAATCACCGCGGCGCTCCTTGCGGCCATGGCTCCCGCTGCGTCCGCTCGTGGCGACAACATGGCCGAGGTCTCGACTCGAGCCGGTGCCTACCAAGACAGCGATCGAACGACCATCATCACGGACAACGTCGATGCCAAAGGATCGATCGGTCACGTGGGAGCAGAAGCTCGCTACTTGGTCGATGTGATTTCGAGCGCATCGGTCGACGTCATCACCGCTGCGACCGGTCGCTTTCACGAGATCAGACACGAAGCCGAGGGTGGTCTGTTCTACAAGGACGACGACCGGAAGGTGAGCGGCGCGTACATCTACTCGACCGAGAACGACTGGCGCTCGCACACGGGCGTAGCTTCTTTTCAGCAGGATTTTAGGCATCACAATGGGACGTTCAAGCTGGCAGGCAGCTATGTCTCCAATGCCGTCGGACGATCGGGAGATGCGAACTTCCGCCGTCACCTGGATGTCGGAGGGGGGAGTGCGAGTCTCACTCTGGTCGCATCACCTCGCGATCTGATCGATGTCTCGTACTCCCTGTCGTACCTCAATGGTTATCAAGCGAGCCCCTATCGCTTCGTTCGTTTCAGCGACCCAGCCGGCGGTCCGCTCGCGCCCAGTGTCCCCGAGACGGATCCCAATACGCGTCTTCGTCACGCGGTCACCTTGCGATACAACCGCGCCGTCTTTCGCGACAGCGCGGTGAAGTCTCACATCCGCGGGTACGTGGACGACTGGGGAGTGACCTCGGTCACGGGCGGCGCCGAGTATGTCGTGGGCTTCGGGACGTTCGAGATCGCAGCGCTCGTCCGAGGATATGTGCAGAAGGCCGCGGTGTTTTACCAGCCTACTTATTCCGTTCCGCAGAAGTACACGACGGCCGATCGCGAACTGTCCACCTTTCTCGATGTTTTTGCTGGTTGTCGCGCCACCTATCGAAAGGAGTCGATGGGGCGATTGAGCAAGTTGTTCATCGAGGCCAAGTTCACGGGGTACTACTTCCGCTTCTTCGACTTCCCGCGTTTGCCCGAGCGCACGGGGTTGCTCGCCGAAGCCGCACTGGGAGTTTCGTTTTGATCCGCCGGGCCCTCGCGGTGGGTTTGGCGATCGCCTCTTGGAGTTGCCAAGGCGAGCTCAATGGTCCAGGCCAGCCTGTCGTTCTCGATCGCGCGTACTTCCGGTGTCGTGTGCAGCCCGTGTTGACCAAGTCGTGCGCGACCCAGTCCTGTCACGGCGATGGGCGACGGTACTTCCACGTTTTTGCGCGCAACCGATTGCGCGCTCAAGGCGAAGAAAAAGATCGCGACGCGATGCTCACCGACATCGAGCGCAACGCGAACTTCGAGTCTGCCAGGGGGATGATCGACGCGCGAGATCCTGGGTCGAGCTGGCTGTTGCTGAAGCCTCTCGAGATGAGCGGAGGTGGGTACTTCCACCGGGGCGCGGAGATTTTCGGCGGCGGAAACGTCTTCGCCACCAAAGATGACGCGGACTACCAGGTGCTCCAGAGCTGGGCATTGGGCGCCACGGATGACCCGTCATGCATCGAGCCCGGGAGCGACAAATGAGAGTCGCGCTTTCGATCGTCGCGCTCGCGATCACACTTCTGATCGCAGGCCGCGCGCAGGCTTTTCATGCAGGCGTCGCGTTCATGGCGCAGCCCGGAACAGGCGGAGGTGGAGGCGTATTTTACGCGGGCGCCCCCAAAGATCACGGGTGGAACTGCCGCTCGTGTCACGAGGCCGCAGCGGGGCGCATCACAGTCTCTCTCGACTCTCCGGATCTCTTCAGCTCGTTCAAGTACTCGCCTGGGAAGACCTACAACTTCAAGGCGATCATGAACAACGAGTGGAAGGGCGTCGGAGCCCAGGCAAACTACAACACGGTGACGATCCAAGTGGTCGACGCCAAGGGTGAGCCTACAGGTCAACTCCAAGCTCCCCCAGACGATTTCTATTCGACCGGCGCCGCGACGATCGCTGGAAAAGGAACGAAGCCGAACGAAACCAGTTGGACCTTCCGGTGGACCGCCCCAGCCACGGGCACGGGTCAGGTTCGGTTCTTCGTGGCAGCCGTCGACGGAAACGGAGCTGGGCTTTCGAGTGGGACGTTGACGGACCCTGGTGGAGACGACGTGTTCACGGGTTCGGTGGTCGTCGACGAGAGCGCGCAAGCGGGGACGAAGAATCGGCCGTCCTACGCCGGAGGTTGTTTGATTGGGTTTGCAGCCGTCTTGCTGCGTATTCGGACGGCACATCCGCGCAAAGCGCGGTGTGTCCAAAGGAGACAATCATGTTGAAGTGGATCTTGTCTTGTGGCGCGTTGATGGGGGTGATCGTCGTCGCTGCGTGCAGCGACTCGGCAACGACCCCCAACCCATGTCCGCGTGGTCTCTGCACCGGCACCGACGGCGGTCCCGACCCAGGCAACGATTCCGGCGTGTGCAAACCTGGCTGGGGCTGCACCTCATGGGCCAAGGGCGCCGACGGGAAGTACACGCGCACCTGCTCCGACGCGAACAAGTGCGCCGATGCCACAGGCAAACCTACGGAAGGTCCCGTCGCACTCCCTGACCTCGACATGGACTTCTACAAGTGCAAGGTCGAACCGATCTTCGATCGCGGCTGCGCGATGATGGGTTGTCACGGCACCGAGACCGGTCGCCCCTTCAAAATCTACGCGCGCGGTAGACTGCGCGCCGACGAGATGGTCGACCCGGTGTGTCTGCAAACCGGGCCTCAAAACCTAGCAAAAATGGGCTCGGGCACGACCATGTGCCAAGGCTGGTTCGCGCACACGAAGAACGAGTGGCAGTCGAACTACGACATCTCGCGGTCGTTCATGGTTGGCGTACAGAACGCCGATGACAGCGAAATTCTTTCTCAGACTCGCGTTGGTGGGAAGGCCCACGCGGGAGTGCACGAGTTCAAAGCGACCGACAAAGATTACTTGACGATCAAGTCGTGGCTGGGCGGAGCGAAGCTGGGCACTCCTTGCGATCCAACACCGAACTGACGGCACGTCCGCGGCATGCCGCGGCGTGGTCAACACCAAGAAGAGGCCAGAGATGAACCGCATTCTAGTTTTCGTCACGATTCTCATCAGCTCGATGCTCATGTCGGCCTCTGCGTTGGCATGGGACTCTGCTTCACTCTGGTATGATCAGGCGGAGGGCGCGAAAGCGACTCCCTATGACATCATGCCGGGAGGAGGAGGTCTCCTCGGAACCGGTGGTCAGAGCGACTACGCCATTACATGCTCCAACTGTCACATCAAGGGCGCGGCGGCGTATGGGTCGATCGGACTCACCATCACTCCCCCGCTCCCCTCGATGTACAAGCCCGGCATGAAGTACGACTTCACGGTCAAGATGACTGGCGAGCACCTGGGCAACTTGGGCACTTGTGATCAATACGTGATTGGCAACGTCAATCAGTTCGCGATGACGTTCGAGGACGCGGCTGGCAAGCCAGTGGGGACATTGTCGACCGACTACGGGACGAGCAGCGCGTGCCCGCAAGCGGCCCCAGACAGCAAGACCTTCAAAGGCTCGACCTACCTCTACTCGGACTGCCGCGCAGTGATCTCCACACCCGAACCCGATCGCTCGAGCTGGACGTTCTCGTGGACTGCTCCCGCGAAGGGATCTGGCGGGATCACGGCGTTTTGGGGAGCTGTCGACGGAGACTGCATGATGGACTCCAGAATGGACGACGTCGTCTCCGGCAACGGTCAGATGGGAGAAGGCTTGGCGTCTTATGTCGTGCCTCGTCCGCATTCGGGCCCAGGGTCGAACCCAGCGTTGGGCAACGGCATGGCACCGTGGTCCTTGGCTTTTGCACCACTCGTGGGAGCAATCATCGCGTGGAGACGCAAGCGGAAGTAGAGTAACGAGCGTGCGCCTCTCCGTCCTGCTCGTCATCCTATGCGGATGCACTGACTCGGGGCTCGATCTCCTTCCGCTCAAAGACGCGGCCAGCGAGACGAGCCTCGACGCAACCTCCGACACTTCTGCCGACGCGGAGTGCATGCAGAACGGATGCGCGTGCGGTCTGACGGCGTGCGACGGAGGCTGCTTGGATCTCGCCAACGACCCCAGCCATTGCGGCAGCTGCATTCAAGGCTGCACACACAACGCTTTCTGTCACCAGACGGCGTGCAGTTGTTTGCCTGGGTACTCCACGTGCGGCACCGGTTGCGCAGACCTGACTTCCGATCCGAACCACTGCGGCAACTGCAACGCGGCCGCCTGTACTCCCGGTGGCAAGTGCGACAACAGCACGTGTGGCACGGGGCCATGCAGCGCAGGCAAGACTCCGTGCGACGTTGCCGGGACGATCGCATGCGTCGACTTGACGACCCGTGTTCCCTACTGCGGAGCATGCGGAGTCGTGTGCGCACCCAATGAGGTGTGCGCCGGAGCGGCGTGCGTGAAGTACGCGCCCGCCACTCCGTGCACGCACTGTCCCTGCGACAAGCAGTGCAAAGCGACCGTGGGCACCACGACGTGTTGTCCAGGAATCGGCGGCGGAAGCACACCGATTTGCGTGGCATCGACCGCGTGCCCCTGACGGTCCCGTCGCCGCTTGCTTATCGATGTATTCGGTTTGCGGTTCTTGGTTCGCGCCCTAGGGTTCGGCTACGAACTTCATGTTGTTCGGTAGCCCGACGAATACACCACCGAACTGACTGGCGTTGGGGACCCAGCCTGGAACGACCGTGATGACGCCGTCGGTGCTCACCACGATGCTCGACCCAGATGCTGCGGCAATGCCATCTTGCCAGAGCATCAATCCAGTCCCCGTCCCACAAGACGTCGTCTCGGTCGACGCCGTACGCCCCGCAGCTTTGCGAAAAGCAGAGCCACGACCCACTCCCTCAATCGCGAACTCCTCATAGGATTCACGACCAAGCTGTCTCAAACGCGTTGACACGTTTCGGACGGCAGGCGACAGTAAGAATAGTTATACTTCTACTGCGTCGTCCTCCGCTCTCAGCGTGTCGTTTTGGTACAAAATGACATGTCCCGACAGCGTCATCTTCGATTGGGCGACTGCATCTCTGCTGGATAACACAGTCGGGGGAACGACGACGCTTCTGCCCAAGATTTGCACCAACAACGCGTGGACGCAGGTAATGGCTAATGTCGTTGCCGGCCACGATTACACGATCGCACTCGTGAGCCACGATGACAATTACTTAGGAGATGCGTCGTATACCGTCTTCGACGACGTTGCGTTGTTGAATTCGACGAGCACCAGCCTGATGTCGCAGTTATGTCAGTAGGAGATGCGATGCGCCAAGTGCTCGCTACGCTACTTATGCCAGCCCTCATCTCAGCGTGCGGGCGAGATCAGGATACTGCCTTTGACGCGGCCTCCATCGACGCTGATGGCAATCACGACACGGGCCACCAGGTTGTTCTCGACGGAGGTAAGCTCTTCATGTGCGGTACGTGCTTGTGTGATGGACTTACTGCCTACTGTTCGAAGTTTCACGGCGGGCCACCGGTCGATGGGGGCTGGCTCGACGCCCCCGACGGAGACATTTGCGATGGTGGTTCTGCAAGCGGCTCGTGCCTTCCGTACCCACCTTCGTGCAACGACGCGCCCGCCTGTCCCTGCCTCAAGGCTGGAGGTGCCCCATCAGCGACCTGCTTCGAACGCGAGGGCGGGGTTGGCTTCGAGGTGCGGTTGGGGCAATAGTTCAGGGTATGAGCACGTTGGAGGTCTGACCAATGGTTTTCAGAACGTCCGTGTTAGCGGTGTTGCTCGTGGCCTGCGGGTCGAGCGCGATCCCTCCATCTTCGGATGCCGGGATGGCGGACTCGACGAGTCAAAGTGATGCCACTGTGGACGCGGGAAAGGTAGACGCCGCGTGTGCACGAACGGGTGCGCAATGTTTGGACTCGATGTTATGTTGTAGCCACGTTTGCTCGCTGATGGATACTCCAGATGGAGCACCGAGCGACCTCTGCAATTGACCGGCCGCGCCTCGACAAAACACGCTTGTTTCGCTTACGCTCACATAGCGCGGGTGCTGAACCCGGTCGTGGAGCCCATGCAATGGCCGAACGACCACGAACCAACGCTGTGTTCGATTGGTTTCAGTAGCGCAACTGGCGCGGACGGGAGCACGAGAGGCGCCGCTCGTGGAAAGTGTCAGCCAATGACGGTATTCTCCTGAAAATGGAGGCGTCCTCGAGTCAGCCAACGCCGCTCAGATTCGGTCGTTACCTCTTGTTCCGACAGCTCGCGTCGGGCGGAATGGGTGTCGTTCACCTCGGTCGGATGCTCGGCGCCGTCGGTTTCCAACGCACGGTCGCGATCAAACGCCTCCACCCTCACCTCGCCAACGAAAAAGAGTTCGTCGATGCCTTCGTCGACGAGGCCAGGCTCGCCTCGCGGGTCCATCACCCCAACGTCGTGCAGACGCTCGACGTCGTGTCAGAGGGCGGCGAAGTCTTCTTGGTGATGGAGTTCATCTTTGGCTCGGTGCTCTCGTCGGTGTGGCGTGAACTCGTCAAGACCAACACGCGAATCCCTCGGCCGATCGCCCTCGGCATCGTCTCGCACACGCTCCAGGGCTTGCACGCCGCACACGAAGCCAAGGACGAACAGGGCGAGCCGCTTCACATCATCCACCGTGACGTGTCGCCGCAAAATATCATCGTCGGCGCGGATGGCGTCTCCCGTGTGCTCGACTTCGGCGTCGCCAAAGCCGATGGTCGTCTGCAGACCACCAACGAGGGCAAAGTCAAAGGCAAGTTCGCCTATATGCCGCCTGAGCACCTGGCCGGAGTGCCGCTGAAGCCGTCTGCGGATGTGTACTCCGCGAGTGTGGTGCTCTGGGAGCTGTTGACCAATCAACGAATGTTCGCCGACGCAGACCAATCGCAGATCGTGTTTTTGGTCGCTCAAGGCGCCGTCCGAAAGCTGTCTCGCGTGGTGGATGACGTCCCCAAGGCGATCGAAGACATCGTCATGCGGGGGCTCGAGCGCGACCCGAACAAGCGCTTCGCGTCCGCCAAGGAAATGGCGCTGGCGCTCGAGCAGATCGAACGCGCCGCCACACCGATGGAGGTGGCGGAGTGGCTCTCGTCGGTCGCGGGATCGACACTGGTAGAGCAGCATGCGCTCGTCGCGGAGATGGAGTCGGTGAGCGATAGCCGTGCGGAGGTCGTCGCCGGCAGCGCGCGCACGGTCGACGAGCAAGACGGTCAGGTCGCGGAGGTGCCCATCGTATTGCCGCCGCGCCGCGAACGGTTGTGGATCGGTGCCGTGGTCGCGGCCTTGCTCCTAGGGGGCGCCGGGTTCGCGGCATTGTCGAAGCATCGCCAAGCGCCAACGCCCGCCGCGATGCCTCCGCCGATTCCAACAGTTCCCGCTGTGGCGACTGAATCCATCGCCAAGCCGCCGACCACTTCGAGCTCGCCGCCGCTACCCTCCGTCAGCGCCGCTCCGTCGCTCCGTCGGCCCACACGGCCCGCGCCCGGCCCGGCGCCCAAGCGCTCTGGCAAATCGGGTGATGGACTTTTCGAATGGAACTAAGGCTTCTCTTTTGCGCGTGCGCCGTCGTTGGCTCGATGACTTCTCTCGCGTGGGCGACGCCGGACGAGCTGGTCGCGCAACAAGCATTCGAAGACGGCCGCGCGCTCTTTCGTGACGGCAAAGTCGCCGAGGCGTGCGACAGGTTCGCCGTCAGTCAACGGCTGCAGCCCAAACTCGGCACCCTGTTGAACCTCGCTATCTGTCACCAAAAGCAGGGCAAGCTGACGACAGCATGGAGTGAGTTCTTCGCGGCGCGTGCCAACGCCGCTTCGGACAAAAGGCCCGATCGCGTCGAGTTCGCCGAGGCGCGCATGGCCGAGATCGCGCCGCAACTCGCGCACGTTCGCGTCCACATAGACCCCACGAACAAAGCAGCAGGTACCGTGGTCATGCTCGACGACTCTCGCGTCGACGACAACGCGTACGACACGAACATTCCCGTCGACAGGGGTCCTCACAAAGTCTCCGTCAGCGCGCCTGGCCGCGAGCCTTGGAGTTCCGAGCTCGACATGGCCGGCGCTGGCGACAGCAAGGTCGTCGACGTCCCCACGCTGAAGTCACTGCCGCCGCCTCCATCGAATCCACCGCCTAGGGTCTTGGCTCACCCTCGGCGTACCGCGGGTTGGGTGACCGCCTCAGTGGGCGTCGGGGGAATCGGCGCTGGGTCCGTGTTCGGCGTGTTGGCCATCCTCGCACGCAACGATGCCGAGTCTTTGTGCGCTCAGAACCGCTGCGCTGAAGGCCGATCCAAGAACAACACCGGCAGATCCTTCGCGTGGGTCTCGGACGTTGCGCTTGGCGTCGGCGTGGTCGCGCTCGTCACGGGGATCGTGCTCGTCCTCACTGACAAGAACGCCGACGTGCGTGTCGGCTTTGATCGCCTCGTCTTTCGATTTTGATTCACGCGTTGTTTCGAAAGAACGCGTCGAGGTCGTCTGCAGAGACCCCCGCATGGCGCGCGGCGGCCTCCCGGTCTTCGCCATAGCGAGCCTCGAGCGCGCGTGCGTAAGCCCGCAAAAATGCGGCTTGCGCCTCGTGCACAGGGCGACTGAAGAAATCGAGACCCATGCCCAAGGTCGGCGTTGTCGCCAGCACGCCGACATCGATCGTTGGGCCGCGCGACAGGTGCATCGCGCGATCGAGCACGTTGCGAAGCTCGCGCACGTTGCCCGGCCATTCTTGTTCGAGCAGCCACGCGTGCGCCTCTTCGGTGAGCTGCGCGGGCGTGCGACCCGACGGCGTGAGTTGCGTCACGAGTTCGTTGGCGATGAGCGCGATGTCCTCGCGACGTTCGCGCAAGGGTGGCACCTGCAACGGAACGACGGCGAGCCTGAAAAATAGGTCTTCGCGAAACCTGCCAGCGCTGACGTCGAGCTCGAGGTCGCGCTTGGTCGCCGCGATGATGCGAACGTCCGACCTCTGCACGCGATTGCCGCCCACGCGTTGGAACGTCTTGGTCTCGAGCACGCGCAGCAATTTGGGTTGCACCTCGAGGGGAAGCTCGCCGACTTCGTCGAAGAACAACGTGCCGCCGTCTGCGCGCTCGAACGCGCCTTGTCTCGCGGTCTGCGCGCCGGTGAACGCGCCCTTCTCGTGGCCAAACAGTTCGCTCTCGAAGAGCGAGTAGGCGACCGCGCCGCAGTCGAAGACCACGAAGGGTCCCTTGTCGCGCCGACTCTCCGCGACGATGGATCGCGCGAGCACGTCCTTGCCGGTGCCGGTTTCGCCCGACAGCAAGACGGAGGCGTCGCTCGGAGCGATGAAGTCGAGCACGCCGAAGAGCATGCGCATGCCGATGCTCTTACCGATCACCGAACCGAAGCGCGTACGATCGCTCGGCATCACGGCCAGTTTCTGGTTGGGAGACTGCAGCGCGACTTCGACCTCGCCGACCACGATGACGGTTCCGACGGGAACCGCGGCTTCACGGATGAGCGCGCCGGCGACCTTGGTCCCGTTGG
>JAYVYD010000416.1:0-2637 GCA_043784605.1 Myxococcales bacterium | reverse complement strand
TGAGGGGTATTTGATGATGAATTCAAAGGAGCTCGTCTGCTCGCTCTCTACACTAAACTTGGAAGGCGAACTTGTCTCACGCATGTTGGCAGAGAGGGGCGCCGCGTTGGACCTCCGCAGAGAAAAGATTGGAGCCGGGGTTCGTTACGATCCTCATTCGACCACCTTCCGTGTCAGCGGCGTATGACCGCCCCAACACCGCTACGAGACGAACTATGTGCGACGACGTTCCTCCGTCCCAAGCGATGATTGTGCACGCGACAGCTATGGGCCGGCCGAAGCACGGCAATGAGAAGAGCCCGAGGTATTGGCCGAGGGTCGCTCACACTGCCGTGCGCATTGGCACGAACATCGCGAGACCGTCGTCACCGCGAGCCGACGCGCCGCCTCCGCCGCGGGAATCCAAGTTCGTCCGTCATCGGGCGAGACGAGGCACGCCGGATGAACCCAACCCGTCGAGACCCACATGGCCAAATCACTTCCCACCTTTTGCCCAGTCCCCTGAATCGTCCACATGATCATGGGGCCGCACTATCGCATAATCAGTCGCTAGCAAGCGAGTACGCAGCTGCCGCTACGAGTGTCGCCGATTTCGATGAGCTGCCAATCATACGGCCCGAGAATTCATGCCCGAAACCCATCTGGAGTTCTTGGCGATGACGACAAGTGAGCGAGCGCACCCGTGCAGCGGTCGTCGATGTCTCTGGGCATCGGCGTCGCATCTGCATATCGTGTCGGCGCATGGACATCGAAGAGCGCTACAAAGTCGTCCAATTGATCGAGGCCATGATCTCCGCCGACGGCGTGATTACCGACGACGAGCGCGAGTTCTTGCGCAAGATCATCGAGCGGTTCGGGCTCCCCGAACGCGAGAATATCCCCGTCTCGCAGAGCGATTTCGGTCGCACCACGACGACGCTGCGCGCGCTCGCTCCCGACGTTCAGGCGCGAGTGATGGCGCTGCTCGTCGAGGCCGCAGTCGTCGATGGGCACGTGGATCCGCAAGAGCACGCGCTGCTCTTGTCTTCCGCCGCGACGCTCGGCATCGAGGCCACCGCGTTGGAAGAGCGCATTGCCTGGCGCCTCAAAGCCAACGAAGTCGGCAACTCCGCTTAGCGCTCGAACTCATACGCGCGCGCCTTCCACCGTCGATATCCGAAGATCTCGGCGAAACATGACTTGGTGCAGCAAGCGGATCCAGTCTCGGTGCTGGCGCGCGGGTCAAGCCTTCTCTAGTCTTGGGCGATGAGATTCACTTCTTGGTCTGCTTGGACTCTTGGTTGCGTGTGCGTGGTCGGCTCTGGAGCGCTCTTGAACGAGGCGTGCAGCTCGACGCAGAACACGTTCCCCGACGGAACCGACGCCGGGACGCTCGACGAGACGCTGCTCGACGACGGCCCCCAGTTGCCGAGTGGAGACGCCTCCGAAGGCGGGTCCAACTGCGTGCAATGCTCGGGTGACCTGAAGTCGATCCTCACGTGCGGAGACAATCCGCAACTCGTGCAGACGTGCACCGGTGACCAGGGATGCGGCGCCAACGGGTGCATTTCGGCTTGTGACGCGGCCGCCGCGAACAAGAGCTCCATCGGGTGTGACTACTATGCAATTCCACCCGACGCGTGGACGCACATGAGCTGCTTCGCCGCTTACGTGAACAACACTTGGGACGTGCCATTGAAGGTCTCTCTCGTGTGGAAGGGCAAGACGATCGACGCTACGCCGTTCTCCTACGTGCCGAAGGGCTCAGGCAACTCCATCACCTATCAACTCGCTCCCAACACAGGCATCGCCCCCAACAGCATGGCGATCGTGTTCTTGAATCAAGTACAGAGCTCGGACGGCTATCACGTCAGCTGCCCCAACGGCACGAAGGCCGCGATCGAGAGCGAGGACGTGATGCCGAACGGCACCGGCCTCGGCAGCGCGCTGGAGCTCAAGACCTCCGTTCCGGCAGTCGTCTACGACATTTATCCCTTCGGCGGCGCGATCTCCTACATGCCCAGTGCCACGTTGTTGTTGCCGACCACCGCCTGGGACACCAACTATGTCACCACCACGATGTCCGAGTGGAATGCGGGCAACTCGATTCCTGGAATCGACTTCGTCGGAATGCAAGACAACACGACTATCACGCTACTCCCGACGACGGACATCACCGGGGGAAACGGGGTAGCCAGCGCGAAGAAGGGCGTCCCCATCACCTACAAGGTCAACAAGGGCCAGCTCCTGCACGTGATGCAAGCCGTGGACGGCGCGGGAAACGATCTGACAGGAAGCGTCGTCCAATCGAGCAATCCCATTGGTGTCTGGGGCGAACACTTCTGCATGACTCACGCACCCAGCCCGCCGAACTGGCGCATCGTGGGCGCGGCCAAGGGCACGACGCTCACCTATGATCCGCCCGTGCCGGGGGCGCCCAAAACGCTCACCGTGGGTCAGCTCGTAGAGTTCCCCGGGCCCGAGGCGTTTCGTATCCAATCACAAGACGCCATGCACCCGTTCTATCTCGCCGCCCATAGGCCAGGCGGCGACTGCGACGCCGCGCACCAGCAGATTCCTCCGATTCAAGCGCTGGACTACGACTACACGGCAGTCGCGAACGAGACTGCCAACTACAGCCTGGGCGGGCCCGAGACG
>JAYVYD010000415.1:0-19500 GCA_043784605.1 Myxococcales bacterium | reverse complement strand
GAGGTCCACGTGGGCGCCGGGAATTCGCAGCGGGTGCGAGACCTGCGGCTCGAACATCATGGGGCTGCTGCGTTATCAACGGATCGTTCGTCCGTGGGGTTTTTTTCGGCGCGATTCATCGCGTCGTTGGAGCGGTGTGCCTTCGTTTCCAACTTCTCAGTCAGAGCTCCCGGGTTCGGGCGACGCAGCGATCGATTCAGATGCGGATCTCCGCGTCGACGCATTCGTGTGTGCGCCGCGCGTCGACGACGAGCGAACAGGTGACGACGGGCGAGCTGTCACTGTCGGACATCGCCCGACGGAACCAGTGGGTGAAGAGTTCGTGACGCACCTTTACCGCCGCGCGATACGGGGCATAACGACGCTCATGCGCGCTTTGTTCTTCTTGCTCGCCGCAGGTGTGGCCGGTTCTGCGGCCCTCGTTCACTGCGCCTCCACCGAGACGGTTGCTCCCGCAGACGGAGGCGACGTGGACCCGCGCGCGGCCGACCCCGCCCGAGTGGGATCGCGCCGTCACACGGCCCGAGGATCAGGCTGCGGGGCAAAAACGCGCATCATGCACGTTCAAGCGAGGGAGCGTCTGCGCGCTGCCGCCGTCACCTCCACCATCACCTGTGCCCGCGTCCGCGCCAGCATCCGTCGGCGCCTGCGCGACTCCGGGATTCGTCGCGCTGTCCGGCGCGCTCTCCACGTCCGTGCGCTTGGCGTACTTTCCGAAGTGACCGAAGTAGTCGTCGAACGAGTGGTTCTCTTGGACGAGCACGATGATGTTCTCGATCGGACTGTCCTTGTCCACGGGCGTGCTCTTACCGAGCGTCTCGGCCGGCATGCTCCGCGGATCCGACTCTTAAAAAGGGTGATCGCGCGATGTTCTGGCAGGACGAGCGCGACCTGCCGTTCTACTGCGAGCTCGCCAAGACCTTCGCGATCGCGGACCACTACCACGCGTCCGCTAGGCAGTGGGACAGCGTGCTAGCTACGCAGCTTGCTTCGAAGCGCGCGTCATCGAGAGCGAAGTGCACCTCGATCGCGCACAGCTGCGCGTCGTCCCGATCCTCGTCGTCGAACACTTCGATCTCTTCTTCGAGTGACACGCGACCGGCCATGGGACCTTCGTCGCGGCGGAACTCGAAGCGAGCGTGATCGCGGGCAAGCGCGATTCGCTCGAGCTCTGTGACTGAGACTGCGTTCGCCTCATCGTTGAACTCAACCATCTCGAGCCCTCCGTCCGCGAAATGAAGGAGCAGGCTGTGCACAGGGGTCCCGTGCGGCAGGCCGCGCTCTGGGTCTGCGATGATCTCTCCGAATGCGACGAGACTAGTCTCCGCGTGAACGACATTGGCCGTGAAAGGCCGTGCGACGTCGCCTTTCGGTCCGATGTGTAAAGTCGGACGATATCGTTTCACGTTGAGGATCCTACCTCGTGTGAAACACACGTTTCTAGCGGCTGGGCGCTAAGTTAGCCGACGGGACTTTACGTCCAGACGTGCAGACGGAGAGCTGTTAGAGACGACGCCCATGGCCAAGGCGTTCACGAAGGTCCTCGTCGCCAATCGGGGAGAGATCGCGATTCGCGTCACGCGCACGCTGCGCGAGATGGGCATCGCATCCGTCGCGGTGTACTCGGACGCGGACCGGGCGGCGTTGCACGTGCGCGTCGCGGACGAGGCGTATCCCATCGGCCCCGCGCCCGCGAGCGAGAGCTACCTTCGCGCCGACAAGATCATCCGCGTGGCCAAGGAGTCCGGCTGCCAGGCGATCCACCCCGGCTATGGGTTCTTGAGCGAGAACCCCGTGCTGCCCGAGGCGTGCGAAGCGGCAGGCATCACGTTCATTGGTCCGCCCGCGAGCGCGATGCGCCAAATGGGCAGCAAGACCGCCGCACGCAAGCGAATGGCGGCGGCCGGCGTCCCAGTAACCCCTGGGGTCAACGATTGCGCGGGCGCGGACGACGCGGTCGCCGCGGCCAAGACCATCGGCTATCCCGTCATGCTCAAGGCCGCGACCGGCGGCGGCGGCAAGGGTATGCGCCTCGTCGAGAACGAGAGCGAGATGAAGGGCGCTTGGGAGCGCGCACGCTCAGAGGCGAAGAAGTTCTTCGGCGATGACACCGTCTACATCGAGAAGGCGATCGTCAAGCCGCGCCACGTCGAGATCCAAGTGCTCGGCGATCGCGAGGGCAACCTCGTGCACGTGTTCGAGCGCGACTGCTCCATCCAACGCCGCAACCAGAAGGTCGTCGAGGAGACGCCGTCACCCGCGGCACCGCACGATCTCGTCGCGAAGATGGGCGCCATCGCCGTGCAAGGCGCGAAGGCCGTCGGCTACTTCTCCGCGGGCACGTTCGAGTTCCTCCTCGCGCCGGACGGGCAGTTCTATTTCCTCGAGATGAACACACGTCTCCAGGTCGAGCACCCTGTGACGGAGCTGGTGACGGGCCTCGATCTCGTGCGCGAGATGGTGCTCATCGCGCAGGGGGAGAAGCTCGCGTTCGCCCAGCAAGACCTCACCCGCAGCGGCGCCGCGATCGAGTGTCGCGTGTACGCGGAGGATCCCTCGAGCGGCTTTTTGCCTTCGCCCGGCACCATCCGCGATCTCGTGACGCCCGCGGGTCCTGGCGTGCGCGACGATGGCGGCGCGTATCCAGGGTGCGTCATCTCCAGCTACTACGACCCGCTCATCTCCAAGCTGAGCGTGTGGGCGCCCAACCGCGAGCGAGCCGTCGCGCGCATGCGTCGCGCGCTCAGCGAGTACGTCGTCACAGGCATTCGCACGAACCTCGCGTTCCACCAGCGGCTCTTCGAGCACCCCGATTTCGTGCGCGGCGTCTACGACACGGGCTTCATCGAACAGAACAAAGACTCGCTCGTCGGTTACCCCGAGGTGCCCGCCAACATGGCTGACTCCTTCGCCGTCGCGATGGCCGTGGCGGCTTCGCGCATGGAGCGCGCGACCGGAACGAAGACCGCCGAGCAGGGCGAGCGGGCGGCGCGGCTCAGCCCGTGGGTCGCGGCGCAACGCGCTCGGCTTCGCTGACACCGACGAGCCGGAGCCTACGTGCGACAATGAGCGCAACAGTCCTGTTATGACGGCGAGTTTCCCTTCGCTGCCGCTTTCAGGTATCTCCTCCGCATGCGTGTTTATGCCCTCCTCGCCATCGCCCTCCCAACCGTCATCGCCATCGCTTGTGGCGGTGAGGCCCCTGCCCCCGTGACGCCGGACGGCGTTGGGTCCGCGCCGCCTTCGGGCTCCACGACCACCGCACCCGTCGCCGCGCTGACCGCGTGGCAGGACGACGCGCCGGTCATGGACCAAGTCGCCTTCATGAAGACGAGCATCCTGCCGCACATGAGCAAGACGTTCCAAGATCACGACGGCAAGAAGTACTCGAATTTCAGCTGCGGCACCTGCCACGGGCCGAATAAAGAGAACCCGCACAAGTTCTTGCCGAAGCTCAAGCTCTCTGGTGACGGCTTCACGAAGTTGATGGCAGAGAAGCCCGAGATGACCAAGTGGATGCACGAGTCCGTCGAGCCGGAGATGGCCAAGGCGATGGGCGAGACGCCCTACGACATGAAGACCAACACGGGCTTCGGCTGCAAGGGCTGCCACGCCGTCGAGTGATCGCAACCTCGCTCGCGTAACGCGACGACAAAAGAAAAACGAGCGCCTCCCATCACTGGGACGGCGCTCGTTTTCGTTTGCGGCAGCGACGATCAGCCGCCGTCGTCGGTGGCCGCGTCCTTCGGTGAGCCGCCGTCGGGCGGGATGCACTGCGAGGAGCAGCTCCCTTGCGCGCAGCCGAGCAAGCCGGTGGCGATGGCTTGCGCGTTTCCGGTGAGGCCGAGGATCAGCGCGCCGCCGCACGTCGTGATCTTGTTGCCGCTCTGGACGCACGTGGCGAAGTTGACGACGCCAGTCTTGCAGTCGCAGTCCGCGCTGCACTTGTCGATGTCCGACTTGCAGTTCGTCTTGAGGCAATCGAAGCAGACCGTGAGGTTCACGCCCGCGGCATCGATGCCCGAGGCGTCGAACTTGAGCAGGTCTTGGAGGTTGCCTTGCACGGGGCAGGGAGGCGCCGCGTCCGACGTGTCCGGGACGCTCGTGTCGGCGATGGAGGTGTCCGCGACGCTCGCGTCCTTCGCGACGACTGCATCACCGCCGCAAGCGACGAACGAGCCCCCGAGGAGCACTCCCACCGAGCCGAACGCCAAGAAAATACGAACCTTCATGTGCTCCTCCAACGGACGATGAAACGGGGAGCCTACATCATTTCCGAGGTCGCTCCGCGCGAGTTTCGCGCTATGGCAAGCGTCATGCGCTTGTTGTTCCCCCTCGTGATCGGCGTCCTCTTGCAGGGCGCTTGCAGCTCGACTCCTTCACCCACCACCGTCGCGGGACCCACCGCGCGCTTCGACACCACCACCGCCGCGATGCCGGGCTTCATGCAGGTCCCGTTTCCGTCGGACGTGTACCTGTCGAACGGCAAGGTGATCGAGCTGCCGGGCGCGGATGCTGTCGTGAAATCGAACTCGAAGTTCCTCACGAAGGGGATAGCCGGACTCGACGGCTTCTCGCGCGTCGCCTCCACGCTCTTTTACATCGACGACGCGAGCAAGGGGTTGGACGACAACAACGACCCGCTCCCCGCCGAGGTCGATCCGGCGTC
The DNA here is from genome assembly GCA_043784605.1 of Myxococcales bacterium. Taxonomy (GTDB): domain Bacteria; phylum Myxococcota_A; class Polyangia; order Polyangiales; family Polyangiaceae; genus JANYHY01. The sequence goes on along the minus strand of JAYVYD010000415.1, from coordinate 14,831 downwards.
GCTCCCGATCTCGGAGGCGGACTGCATGGCCGACAAGAGCGCCGTGTACCTGATCGATCTGCAAGCGGCAGACGCGGCGCACGCTCGCGTCCCGTGCCGCACGGCGTATCACACGACGCAGTCGCGCAAGACGCGGCCCGCGCTCGGGATCGCGCCCGCCCGCGGTGTGGTGCTCGAAGAGGGTCACAAATACGCCGCGGTCGTGACGAGCCGCGTGAAGGACAAATCGGGCAAGGCGATCGCGGCGAGCAAGGACTTCAAGACCGCGGGCACCGGCCCCGTGGCGACCGTGTACAAGCCCGCGCTCGAGGGCGTGCAGGCGTTCTTGAAGGACGCGCTATCAACTGACAAGTCAACCGTCGTCGCGATCGCGCCCTTCACCACCAACACGACGGCGCGCGAGCTCTTCAAGGCGCGCGACTGGCTGGAGGACCAGCCCGCGGCGAAGCTGAAGTGGGACGCGCAGTCGATCGCGCCGATGGGAGCCGTGAAGTTCGCGAAGGCGGACAGCACGAACATGGTTCCGCAGGGCTTCATCAGCACGGACGACTGGCTCGGGAAAGTCGACGCGATGAACAAGCTGCCAGACGGCTCGGACGATCCCGACATTCATCTGCGAGCGCGGGCGCACGACAAAGTCGCGGCTCTCGGGACCGCCGTGTTCGACGCGGTGAACTTCATGAAGATGTCGGGCGGCGTCGGCGACACGGACTTCCACTCGTTCACCCACGACGCGCAGGGCAACATCATCCCGTCGCCCGACGCGCCCACCGCGAAGATTTGGATGTCGATCGCCATCCCCACCGGCACGATGCCGGTGGGTGGCTGGCCCGTCGTGATCGTGCAGCACGGCCTCGGCAGCTCTCGCTTGTTCATGGTCGACCTCGCCAACACGTTCTGCAACGCGGGCTGGGCCGTTGCCGCCATCGACAGCGTCACGTTCGGCGCGCGCGCGGGCGATCCCTCGTTCCAAAAAGACGTCACGACGAGCTGGGCCAAACCTCCGGTCCCTGGCTCCAAATACAACGGACCCGACGGCTTCGCGGACGAGCCCACCAACGGCAGCGCGGATCTGTTCGGCAGCTTGCTCAACATCGGCGCGCTTCGCGATCAGCTACGCCAGGCAGAGTTCGACACTGCGCAGGTCGTCAAGCTCCTGCGCGCCAATCCCGATTTGTCTCCGCTCAAGACCGGAACGGACGTTCCGAAGCTCGACGCCTCGAAGGTGGCGTACATGGGCGACTCGCTCGGCGGAATCGAGGGCTCGGTTGCCGCGGCGATCGAACCGAACGTGAGCGCCTGGATGCTCAACGTACCTGGTGGCGGGCTCATCACGGACCTCGGCTGCTACTCCCCCGGCATCAGCGCGCAGCTCGGCGTCGCCGGCGGGCTCAACTTCGCGTTCATCGCGGACGTATTCACTCCCACTCACCCGCTCGTCACGCTCGTGCAGACCATCGCAGACGGCGGAGACCCGCTCTACTACGCGAGCGCGATTATCAAGAAGACGCAGCCGTTGAAGGGGCAGCCGACCAAGCCTCGCAACGTGATCCACCTGCAAGTGATGTTCGACGAGGTCGTCTCGAACGAATCGAGCGAGGCGCTAGCGCGCGCCGCGGGCTACACGCTCGCGGCGCCGGACGTCGGCTCCAACTCGGAGATCGTGGATCTCAAGAACCCCGCAGGCAACCCGCACCGCATCGCGTTCGACAGCGCGAAGCCCGACGCGCAAGGCGCCATCCACGACTCCCCGAGCATCGGCAACACCGCGGTGCTCGTGCAGACGCTCTCCGGCGTTCACGGCGGCGACTTCTACTCGTCCGTCGGCACACGCAACTTCAACGCGCCTTACGCGCAGCTCGATTCGGTGAGCCCGTTCAAGCAGCGCGCCGCGCTCGACCCGAACGGTCAATGCGCGACCTCGTCTTGCGCGTACCACGTGCGCACGTCGTATCGAGAGCTGCAGGCAATGGGCGTCGGCTTCATCGCGGACGCGTTCGCTGGGACGGTGCCGCGAATCAAGGGCTTCAAACCGCCGGTGCGAGACCTAGACGACGACGGCAATCCCGACGCGACCGATCCCGATCCGAACGACCCCTTGGTGCATTGATGTGGCAAGGGCGCGGTGAACCGGATCGCCGAGTCGACATGTTCGGCGGCTCCGGTGAGGTTCGCGTATGGAGCCTCTTGGAGGGCTCGCTTCCGCCGTTCGACTGCGTGCTTGGCTGCGAGCTCGACGCGAGCGGGCACGTGGGAGAGCACGTGCAAGATACATGTACCGAGGTAGTGATCGTGACGGACGGTCATGGTGAGGCGACCGTGAATGGAGAGCCGATCGTGCTTCGCCCAGGCGTCGTCGTCTCGCTTCCGCTCGGCGCGCCGCTCTCGCTCACCAATGGCTCGCAGACCGCTCCGCTGCGGTATCTGATCATCAAGGCGCGCTGAACAACCGAAATCTGGGCGGCCGCGAGCCAAGGGATTTTCGCGTGCTAGCGTCCATCGCAGGGCGCGACGAGCGCTGACGAGGTCCGATGTCCCACGCGGTGATCGCGCGCTTTCCGCTCCGTAAGGCTCCGACGTCGTGGTGGTCGCGGCGGATGCTCGTGAGCGTCGCTGCGTACGTGGCGGTGAGCGTCGGAGCGTTCGTGCTCTCGCGACATTGGTGGGTCGTGGCGCTTGTCGCGACGAGCGCCTGCGCCTCGGTTGCGTGGATGATGCGCCGCGCTCGTCCAAAGACGCTCGGATGGATCGACTGTTACACGTGGGGCGTTACGCGCGAAGACGAAGACGGGAGCGTTCGGCTGCTCGCGTTCGGAGAGCCGTTCGGCGTGTCTCTGCTCGCAGATCACTCCCGGTCGCTTGTACTGCTCGCGTTCACGACGCCCACACACACGCGCTATGTCACGGTGCGCGGCGACGAGAGTCCACCCGCGATCCTCGCTCGCGCGATGACGATCGCAGAGAGTGACGCCGCAGCGCTCGCGATGTCCTTCATGCTCTCGGGACAAGACGCGCTCACGCTCCTCGCCATGATTGAGCGCGCCGCCCCGCGCGCGACCGAGCGGCTCTTCTTGAACGGCTCGCGCGGCGAGCGAATCGCGCTGGATTCGATCGAGCTGCGCATGGACACCTCGCCGGATACTGGCTCTCGCGGGCACGCGTTCGACCTGCGTTCACCGCTCGAGTGGCGTGCGTTCATGTTCCACGAGTCGGTCGGCCCGGTGACGACGCTCTACCAAGCGACGTGGGTGCGGCAGGGCTCTCTCGAGATCGTATTCGTCGCTCCAATGCCGCACGTGCTCGCGAGCCACCCCGATCGCCGCGCGAACCTCACCACCGACGACATCGCGCATGTCGTTCGGGACCTCGAGTTGTTGCAGTCACTCCCAGACGCCCCTCCACCCAACGAGTTGCGCACGGCGATCGAGCGCGCGTTCATGTTGCCGCTACGACAAGCCCTCGACCGCGCGCCTCGCGCCGCGAGGAGCGTCCCTCCCACGCGACTGCAGTCCTCTCCCGATCACGTCTGAGCGCATCGACCTCGTTAGGTGCTGCGGCGCCGCGCTCGGCATCAACTGTCACGCCATTGTGTTAAGTAAGCGGGGGATGGGACTGACTCTGCGTCGCGAGCGCGTGGACGCTTTGCACTGGCTAGCGTGCGCGGCAATCGTAGTGGCGATTTGGTGGGGCCGACTTGCGCTCTCGCGCGGTCAGCTCGCGGGGGGCGGAGACTCGTCGCTCTACTTGTTTTGTGTCGATCGGTTGACGCACGCGTTTGGGGACTGGACGCGCGCGGGCTACTCGACCGACGTTCTCGGCGGCGTGGGGGTCGTGGGGGTGTACGGCAGCCCGCTCCCGCTCCGCGTCGGAGCGGCGATTGGACTGCAGCCCGTCGACAGCTACTTCCTCGGCGTCGTCGTCACGCAGTCGCTCTTCGCGTTCTTGGGCACACGCGCGACGCTTGCCGTCTCGTCGCTGTTGCAACGTCTGCGTGGGTCGCGCGCCTACGACTTACCGATGGCACGTTGGTTATTTCTGCCTGTCGCCTTCGCGTTCCTGCCGACGTTCGGTTGGCGGTACGGCATAGGCCACGAGATCTTTCTGTGCGGACTACTACCGTTCTTCGCCATGGTGACGCTCGTGCTGGTCGGGCTCGAGCGGTCGACGACGCTGGTGCTCGGCGCGGCCTCCGTGCTTGCCATTTCGCAGGGCCTCGCGTCGCACGGCTATCAACTCGAACTCTATTCGGTCGTGTTCGGAACTCCGGTCGTGCTTGGACTACTTGCGCTCGAGCGCGACGGACGCCGGAGGCTGATGGTCGCCGCAGTGAGCGCTGTGCCTGCCCTCCTCGCGCTGCTGACCACGGGCCCACTATTGCGCATCATGCTCGCGTACGCGACGAGCACTGATTCGTTGCGGGCGGTCGGGGATGACCTCGTCTACAGCTACACCGTCGGCAATCTGCGCGACTGGGTCGGGTCGATCTTCTGGTCCGCGGGCGTCGTCCCAAGCAGCTACGGCCCGGACTTCGTTCACGAGACGCACTACGCGTTGGGCCCCACGCTCGTGATGCTTCGACTCGTGCCGTGGTCGCGGGCGCGTTTGCTCGCGCTCGCGATGATGTGGGCCGGGTTCGGCGCCGTGCTCTTTTCTTGCAACGTGGCGCCGCTCTCCACGCTGCTCGTTCACATACCCCTCATGTCGACCCTGCGCGTCCCGGAGCGCGCGATCCTGCCGTTCGCCGCGCTGCTGCCGATCTTCACGCTCGGCGCGCTCTTGAGCCGAGCGGGGTCACGGCGAACCGCTCTCGCGTCGGCGCTCGCTTTCGTCGCGGCGCTCTTTTCGAATGCGCGTGTTGTCGAGGCTGGCGCGTGGCTCTTCGCGCTCGCGAGCTCCAACGTTCGTCTCCTCAGGCTGCGCGGCCTGAGCGTCATCAGCCTGGCCGTCGTCGCAGGCGGGTCCATCGATGCGTTCGGCGAAAGCCTGCCGCCACTAGCCTCGGCGGACGACATCACGGGGCGACCGACGCGTCTCGGCGCGCGCGTCCGCGAGATGCGCCCCGAGCTCGGCGCCCCGCTCGTGCGCACGCTCGTGCGTGACTCGTCCGCACAGATCAACAACGAGCCCTATTTCATGGGACTCTCCTCGATCGAGGGCTTCGCGGTCCCCACGCGTCGCTTCCTCGAGCTCGCGCGCGCCGCCGGGTCGAAGTTCGGTCCGCTCCAGTACTCGATCAGGTTCGAACTCGACGGGCCCGCGATCGCGATTCTCGGTCCGCTCTACAACGTGCGTGCCGTCGCCCACGTCACGGGTGAGAGCGTAGACATCGTCGACCGCGACGACGCAGTCGGTGCCGCCTGGTTTCCGCGACGGGTCACGCCGCTCGGCGACGCCGCTTCGCTCATCGGACGCCTACGCGCGAGGCCCGAGGCGATTCGCGGCGAGGCTTGGGTCGTCGCTTCGGACCCCGTCGTGTCCGCACGCGACATTTCGACCCTCTCGGGCCAATGCGACCGCGCGACGGTAGCCAAGCTCGACGCAAGTGATCCGTCGAACGTTCTCGTTGTCACCACCGAAGTGCCCAGCGGCCCGTGCCTGCTCGTGCTCTCTACCAACTACATGGAGCTCCTCCACGCGCGCGAGTGCGCTCCCGCGTCTGTATGCACTCCCGCCGAGTCGCTGCCGGTCTACGGTGCGCTCCTGGGCGTGGTCGTCCACGCGAACACCACGCGCGTCGAGATCTCGACAGCGCAGTAGCCCGTGGGTGTCGGATCCGGGTCCCTAGCGCGTCCGTGGTATTGGAGGCTCGCCATGGCGAATCGCGCGTTCTACGTCACCACGCCCATCTACTACGTGAACGACGTGCCGCACCTCGGCACCGCTTACACGACCATCGTCGCCGACGCGCTCCGGCGCTTCGAGGCGCTGCGTGGGCGCGAGACGTTCATGCTGACGGGCACCGACGAGCACGGTCTCAAGATCGAGCGCGAAGCGATCTCGCGCGGACAATCACCCAAGGCATTCGTCGACGACATCAGCGCGCGCTTTCGAGAGGCGTGGCAGAAGCTCTCCATACAGCCCACGCAGTTCATTCGCACGACCGATCCCGAGCACGAACGGCTCGTACAAGAGCTCTGGAAGCGAGTCGCAGCGAACGGCGATCTCTACTTGGGCAGCTACGAAGATTGGTACTGCGTTGGCTGCGAAGGCTTCAAGACGGAGAAGGAGCTCACTCAACCTGCCAACGAGTGTCCGCTCCATCCGGGCAAGCCTGTCGAGAAGGTGAAGGAGGACACTTACTTCTTCCGCCTCGAGAAATACGGGCCCAAATTACTTGCATATTACAATGACCATCCCGGGTTCATTCAGCCAGAGTCCCGCCGAAACGAGGTCGTGTCGTTCGTGAGCTCCGGCCTCAAGGACCTCTCGGTGTCGCGCACGAGCTTCACCTGGGGCATCCCGGTGCCCGGAGATCCCAAGCACGTGATGTACGTCTGGTTCGACGCGCTCGCGAACTACTGGACCGCGCTCGGCGGCGACGGCACCCCGAACGAGAAGAAGTTCTGGCGTGATGGACAAGTCATCCACCTCGTCGGAAAAGACATCCTGCGCTTTCACGCGATATACTGGCCCGCGTTCTTGTTGAGCGCGGGACTACCGCTGCCGGAGACGATCTACGCGCACGGGTTCTTGACGATCGACGGTCAGAAGATGGGCAAATCGCTGCGCAACGCGGTCGATCCCGTGCGCCTCGCCGAGACCCAAGAACTCGGCGGCGCCGACGGCCTTCGCTATCAACTGTTGCGCGCCGTTGCCTTCGGACAAGACGGCGACTTCGATCACGCCGCGCTCATCGAGCGCTACAACGCCGACCTCGGCAAGAACCTCGGCAACCTCTTGAGTCGCACGCTCGGCCTCGCCGCGAAGGTGCCAGCCGAGCATTGGCAGACGAGCGCCGACCAAGCCGGAGCGCTCGAGGACGATCTCGAGAAGGGCACGCTGGAAGCGATCGTGTCGGCGACGCGCGACTGGGAGACGTTCGCTCCGCAGCGCGCGCTCGAGGCGACGTTCGCGCTCTGCTCGCAGGCCAACGTGTACATCGACCGCACCGCGCCATGGGCCGCGATCAAGCGAGAGGACTTCGCGCGCGTCGTCACGATCTTGTCGCGGGTGTTCGACGTGCTCGAGACCGTGAGCGCGCTCTTGTGGCCCGCGCTCCCCAACAAGAGCAACGAGCTACGCGTGCAGCTCGGCCTCGCGCCGCTCGACGGCAAAGGTGGGTGGCCGGACAAGGCAACGCACCGCGCATGGCCACGCCTCCCGCAGGGTCCTGCGCTGTTTCCCACGATCGACAAAGACGGCGAAAAGGCGCTGCTGGAGCGGCTCGTACCGAAGCCGGTCCCGTTACCCGCGCTGGCGCCGACCGAGGCTCAGACTCCCCCCACGACCTCGATTTCTTATGACGACTTTGCGCGCGTCGATCTCAAGGTCGGCGTGGTGAAGTCTGCGGAGAAGGTCCCGAAGAAGGACAAGCTACTCAAGCTCGCCGTGGATCTCGGAGAGGCCGAGCCGCGCGTGATCATCGCCGGCCTCGCGCTCACGTTCGCGCCGGAGTCTCTCGTGGGTCGCCGCGTCATCGTGGTCGCGAACCTCGCGCCGCGCGACTTCGGCAAGGGACTCGTCTCGCACGGCATGCTGCTCGCCACCGGCCCGAGCGAAAAACTCGTGCTGGCAACCGCGCCCGACGACGCCGAGCCCGGCGCGCGCCTCAAGTGATCTTTGAAGTGCTCCCTTAGACGACGCGTTCGATCACTAGCGGTCGCACGCTCGGTGGGGCTTGCCCGATGGTGAACGCAGACTTCACGCGCGCTTCTGCGTCTTCGCTCTTGCGGCGGGCGTAGAGCTTCGCGAGGGGTTGCCCTTGCTCGACCTTCGCGCCGGGCTTCGCGAGCACCTCGATGCCGACCGCGGGATCCACGGCGTCGTCTGCGCGCGTCCGACCCGCGCCCATCGTCACCGCCGCGCGACCGATGGCGAGCGCGTCGATCGTCGCGACCCAACCCGCGCGCTCGGCTTTTACCTCGCTCACGACGCTGGCGAGCGGCATGATTGATGTGTCACCTACCACGCGTGGATCGCCTTTTTGTGCCTCGATCATGCGCTCCATCGTGCGGGCTGCGTCGCCCGAGTCGATGGCGCGCTTCATTGCTGCGCGCGCCTGCTGCTCGTCCTTCGCGCGACCGCCCATCACGAGCATCTCGGCACCGAGCGCGAGCGTGTTCTCGATCAAGTCCGCGGGGCCCTTACCGTGGAGGACGTCGATGGCTTCGCGCGTCTCGATCGCGTTGCCGACGGCGACACCGAGCGGAGACTCCATGTCCGTGAGCAACGCGGTCACCTTCTTGCCCGCCCGAGTACCCACCGCGACGAGCGCCTTCGCGAGAATGCGCGCGCTCGCGAGGTCCTTCATGAACGCGCCCTTGCCGACCTTCACGTCGAGCACGAGCGCGTCGATCCCTTCGGCGAGCTTCTTGGACAAGATGGACGCGACGATCAGCGGCACGCACTCGACCGTCGCGGTCACGTCGCGCAGCGCGTAAATGCGCTTGTCCGCGGGCGCGATGTCCTTGGTCTGCCCGATCATGCACGTGCCTACCGAGCCGACGATCCGCGTGAACTCGTCCGTCGAGAGGTCCGTGCGAAATCCTGGGATGGCCTCGAGCTTGTCGAGTGTGCCTCCCGTATGACCGAGCCCCCGCCCGCTCACCATCGGCACCGGCACCCCGCACGCGGCGACGAGCGGCGCCAGACAGAGGGACACCTTGTCGCCTACGCCGCCGGTGGAGTGCTTGTCGACCTTGATGCCGGGTATACTTGACAGGTCAAGCACGCTCCCCGACCGCAGCATGGCCTCCGTGAGCCCGACCGTCTCCGCGTCGGTCATGCCGCGGAAGAACACGGCCATGAGGAACGCCGTCATCTGATAGTCGGCCACGCGCCCGTCGAGCAGTCCCGCGATGAGCCCCTGGATTTCTTCGCTGCTGAGCTCCGCGCCGTCACGCTTGGACGCGATGAGCTCGACTGTGGATCGATTCATGGTTGATCCCGCGGAAGCTACCACCTGTTTTGCGTGTGGGGCCGTACTCTCGCGTAGCGAAAGAATGCGGCACCGCTATGCTGCCGCCCAATGCATCGCCTGCTCGTCGTGATCGCGCTCATGCTCGCGTGCAGCAAGGAGGAGCCCGCTCCCACGCCCCCTCCTGCTTTGACTCCCGTCGTGGCCTCGGTCTCGATCATCGACGGCACCTCCGCGCCTGTTGCCGTCTCGGACTCGGGTGCAGACGCCGGTCTTGCGCGCCCGCTGCAAGCTTGGATGAAGAAGAACATGACGCCCGCGATGAACGCGCAAGACTTCGACGCGCTCGGCGCCAACCTCGACACGGTCGTCTTGTTCGCGCCGAAGGAGGCCGGCTACGGCAACTGGGTCTCGATCTCCAAAGACGGCAAGAACGCAGCCAATGGCGCCGATCTCGGCGCCGTGCGCGCGGCGTGTCGCGGATGCCACGAGCAATACAAATCCAAGTACAAAACGGAGCTGCGTGCGCGGCCCATTCCCCCGCCGTGAGCGTCGCCGTGCGGATCCCCAAGCGCGCGCGGAGCGCCGGCCGGCCGCAGGGACGCTTCACGCAGTTTCGACGGCTCGAGGGCATGCGCGAGCTGCTCGACTCGAGACCCGGCGGCGTGACGATCGAGGATCTCGCGGGAGCGCTGCGCGTGACGACGCGCTCGGTACGTCGATACCTCGTGGAGATGAAGGACGAGCTCGAGCTGGAGGCCGTGCCGACCAAGCCTGGCGGTCCGCAGCTCTGGCGAGTCGCGCCGCGTGAGCGCGGAAGGACGCTCTCTTTGCGCCGCACGCAGGCGTACCTGCTCTTCGCCGCGCGATCTTCGTTCGAGCCGCTGCGAGGCTCCGCGCTCTACGACGAGGTCGACGTCGCGCTGCGCGAACTCTTGCACTTGGCGCAGCGTCCGCTCCGCAACAAGCAGGGCGTGGACATCCGCGACGGGCAGCGCTTCGAGGAGCGGGTCGTCATCTCGCACGGCCCGAGCCGCTCGTACCAACAGTGCAGCGCAGAGCTGGACGACCTATTCCGCGCCATCGCCGAGCTGAGAGAGGTCACCGTGCGCTACCGCAGCGCTGGCGTCGATCGGGCGCGAAGGTTGAGCTGTCATCCGTTGGCGATCGCGCTCGATCGCGGCGACGTCAAATGCCTCGTGCGCGAGGACGGCGCGACGCGCGTGCGCGTGTTGGACCTCGAGCGCGTGGAGGGCACGGAGGTCCACCAGAGCCACTTCACGCTTCCGCCGGAGTTCGACGCCACGGCGCACGTACACCCCATCTGCGGAGTGCTCGCCGTCGTCGACCCGCGCCGGGCGTTGATCGAGATCGACGCGACGGAGGCCCCGAATCTGAAGACGCGCAGACTGCACGCCGCGCAACGGCTCGCGATCGCCCCGGATGGTCGCGTGCGTGTGTCGCTTCCCGTCGGTGACGTGCGCGCGATGGCACGCTGGATCCTCTCGATGGGCGGCTCCGCGCGCGCCGTGGAGCCCATCGACTTGGTCATCGCCGTGCGCGAGATGTGCGACGTGACGCGCAAGAAGCACTGATTTCGGCCAACGGCAGGAGACACCGGGTTTGCAAGCGGAACGGACAAATGGGACAACGCCTTTAGCCATGTCCCTCGCGCTGCAAGTCCTCCAAAACGAGCCCGTCGTCGCCAAAAAACCGCCGGTCGATCCGTCGACCCTCGAGCACAAGCAGCTCAAGGACGGCCCGTTTTGGCAGCGGATCCCCGCGTATAAAGAGGTCGACGAGAAGACGTTCCTCGATCACACGTGGCAAGCGAAGAACACGATCACGAACGTCCAGAAGCTCCTCAAGGCGCTCGAGGGGCTCGTGACTCCGGCGTTCGTCGCGGACGCGGAGGAAGGCTTCAAGCGCGCCCCGATGAGCGTGCGTGTCTCTCCTTACTTGTTGTCATTGATCGATTGGAGCAATCCCTACAACGACCCGCTGCGCATCCAGTTCGTACCGGTGCAGTCGCGTCTCTTGCCCGACCACCCCAAGCTGAACCTCGACTCGCTCCACGAGCAGGCCGACGCGCCCGTGCCGGGTCTCACGCATCGATATCCGGACAAGGCGCTATTTCTTCCGCTCGACACATGCCCCGTCTATTGCCGCTTTTGCACGCGTAGCTACGCGGTGGGCGTGGACACGGAAGAAGTCGAGAAGGTGAACCTCAAGGTGTCCGAGGAGCGCTGGCAGCGCGCGTATCAGTACATCCGATCGCGTCCCGAGCTCGAGGACATCGTCATCAGCGGCGGCGACGCGTATCAGCTCCGCGCCACACAGCTCGAGGAGATCGGCGAGGCGCTGCTGGCGATGCCGAACGTGCGCCGCATGCGCTTTGCGACCAAGGGACCCGCGGTGATGCCGATGAAGCTCATCACGGACGACCCGTGGCTCGACGCGCTCACACGCATCGTCGAGAAGGGACGCAAACTCCACAAGGAGGTGGTGCTCCACACGCACTTCAATCACCCCAACGAGATCACCGAGATCACGCGAGTCGCGCTCAATCGCTTGATGGAACGCGGCATCTTCACGCGCAACCAGAGCGTGCTGCAGCGACGCGTGAACGACACGCCCGACGTCATGGGCCTCTTGGTCAAGCGACTCGGGCACGTCAACGTGCACCCCTATTACGTCTACGTTCACGACCTCGTGAAGGGCGTGGAGGATCTGCGCACGACGCTCGACACCGCGCTCTATCTCGAGAAGCACGTACGCGGCACGACCGCCGGGTTCAACACGCCTGTGTTTGTCGTGGACGCCCCAGGCGGCGGCGGCAAGCGGGACGCGCACTCGTTCGAGTACTACGATCGCGAGAGCGGCATCAGCGTGTTCAGCGCGCCGAGCGTGAAGCGCGGAGAGTTCTTCACGTACTTCGATCCGCTCGATCAGCTGAGCGAGTCTGCACGCCGTCGCTGGGCTAACCCGAGCGAGCAGCAAGTGATGATCGACGTTGCACTCCAGCGCGCGAAGGAGCACGTGCGCTGATGGCCTACGGCTACCCGCCGCCGCCGCCGCAGTTCCCGCAGCAGGGCCTGCCTCACGTGTTCCAGCCGAACCCGGCGGACACGGTGCGGCCCCTGGCGATCGCGTACATCGTGTACGCGATATTCGTCGGCATCGCGGCGCTCTTCGTTCCCGTTTACTTCGCGATCGCCGTCGCCGCGGTGGCCAGCGCCAGCCAGGACATGCCGAGCGGGGACGCGGGTCCGATGATGGCGTTCGGCGGCGCGATGATCGTGATCATCGCGCTGATCGAGCTCGTCATCTTGGTCAAGCTCACGCTGCTCGTGCTCGCCGCGCGCAACCTCTTCCGCACGAAGAACTACGGCCTCTGCTTCGCCGCAGCGATCGTGAGCTGCCTGAACATTCCGCTCGGCCTCGGCCTCGGCATCTGGTCGTTCTTCGTGCTGAGCCGACCCGAAGTGAAGGCCGCGTTCACCTGATCATCGGAACTGCGCCACGTCGATCCCGGCGTCGTAGGCGCGTAGATCTTCGTCGTATTGGCGGCGCGCTTCACTCGCGCCCATGGCCTTTACGCGCCACCACGCGTTGAGGGTGATGATCACGACGAACATGCCGATCACGATCGCGATCTCTCCACGGGAGAATTTCCAGTTCATCAGAACGCGTACGCGATGGAGAGACGGCCGACGACACGCGGTGACTGCGCGGAGAGGCCCGCTGAGGGGCCCGCTGCGAACATGAGCTTGTGGTCCAGCGCGTCGAACGCGAGCGTGGGGCCGATGAAGTGTCGCGCGCCGCGCTCTGCTGCATCGCCGACGAGCTCCTCGAGATCTTGACCGACGTACTCGACGCCCGCGCGAACGGGCCCTGCGACCCGCACGCTCGCGCCCGCAGTCACGAGGACATCGATGTCGTCTCGGCTCTGGGCGAACACGTGCTCGCCGTGCAGCGTGGTGCCGAGCCGAAGTCGGCCTGCGTCGTACGTCGCGGCCACACGCGCGTAGACGCCGTTGTCGGCGGTTCGATCACGCACGTATCCGCCGCCGAGCACGAGCTGGAAAGGTGAGCGCGTGCGCGACAACGGCGCGAAGCGGAGCCCGCCGACCATGCCCGCCGCGAGTCCATCGCCGAAGCCTAGGACACCGCTCGCTTGCAAGCTGAGCATCGGGAGTACGCCGAGTTCGGCGCCGAACTCCTGCAGCCCGCCGGGCGCGGAAGTGTTCGACGCGAAGGGACGCGTCACGCTGCGACTCGTGCCCGAAGTGTAGGTAGTACGCGAGGTGACGACGACCGCGAGCGGCGCCGGGATAGTTGCGTCGTCAACGAACAGCCACGGGCGTTGCGCGAGCGGCGCCGGCGCGACTTCGGACCTCACGGCGTCAGGAGCGAGCGCTTCGTCGGCGAGCACGCGCTGACCGACGAACATCGACCCCATGAACATGGCAGCGGCGAGGAGCTTCATCGGATCTCCCTTCTACGATTCGCGGCGCTTGGCGTCGAGCGCAACGCTCCTGAGTCCGTCGGGCGCGCGGGACCGAAAATGCTACGCTCCGGACGATGCGCGTGTTCTCCGCCTTCTTCGTCCTGCCGTTGGTCGCTGCGTCTGTCGTATCTTGCGGGCAGGTCTCGGAGCCTCCGGCGCCCTCGTTCAAGTTCGAGGTGAAGGCCGAGAGTGACCCCGGCGTGTTCGTCCCCGGCGTGCTCTTGACGCGCACGGGCAAAGAGATCGGCAAGACAGACGCGAGCGGCAAAGCGTCGATGGTCTTCCAAGGCAACGAGGGTGACACGTTCGATTTGTACGTGAAATGCCCCGAAGCGGACTACATGTCCCCTCTCGCGCCGATCGTCGTTCGCCTCAGCAAACTCTCGGACGGCAAGAGCTTGAGCGCGTCGGTGCGCTGCTCGCCGTTGAAGCGAAAGGTGGTCGTCGCCGTCCGCGCCGACGGCGGCCCGAACCTCCCCGTCATCTACTACGGCAACGTCGTTGCTCGTACGGACGCGGCTGGCGCCGCACACTTTTTCGTCATCGCGAAGCCCAGTGAGCAGCTCCAGTTCACGCTGAACACGGACGAGCCCGGCAACGAACTCATCATGCCGAAGAACCCGAACCTCACGGTGCTCGTGAAGGATCAAGACGACGTCTACATCGTCGACCAGCCCTTTCAGCAGCAGAAGGTCATACGCAGATTCGTGCAGGGCGGCTCGACCGTCCATCATTCCGGCCCTCGCCCGCTCTGACGGTTCGACCTCCACGCGGAGGTGTTCCCAAACGCGTCGAACGCGGGTAGCGTGCTCTGCATCATGGATCGACGTGCCCTGCTCATCGCTCTCGCAGTGTCATTGGTCGGCGTTCTGCTCCTCGTGCTCTATCTCAAGCGTTTCGAGCGCGAGGCCTCGGGTGGAGACAAGGTCAAGCTCTTGATCGCCGTCAAGCCGATGGAGCGTGGCAAGCCCATCACCGACGATGAGCTGTCGACGCACGACGTTCCGGTCGCCTACCTCGAACCGCGCGCGATCCGCGACGTCGAGAAGTCGAAGATCATCGGCCTGCGCTTGGGCACCACCATTCAGGCCGGCCAAACGTTGATGTGGACGGACCTCGCGACCGCGAACGAAGAGCGCCGCGATCTCGCGTCTCTCATTCTTCCAGGTCACCGCGGTGTCTCGGTGAAGACGAGTCGCGAGGACTCGTCGGCCGGCATGGTCAAGCCAGGCGACTACGTGGACG
>JAYVYD010000414.1:0-3781 GCA_043784605.1 Myxococcales bacterium | reverse complement strand
TCGACGCCGCGGGCCACGCGCGGTTGGGCGGCTTCTTCTCGAAAATCGGCTCTTGTCTGCGCGACAAGCGCAAGCGCGCCTCGTTCGCGATGTACGCGCACGGGATTCTCGCCGACGGCGAGCGCAAGAGCGTCGAGCCGATCGCCGCGCGCGCCTCGGGCGATCCTGCGTTGGTCCGCGCGTACACCGAGCGGTTGCTCCACTTCGTGACCGACGCGAAGTGGGATGACCAAGCGGTGCGCAGCATCGCGGCCGCCCACGCGCTCGAGGCGATGGGCGCGCAGGAGCCGGTGACCGTCTGGATCGTCGACGACACCGGCATGCTCAAACAGGGCTCGCACTCGGTCGGAGTTCAGCGCCAATACACGGGGTCTGCCGGCAAAATCACCAATTGCCAGATCGCTGTCACGCTCAGCGCGGCGACTCGGCATGAGGCGGTTCCGATCGACGTTGCGCTCTACCTGCCGCAGTCGTGGACGAGCGACGCGGCGCTCCGAAAGAAGGCGCGCATCCCCGACTCGGTGGTCTTCAAGACGAAGCCTGAGCTCGCGCGCGAGATGATCGAACAGGCCTGCATCGCCAAGGTCCCCGGAGAGATCGTCCTCGCCGACGCTGCCTACGGCGAGTCGTCGGAGTTCCGGAGCGGCGTGCGGTTCTACGGCCTCGACTACGCCGTCGCGGTGAGCGCGCCGACCAAAGTCTTCGTCGTCAACGCCGGCCGCCGCTATCGCGGCACCTCGATCAGCGTGAAGGATCTCGCGCGAAAGCTCGGACACAAGGCATTCCGGCGCGTCACCTGGCGCGACGGCACCGCGCCGCAGAAGCTCTCCGCGCGATTCTGCTTTCGCCGCGTCAAGGTCGCACACGATGACGGCACCCCGCTCGACGAGCGCGAGGATGTCTGGCTCGCCATGGAGTGGCGCGACAACGAGGCCGAGCCGACGAGGTATCACCTCACGACGCTGCCGCGACGAATGAGCAAGAAGGAGATCGTTCGCGTCATCAAAGAGCGGTGGCGCACCGAGCGCGTTTACCAAGAGATGAAGGGCGAGCTCGGCTTCGATCACTTCGAGGGCCGCTCCTTCCAGGGCTGGCACCACCACGTCAGCGTCGTCCTCTGCTGCTACGCGTTCGTCGTCGGCGAACGGTTGCGGCATTTTCCCCCCTCGGACGTCAAAGCCGAAGACCGTGAGGACCAATGCGCGGCCTGAACGACACTTCGAGGATTCGTTCTCGTCAATCCGGCTCGCCATCGCCCGCTTCCTCGCAACCTGGCTGCCGCGCTGCCCCCTATGCCACCGGCGCAACATCGCCCCGCATGTTCACGCGCGCGCGGCGTGAGACCGGGGCAGTAGTGCTAGCACTACTGCCCCAGCTTTCGGCGGCGATCGCGTAGATCCGGTGTAGTTTTGTTCGGTCGCCGCTCGCACTTTGTGCGATCAATCGTCGTGACGCGCGACGATTTCTCTTTTTGTGGCGCGCGTCTTCGGGCATCAGTTGCTCATGTCCTACGCACTCGACGCCGCGGGCCACGCGCGGTTGGGCGGCTTCTTCTCGAAAATCGGCTCGTGCCTGCGCGACAAGCGCAAGCGCGCGTCTTTCGCGATGTACGCGCACGGGATCCTGGCGGACGGCGAGCGCAAGAGCGTCGAGCCGATCGCGGCGCGCGCATCGGGAGATCCTGCGCTCGTCCGCGCGTACACCGAGCGCCTGCTCCACTTCGTGAGCGACGCGAAGTGGGACGACCACGCGGTGCGCCGCGTCGCGGCCAACCACGCGGTCGAGGCGATGGGCTCGCAGGAGCCGGTGACGGTGTGGATCGTCGACGACACCGGCATGTTGAAGCAGGGCGCGCACTCCGTGGGAGTGCAGCGTCAGTACACCGGGTCGGCCGGTAAGGTCACCAATTGCCAGGTCGCTGTGACGTTGAGCGCGGCGACGCGACACGAGGCGGTCCCCATCGACGTGGCGTTGTACCTGCCGCAGTCCTGGACAACGGACGAGGGCCTGCGCAAGAAAGCGCGCATCCCTGACTCGGTGGTCTTCAAGACCAAGCCGGAGCTGGCGCTCCTCATGATCGAGCAGGCCTGTCTGGACGAGGTCCCCGGCGAGATCGTGCTGGCCGACGCTGCCTACGGTGAGTCGTCCGCGTTCCGAAGCGGGATTCGGTTCTACGGGCTCGACTACGCAGTCGGCGTGAGCGCGCCGACCAAGGTCTTCCTCGTCAATGCGAGCGGACGTCATCGCGGCGAGTCGACGAGCGTGAGGGACCTTGCGCGCAAGCTTGGAAACAAGGCGTTTCGCCGCGTCACCTGGCGCGACGGCACCGCCCCGCAGAAGCTCTCGGCGCGGTTCTGCTTTCGACGGGTGAAGGTCGCGCACGATGACGGGACGCCGCTCGACGAGCGTGAGGACATCTGGCTCGTCATGGAATGGCGCGACAGCGAGACCGAGCCGACGAGATACCACCTCACCACGCTGCCACGTCGATTGAGCAAGAAGGAGATCGTCCGAATCATCAAAGAGCGGTGGCGCACCGAGCGTGTCTATCAGGAGATGAAGGGCGAACTCGGCTTCGATCACTTCGAGGGCAGGTCCTTCCAGGGCTGGCACCACCACGTCACAGTCGTCCTCTGCTGCTACGCGTTCGTCGTCGCCGAACGGTTGCGGCATTTTCCCCCCTCGGCGCTGCAAGCCACAGACAGTGCGAACCAATGCGCGGCCTGAGCGCCACTTCGAGGACTCGTTCGCGTCCATCAGGCTCGCCATCGCACGCTTCCTCGCGACCTGGCTCCCGCGCTGTCCGCTATGCCACCGGCGCAACGTCGACCCACATGTTCATGCGCGCGCGGCGTGAAACCGGGGCAGTAGTGTTAGCCCGATCCCGGCGAGCAAGTTCCCGGCGCTCAAAGCCGGTGGAACTGTAGTCGACATTGACAACCTCGCGGACCAGTTGCAACCACTCGGGGGTACACCGGCGGATCCCGATCCTCCGGACCCAATGGACTTCGCCTACGGGACCCCGGCCGTCTTCCGGCCAGTAGGTCTGGAAAACGCTTTCAACGCATCGGGAGGCGAGCGTGTCCTGCTGTGCCCACTTGGTGCCGGCGACGGGGCGACTCCTTATGAGGGGTTGGCTCAGCGTTCCGGCGTTGCCGGGACCGTGAGGAGCGCGCTCACCACGCTCTGGACGTCGGGCGCGATCGCCCGCAACCGTCATTGGGCAAGCGCCGACTTCGGAGGACGCGAGCTGTGGCTAGCAGGTCATAGCGGCGGAAACGTGTCGATGTGGAGTTGTGCGCAGAACAACAAGGAGGACGTCGCGCGGCTCATTACCCATGACGCTGCGACGTTCGACACCAATCTCACGGAAGGTATCAGGATCATGCCAATCGTCGCCGCTGCACGGAAGGCGCTGGGCAAGACGCTTGAGGTCTTCGCGATAGTCACGCCTCACTTGAGCCATGGCAAGAACACGAAGGGGGCACCGGCGACGCTCCCCTTCCTTGGGCTTGATGACGACACAGATGACCAGCTGCGACGAACCGGGGCCGTCATCACCGTACTACCCGAGTTCGCCGACCGTGAATCGTACTGGAATCCTGCGCCGGCGACCCCAGCGAACGGGTTCGTACGATATCTCCTCGCAAACTGGCCGGAGCCGCTCCTCGTCAAAAGCGCTGGCAATCCTGACCAGCGCCACTGGCGCTATTGTTTTTTTCACGAAATGGCGATCTTCGGTGGTGCGCTCGTTCCACCACCGCCCGGGGCGCCTACTGGC
>JAYVYD010000413.1:0-2618 GCA_043784605.1 Myxococcales bacterium | reverse complement strand
ATCAAGGTGAGAAGGCGCGTTCGGTCGTTGCCTCATTCGAGCCGCCACCTGCGGTGGGTGGAGCGGGTTTGGTCGCGAACGGCGGAGGCAACGAAGCGGCCGCGAAGGTCGATACCGGGCCACGTCGTCCAACGCTGCCTCTCTACGTGGTGGGTGGCGGCGTCCTCGTCGCGGGTGCTGGAGTGTTCTTCACCGTGTATGGGCAGAGCAAGTTTCCTTCGACCTGCGACACGTCGACGAGCCAGTGCGCGGCTGCCCCCGGTAGCTCCGTGTTCGGCGACGCAAAGGGCGCGTTGAACACGAGGAACGCCGGAATCGGCCTCATGGTGGGCGGCGTCGCCGCGGCGGTGACGGGACTCATTTGGTACTTCGTCCAACCCAAGACCACAGTCGTGGGGAGCCTGAGGATGGCGCCCTATATGACTGCAGTAGACGGCAAGAACGGCGGGCTCTTGGTGAGCGGCGCGTTCTGAGTCCGATAGAGGTTTGGATCAAGGAACGACGCTTGATGCGTCCGCTTGGTCATTGCCGACCAACTCCGTCGGGTCGTAGGGAGTCGTCTCGACTTCTGGAGCTGCCGCGTCGGTCATGCCAGTCGCGACCTTGGAGCCGACGCCCGCGGTGCGTTGCTTGATGGGGGCGACGGGGGCAACGAGGTTTGCAGGCGGGGCTACGACGATGACCGAGGACTGCGGCTTGGGTAGTGCGACCATGACGCTGAGCGGTTGCATTTCGGCGCCGAGTACCTGTGGCGCCTGCGTCTCACCCAACTGGACGCTCATAGTCCGCGCTTGTTGTACGGATACGGAGAGGGCGAGCACCGCAATGGCGGCTCCGGCGATCGCCCATCCCAACCGAAACTTGCGCGCCTTCTGCAAGTTGAGGGTCGGTCGATCGAAGTCGACCTCGACCGCCATCGGCGTGTCCTTCACGACACGCGAAGGCATCGCGGCCGCGAACGCCGCGCGCATGGCCGAGGGCGTCCCGAAGCGCGCCTTACGCTCGCTCGCGAGCGCTCGAGAGAACCACGCGTCGAGAGCGACAGGCAGAGACGGGACGAGGGTGGACGGCGCGACGAAATTGCCCTGAAGACAAGCTACGGCGATTTCGGCGAAGTTGCTTCCCTGGAAAGGGAACACGCCAGTGAGTGCATAGTACATGCAGACACCCAACGAGAAAATGTCGCTGTGCTCGGTGATCTCGTCGGTGGCCATGATCTGCTCGGGGCTCATATATTGAGGCGTGCCGAGAGGGATCTGCGCCGCGGTGATGCGATTGACCGGCGCTTTGAACTTGTTGAACGCGATCCCAAAGTCGAAGACCTTGAGATCAATCCCTCGATCCGATGTCTGCAAGAACAGATTGTCTGCCTTGATGTCTCTGTGAAGGATGCCGTGCGAGTGCGCTGCCGTCAGTGCGCTGCACGTTTGCTCGAGCACCGCTTGAGCATCATTGAGCGTGAGCGGGCCACGGCGCAGGATGCGATCTTCGAGGGTCTCGCCCGTCAGCAGCTCCAAGACCAAGAAGGGCTGACCCTCGTCGGTGACGTTGAAGTCAAGCACGGAAATCACGTGCTCGTTGCGGATCTTGGCCGTTGCGCGCGCCTCTAGGAGGAAGCGGTCGCGGACTTGAGGGTGCACGATAGCCTCATCTGTGATCACTTTGATCGCGACGCGCCGCTCCAACGCGATGTGCTCGGCTACCCAAACGCAACCCATGCCGCCCTCGCCGATGAGGGAGATCAGTCGGTATGCGTCTGCCAAAACATCGCCTGCTCGTAGTGCCATGCCACTCTGCCTCGCAACCACCATGCCGCGCCATCCCGTGTGGCGCTTTGCGACGTGTGGCGGTCCTGTCTCACCTGGCAATCGTCCCTAGATCGGGTAGCGCCTCTACTCTTCGTGGGCCTGCAGTTCACGTCCGCAATGAACACGAACATCCTGAGCCGATCCGCGGAGCCCGTGAGTGAGATCAGCGCCGGCCCGAGGATGTCGATGTCCTCGTTTCCCCATTGTGACAGGGTCGATGTCGTTCACGTGGCGAGGCGCTTGGGACTACGACTCCGTTTCCGGCACGGGCAATGTGAGGCTCGGCAAGGGCGGTCGACTCGATGGGAAGATCAAGATTAAGAACGGCGATGAGAGCACCTTCATCGCGGAGAGGACGTCCGCGCCGGAGGAGCCAATCCCGAGGCCGCCGAGCTATCGGGACAAGTGGAAACGGTGACGGTCTACACAAAGCGGGACCTCCTACTCGGTTGAACTCGGCCGTGAATGTTGTTATCGCGCATGGTCGCTTGTGGGTAGGAATTGACCCGCTTGGTGGATCGACTGCGGGAACTATGCTGGTTTATGGCTCAGTCGGAGCCATCCCATCAGCAGATTTGTTGTTCTTCAACAAAAGCGGTCAATTCTTTCTTCAAGTACAGGCCACTACGGGACTGCTAGTAGTTTGCGGTCAAGACGGAACGGCTAATTCATCTGGATTTGATGCCTGGAAAAGCACAAGTTTTGTCACGATAAATAAAAGTGCCTTATTTGGCATGACGTTCCGAACACCGGGCGGAACAGCGACTTCATATCAGGCTATTGTCAACGGCATATTAGAGCCGGCTAGCA
>JAYVYD010000412.1:0-24242 GCA_043784605.1 Myxococcales bacterium | reverse complement strand
CTCCCCGACCCCTGGCGACCTCCATCGCCAACGGCGTCACGGAGTCGTCTCCCGTTCAACCGCAGATCATGAGAAACCGACTTGATTTACTTACGCTCCGGGATGCCGGAAGACGTCTTAGACGACGTCACGCCGTTGGCTGACAATGAGCGCGTCGGACTACTTGATTAGGCCGCCTGCGGGCGGCGGGACGGGGGCAGACTTTGAACGCAGCATCCAAGGCCAGTAAAGTCGTTTCAGCGGTCCACATTCTGGGCACACTTGTGATTTTCCCGTTGCACTTGATCGCCTGCCTGCCGCCACACGCGGAGGACGACGGATTTCGCGCAAAGCTCGCCGCCGGCTGTCGTTCGTCAGAGGAGTGCAGCGCGCTGCGGGAAGAGGGAGAGCACCGATACAAGGCATGCACGGACCGGGCGATCGCCGCCGGGCGCGTTGATCTTGCCGAGTGCAACGACGCTCTTCGTCAGCGGCGTGAGTCAGGGCAAATGCTCACCGCTCGGAGTGAGGCGGATGAAAAGGCAAGATGGGCCCAAATCCACGCCGACCGCAAACAGGACGACGACGAGAGAGTCAAGTTCGAGGCAGACCGCAATCGATTTGCGGATTCATGCACCGACTTAGCCGAACTCGAGAAAGCCGCGTCTGCGGCCAAGAAGCCCAACGTTGCCAGCCGCTACCGCGCCACGATCAGCGAACGACGGGCGTCCAGCGTTCGAAAAATCGTTCAGAGCCTGGAGTGGCGCACAGGACGTGCACCGAAGGTGGAGGTTGGGCGCGATGAGATTGCCGCCGCCAGAAAGTCAGTCGAAGATCTGCGCTGTTTCGACGAGGACGCAGCCATCAAAGCGAAGGCGACCGTCGATGCATGGGCAACTGGTGTCGAGAAGGCGGTCGCCGACGAGGACGCATGCCAGGCATCGGCGGCATGCATGGGAGCGCGCGCGGCCGTTCCCGTCTGCAACGCCATTCGGGACCGGCGAACATACGTGAATGAGATTGCGCAGGAGCGTCGAAATCCGGGAGGCGTGGTGGACCTTAACGCACTTCACGATCTTGGTCAGCGAATCCAAGACATCGACGCGGGTCTTCCGGGACTGAAGGCCGATTACAAGGCCGCCGCACACAAGCCGTTCGGCGAGGCTTTGTGTGTTTCTGGTGCTTCGCGCTGACACGTGCCGAAAGCGCAACTAACGCCCGCGGTCGCGCACGCGCGCGCGAGGCCTCCGCGCCAGGGTTGGTCATTGCTCGCCGGGTGTCTCTCCGTCTCCTGCACCTCGGGAGGTGCCTACAAATTCATGAGGGTGATTTTGCCGCCCTGAACCGTCACATGGAGCACATCCCGACTGTCCGCCTTGCTCTGGTAGATCCACATCAACATCGCGTACGGAGGGGACGCGGTCGAGACGTCGACGACTGAGTCCGGCTTGCGCCCGATGAGCTTTACGATCTCATCTTCCGTCTTCGGCCTGGTCTTTCGCACGAGATCCCGGTCACTCTCGTATTGAGCCCGCGCCCGCATGGTCGTGGTTCCTATTCACCTCCTTGTGGAGGTCCTCGCAGGCGAGCCGGACGCGAGGCGTCTTAGAACACGGTAAAACTACATCGCGACCGCCGACAATCCGTTACGGTTCACGCTTTCCCCCGCAAGGAGCGCTCGATGAATCCGAAGTGGAAAGTGGCAGCCGTGTCGATTGCTGGCGCGACGCGCGACCTTGGTATTGGCTTGGGGGCGATGCGCGGGCGGAGCTTGCTCGCCGACGCGAGGACTCCAAAGTAGCGCACGGTGTGACGCGCTTCGTGATCCCCGAAGGGGGAAAACTTGGGCGGCAGCACCGATGCAGCGAGACGACTCAGGAGCGAGCATCGGGTCCATGCACGAGCCCTTCGGGTCCGCGCGTCACTCGCTCCTGGGCCACTGCGGGTCTCAGGACGTACTTCAGGAGCGCCTCGCGACCTGCGTCGTCCATGGCGCCTGCGCGCGTGGCGGCGTGCAGCGTTAAGCCGTCGAGCGCGACGCTCAACGGGCGCTCACTCTTCATTGCTTGATGCGTCAACGGTAGCTTCACCGCCTTCGGCGTGATGAGCATCGTCTACTCGGGCGCCGTGATCGCAGGGCAGTGCGACCACCCACACACGGATGTGGTCTGCGAGTCGCGCTTCGTCAATCTTGGGCCGTGAACACCATCGGATAGACCACCGACACGGTTCCGCCTTCGGGCGCCGGAAACTCGAGTTTGTCGAACCCGTGCACGATGCACTGCACGACGGTCTTGTCGGGCAGATCGGACCCGCCATCCGTGGGTGCCGTCACTGTGCCCGTGGCATCGATTCCGAACTTGACGACGACGCGACCGTGAAGAGCCGGGCTGGTCTTCAATCCATCTTCATAGCAGCGCCGAAAGCGACCGAGGTTGTGACTCACGATGCGTTGGACGACCTCGGGTGGGAGTTGACCCGTCACCGTCGTCGCCTCCTGTCGCAGTTGACCTCGCCCCGGATCTTTTGTGGCGGGCCCTATCTGCCCGAGTGACAGCGGCGCGATGATTGCGCCGCACGCCTGCACGACACGGAACGAGATGGTTGGCCTCGTCTTGCCACTTGTGGGCGCAAGCGCGGCGGACGCCATCACTAACGCATCATGGAAACTGGCAGTCCCCCCAACCATCACGGCAACGCACCCCGGGTCGCAGTTGGACTTGAGCGTAGAGGTCACGGTGGTGACTGAAACGCTCTCAGGGGGATCACAAGCGATGGGCGCTGTCTCGATGAAGCTGGCTGAGTCACGGGCCGCCTGGTCGGGATGCCCGTCACCCACAACAGCGCCGAGGCGACGCGCGGTCCATGCGCCTGCGGTGCTCCAAAGCTCCACTATTGTCGTGGGCGCGTCCGCCGGAGGATCGGTACTGGAGAGAGGAGTAGGCATGGTGACGTCGAGGGTCGCCGATGCGTCGCCCGAGTGCAGCGTGAGCGACTTAGCGAAACCAGAATTGGCAAGCGTCTGGATGAGGCTCTGCGCCTCGACGAGACTGATGTCCTCTGGAAGGACGACGTCCGCAGCAGGGGCGAACAAAGCACCGGGGTAGAGGGCCTTCCAGTGCTCCTTCAACGTTTCTACCCAAGCCATGACGGCGTCGACCTTCCTCGGCTTCCCACCGGACTCGAGATCGGTTCGTGAAGCCACGCGAGAGCCATTGATGGTCACTTGCTGCGCGGTCACGATCACCCTTGGCGCGCGCAAGAGCTGACCGACAGTCTCTCCGTTGTCGATACGCTTCTGCTCTTTGAGGAGCACCTCTCGATCGTAGTAAGGCGGCTGTTCGTCCGTCGGCTTGGTCCTGCATCCTGTCGTCACGAAAAGCGCAATGAGCAACAGCGGCAAGTGAATCCTCATCCAGCACTTGTAACGCGCTCACTCATCGAGTTGGCGGCATTCCCGCTCGCTGAGTCGCTCGCTCGGAGCTGCTATCGTGAACCTATGAGCGACGAGAGCGATCTGATCGTGGCGCTCCGGCGCGCTGCGGGCGAGCAGGCGATAGAGCGTCGTCTGCTCCGGTCTCCTCGGCTCGTACGTGACCGTCGGCACGCCGCGGCATCAGCAACTCCGTGGCCCGCGACGCGCTAGTTGCTTTCGCATCGTTGCGCGACACCGCGCCTGTCACCGGACACTCTCGGGCTGCCCGTCGGACACCCGCTTCTTGAATCACACCTTGGGGGTGAATCCAGTCACCCCTTGGGGGTGAATCCAGTCACCCCTTGGGGGTGAATCCAGTCACCCCTTGGGGGTGAATCTCGCCCAGTCACCCCTTGGGGGTGAATCCAGTCACCCCTTGGGGGTGAATCCAGTCACCCCTTGGGAGTGAATCCCGCCCAGCGCACCTTGGCGAGCGCTTTTGCGTCGCTACTCTTGATCCGACCCGCACTGCACCAATGTAGAAGCTGTTGCCGAACGATACTCGGGCCTCAACGACGGCCCGAAGACTGAGGAACATTTGCGTGGCGTTGGCTCCCAAGACCCAGTTCCACGGTAACGAGACCTAGGCAGGGCTCCACTTCCAACACGACGTTTTTGGTTCTTCGGGGGAATCTGTGGGCGTGATTTAGCGTGAACTTCGATCGACTCGATCGCGATCTGCACTTGATTCAACGTGAGATACGCAAGCGACAAGCACCGCGCGCCGGCGAGCACGGGACCCAGTTCGACATTTAGCCCGATCCGCCGCCGACTCACGCGATGTGCCCCACGCCCGTACAGGGACCGATCGCGATGATGGGCCCGCAGTCCGGGGGTGACGGTCGTCAGGCCGCGACCGCGCCGACGCCTGCACTGGGAGTTCCATCGCGACGAAGTCTATGCGTGCAGCACGAGGAACGCGCGGCCGTACATTCTCAACATCCCCGCAGGCGGCGCGCCTCCGACGACGCTCAACCCGCTCGCGCCCGATCCCACGCCGACCAACACGCACGAGCGTGGCGCGCCGTGCAACACGGGCGACACGCGTGAGGGCCTTCTGTTGGGCTCTTCGGCGAGCGACAAAAAGGGCTGAGCCATCGATCGACCACGGGCACGGGCACGTGCCCCGTTTACCGGTCGGGTTCTGCTGCTAGAGTCGCGCTGCTTGATGACTGCACCTGCACCTAGTTCGCGCTCTCCCGAGTCGTACCAGCGTCTCGCCTCGCCCGTCCTGCGTAGTGCTTGGTTGCTGAGATCTTCTGCCGTGCTCGCGATCGTCGCGACAGTGCTGGCCGTGATTGTGGTCCCTGGGTTGCGCGGTCACGCCTCGGACGGTGTCGTGATCGTTTGGGAGCGCGTCGCGGCGGTGGTGAGCATCGCGGCGGCGGTAATGGTCGCTGGCCTCGTGATGATCGGCTCGCTCGACTTATGGCAGATCACGCGGATCGCCGCGGGCCCGCGTACCTCCATGCTCGCGTTCGCCGCGATCGTGTTCGGTGTCGCGCTCGCCGCTTCCGTCGTCCACCTGCCGGCGATGGCGAGCGTTCCGATGATGGTGGCGAGCGGCGGCCTCGCTATGATCGCGGGCTCGAGCGGCCTCCGCGCACCGCATACGCGCGCGCCTTCGTTGCTGCTCATGGGAATGGGAGCCGCCGCCATCATGCGCCTGCTCGCGTGGGAGCTCGCGCTCGGCGGGGCCGAGCGGCCGTCGATGTTCACCGCCGGGCGCGTCTTCGCCACGATCGCGATCGTGCTCGTCGGACTGTCGCAGATGGTCTGCGCCGCGTGGATGAGTGCGCGCGGGCGCGGCGTCGGCCAGGTCGCTACCGTCGTGGCACTGCTCTGCGCGTTCGGCCTCGTGTGGGGCGCCGCGAAGGGTGCGTCGGTCGATGCGCCAACGTGGCAAGCCGTCCTTCACACCGCTCTCAAGGATCAACCCTCCCCGCAAGCATTCGGAGTCGACTCGCTCCCGGCGTTCCTCACGCTGTCGTCCATGACGCTCGCACTCGCGACGCTGCTCGTGCGCGGTCAGGTCGCCGTCATCACGTGCACGCTCTCGCTCGGCCTGCTCGGTCGTGGCTCGCTCGACGTACCGATGTGCGCGCTCGCGACGACTGCTGCGGCCTTGTGGCTTGCGCTGGCCGCGAGCGACGATCGCGCAATGTGGAAGGACCTCGTCGTCGCGCGCGACGACAAGAAGGCCATCGAGTAGTCACGCAGGGAAGACGAAGTGGAAGAACTCCGCGCGCGTGGCGACGTTGCACTTTTGGTAGATCCGCGTGATGTGCTGACGAATCGTCTTGTCGCTGTTGCTCTCCACGCGGGCGATTTCGCTGCTGGTAAGGCCCTTCAGGACGTGTCGCGCGACCGCGGCCTCTTTGTCGGTGAGGCCCGCGTGCGCGAGCGCGCGATCGACGTAGTGAGCGACGTCGCCCGGATCGTTCAGCAAGCGATTGATGATGTCGAGGAGCTGAGGCGCGCGAAACGGCTTCTCCAGTAGGTAGGACGCGCCTCCGTTGAGCGCGTCCTTCACGCGGACGACGTCGGCGAACGCGGTGATGACGACCACCGGAGCGCGCACGCCGATCTTTCGCAGCTCCGGCATGAGGCGGATGCCGCCCGACTCGTCGTCGCCGAGCACCACGTCGGTGACGACGACATCCACGAAGGGGCTCTCCCCGAGCTTCTTTAGTGCTTCGGCCGCAGACCCTGCAGAGATGCATTTGCGGCCCGATCGTTCGATAGCGCGTGAGAGGCTCTCTCTTGCGTCGGCCTCGTCTTCGACGAGCAGAACGGTCTCGCTCACGCTGCGCTCGCTTCCTCGGGGAGCTCGAGCACGAACGCGCCGCGCCCGTGGTCGTCGTAGCGAACGTCGCCCCCCATCGCGCGCGCGAGCTTGCGGGAGATGGAGAGCCCGAGGCCCATTCCCCCGTGCTTGCTCGAACGGAGAGGCTGAAAAAGGTTCGCGCGTTCGGTCTCGCCGAGGCCGGGCCCCTCGTCTTGCACGCGCACTCGTAGGTGCCCGTCACCTGCGCCGACGTCGATCGCGATGGTGCCTCTCGCGCCGTTCGACCGCATCGCGTCGAACGCGTTCTCGATCAGGTTCTCCAAGATCACGCGGACGTACGCCGGATCGCACCGCGCCTCGAGCTCGCCGCTCGCCACGACGCTGAGCGCGATGCCTTCGTTCTGCGCGAGAGGAGAGATCTCGGAAGCGACGTGTCGCGCGAGATCTGCGACGCGCACCATGGACAGATCCGGCAAGCCACCCGACAGCTGCCGGAGATCCGCCAAACGCTCTGCGATGCGTTGCACGTGCACCCGCGACCTTTCGAGCAAGCGACCGCGCTCTGCCTCACCGTCGGCGGTGGCGAGGTCATCGAGCAACAGGCCGAGCGCGTGCAGTGGATTCTTCACCTCGTGCAGCACGGAGGCCGCGAGCACCCACACCGCTTGGTCGCGCTCGACGTGCTGCAAGCGCGTTCGCAGGTCGTCAGCACGGCGTCTTTCGGCCTCCGCGAGGGCCGCGCGTACTTGTATGTAATGTACAAGCACCCCGAGCAATAGCCCGATGATCACGGGCAAGACGAGGTCGACGAACGTGTGGAACGGCGCGAGCGACGACGGGAGCGTCCCGAACCCCGTGCTGAGATCGAAGAGCCGATTGATCACCGAGTAGACGAGCCCGAGCGCGCCACCGCAGGCGACCCAGAGCGCTCCTCTTCGACTCGGAAGCTCCATTGCAGCAACCATAGCGGACAGCACACCGAATGCACCGTCCGACATTTGCCTGATGGCCCGAGCTTTGTGTTTCCGTACGCTCCTGTCGTGCGCTCGACCCTCGCGTTCTTGACCGTCGTTACATTGGCGACGTCGGCGCACGCCTCGAGCGTCACGCGAGAGATGGCAATCCTACAAGGCGCGGAGCGCGGGCCCGGTGTGGCCGTAGCGCGTGCTCCAATGCCCGCTTACGAAGACGCGCTCGACGCATCCCACGCGTGGTTCGTGCACTCGCCGCGCGTCGTCGCGATGGGTGGCCAGCGCTTCAGCAACGGCGCCACCGGCCTCGATGTGGGCGTCAGCTTGATTCAAGACATCCCGCTCGCGGGCGTGGGCGGAAATCGTGAGGACACCGCGCGAGCCCTGATTTCAGGCTCGAAAGCGGATGTCTCGCGCGCACGACTCTTCGCGGCGGCGCGCGCCGCGGTCGCGTGGGCAACCGCGCGTGAGGCCGAAGAGGTGCTCATGCTACGCACATCCGCGAAGGCCGAGGCCCACGAGCTGCTGCGACTCGCGCGCGCGCGCGTCGCGGTCGGCACCGCGCTGCCGTCCGACGTCGCCACCGCGCTCGGTGAGGACGCGCTGGCGGATGCGTCGCTGCTCGACGCCGAGGGAATGCTCACCGAGGCGATGAACGGCTTGCGCTTCTCGCTCGGGGAGGCGCCCGACGCGACGCGCGATCCGGACGGACCTCTCTCGTTCGGCACCGACCCGCCGCTGGACGAGGCCACCGCCACGCGACTCGCTCTCGAGCGCTCACCGTCGATCGCGATCGCGGGCGCGCGGAGAGATCTGGCCAAGGGCGACGCGGCGCTTGCACACGCGATCCTCGCCCCGACGATCGGAGTCGGTGCCTCGTACGTGCACGAAGGAACGGGCGACAATCTCTGGACGGCGATCGTCGCGTTTCCACTGCCGTTCGCGCACCCGGGTGCTTACGAGTCCGCTCGTCAATTGGGGACGGCGTACGCGGCGGATCGTGAAGTGGAGCTCGCGCGTGCCGAGCTCGCTCGCGCGGTGGCGTTGGCGATCCACGAGTGTCAGCACACGAGAGAGGCACGCGCCGCCCTCGAGCGCGCGATCGCCCCGCTCACCGAAGCCGTACGGCTCGCCAACGTGCAGGTCCAGACGGGCACGTTGGACGCGATCGCGCTCGTCTTCGCACGGCAGCGATTGCTCGCAACACAGGAGCGGACCCTGCACGCCGCCGCCGACGTCGTGCGCGCGGACGTCCGCCTCGAGCAGCTCGCGGGCACGCTGCTCGGAGCCACGCCGTGAAGCGCGCGTTCTTGTTGGCGATCATCTTCGCGGCTTGCAAGCCGTCCTTCGAGAGCAAGCCCACGCCTCAAGCGAGCGCGGACACGGCGCCGCGTAGCGTGCACGTCGACCCGAGTCTGATCACAAGCGGACGCGTGCGCACGGCGATCGCCGAAGTTCGACCACCGCGCGCGGAGGCTTGGATCCCGGGTGAAATCGTCCCGAGCGAACGCGGCGAGGCAGACGTCACCGCCCTCTCTTCTGGACGTGTCGCGACGCTCGACGTGGCGCTCGGCGACACCGTGAAGCACGGGCAGGTGGTGCTCACTCTCGATTCGCCGGAGGTGGGCCGCGCCAGCGCGGAGGTGTTGCGCGCGAAGGGGCGAGCGGTGTTGGCGCAGCGCAGTCTCGCGCGGCAGCTCGAGCTCGACTCGCAGCAAGCGACGAGCAAGGCCGCGATCGACGAGGCGCGTGCAGCGGACACCTCCGCTCGCGCCGACTTGATGGCCGCGCGCACGCTGCTGGCGAGCCTCGGCGGCTACGAAGCGCAAGACAGCGACGCGTCTGCGGCGATCGCGCCCACGCGTGTGGCGCTGCGCTCTCCCATCGACGGCGTCGTCACGCAGCGCTTCGTCGCGCTCGGCGCTCCCGTGACGGCAGACCACGCACTCTTGCACATCGTGTCGAGCTCTTCGCGTGTCGCGATCGCGAAGCTTCCCGAGACGCTCGACGCTCAGGCCACCGCAGGCACGCGCGTGCGCGTCCGACCGCGAACGACCTCCACCGAGACGGCGAAGGACTGCGGCGCTGTCGTGCTGTCCAACCTGGGCGTGGTCGACGAGGCGCGCTCGATCCCGCTGAGAATAGGCCTCGATGACGCGTGCGACGCGTTCGCATCGGGTCGCTACGTCGAGGTCTCCATCCCGACACACGTGCTCGCGAACACAGGTGCGATGTTGCTCGTGCCGCTCACGGCAGTCACCGATGTTCGAGGGTCTCCCACCGTCTTCGTCGCGGACGGCGCTCCGGGGAACTTCTCTCCGCGTGGTGTGCGCCTCGGCGCTTCGCTCGGCGCGGACGTCGTGATCGAGTCCGGGGTCGTTGCGGGCGATCGCGTGGTGATCGACGGCGTCGTGCTCATGAAGGGCGAGCTGCTCAAGAACGAGCTCCAATGATCGCGGCCATCACGAAGTGGTCCACCGAGAATCGTCTGCTCATGGCCTTCCTGGCGATCATTCTCGCCGCGGTCGGAGTGCGGGGCTACCTCACGTTGCCCGTCGATGCCGTCCCCGATGTGACGAACGTCCAGGTGCAGGTCCTCACGAACGCGCCGGGCCTCTCGCCGCTAGAGATGGAGCAGCTCGTCGCGCGTCCGATCGAGCTGTCGATGGCGGGCTTGCCGGGCACGAGCGTCGTGCGATCCATCTCACGCGCGGGCGTGTCTGCGGTGACGATCGTCTTCGAGGACTCGGTGGACTTGGCAACGGCTCGCGAGCTCGTCAATCAGCGGCTCCCTCAGGCGCGCGAGTCGATCTCTGCCGCCGCCAAGCGCCCGGAAATGGGCCCTCTCACGACGGGGCTCGGCGAGGTGTTCCACTTCACCGTCACGTGGCCGGGTCATGACGCGCGCGACATCCGTACGCTCCTCGACTGGGACATCGCCTACTCGCTGAAGACCGTCCCGGGTGTCGTCGAGGTGAACGCGTGGGGCGGAGAGCTTCGCGAGATCCAAGTGCGCCTGCGTCCGGACGACATGCGCGCGCTCGGCGTCTCGTTCGCCGACGTAGAGCACGCCCTCCAAACGGGAGGCGGATCGAGCGGCGGGGGCGCCTTGTCTCGTGGGGACGAGCAAGTCCTCGTGCGCCTCGACGGGCAGTACCGCTCGCTGTCGGACGTCGCCTCGCAGGTCGTGGCCACGAAGGCGAGAGGTGCGCCCATCACCGTGCACGACGTCGCCACCGTCCGAGACGGCTCCGCGTTCCGACAGAGCATCGCGACCGCCGACGGCAAGGGCGAGACGGTCTACGCGATGGTGCAGATGGTCGCGGGTGGAAACGCTCACGACGTGATCACCGACGTGAAGACGCGCATGACAGAGATCGAGCGAAGACTCCCAGACGGCGCTAAAATACAGCCGTTTTACGATCGCGCTGCGCTCGTCGATCGCGTGCTCGGGACCGTGCGCCGCTCGTTGCTCGAAGGCGGCGTCATCGTCGCGGTGGTGCTCCTCGTCCTGCTCGGAGACGCCGCGGCGGGTCTCGTGGTGGCGACCGCGATCCCGCTGTCGATGCTCGGCGCGTTCGCGTTGATGAAGGCGACCGGGCAGACCGGGAACCTCATGAGCCTCGGCGCGATCGACTTCGGCCTCGTCGTGGACGGCGCCGTCGTGATCGTGGAGGGCGCGCTCGCGACGATGGCCGCCCGCCGCATGAGCGCGAGCGACGCGATCACGCACGAAGGCAAGGCGGTCGGCAGGCCCGTGGCGTTCGGCGTGCTCATCATCGCGATCGTGTACGTGCCTGTGCTCATGCTCGAGGGCGTCGAGGGCAAGATGTTCCGACCGATGGCGATCACCGTGCTGTTCGCGATCGGTACGTCACTCGTTCTCACGTTCACCTGGATCCCGGCGCTCGCGTCTCTTGTCTTACGCAAGGTGCACGAGAAGGAGCCCGCGGTGGTGCGCGCGCTAAGGCGAGCATACGAGCCCATGCTGGACGTCATGCTCGGGCGACCCCTCACGGCCCTCGCGCTGTCGGTAGCGCTCGTCGCGGTCGGCGTCGTTGCCGGGTGGACGCGCGGCGCAGAGTTCACGCCGCGGCTGGAAGAAGGCGATCTCGTGGTGCAGCTGTCACGGCCCCCGAGTGTGTCTCTCGAAGAGGCGACGCGAGGTACGATCGAGCTGGAGAGAGCGCTCGTGAAGTTCCCCGAGGTGCGACGCGTCGTCTCGCGCACGGGCAGCCCGGACGTCGCGACCGACATCATGGGCATCGAGCAGAGCGACGTGTTCGTCATCCTCGCGCCGCGTGACGAGTGGACGAATGCGAAGACCACAGCTGAGCTCGTCGCAAAGCTCGACGCCGCGGCCAGCAAAGCCTTGCCTGGTACGGCGATGGGCTGGACCCAACCCATCGAGATGCGCGCGAACGAGCTGCTCGGCGGAGTGCGAAGCGACGTGGGCATCAAGGTGTTCGGCGACGACTTCGCGCAGCTCGCCAAGCTCGTAGACGAGATCAAGCACGTGCTCGCGGGAATGGACGGCGCCGTCGACATCCGAAGCGAGGCTCTGACGGGTCTCACGCAAGTGACCGTCCGACCCGACCCCGCGCGCATGGGCAGGCTCGACGTGAAGACCGACGACGTCGCCGCGCTGACCGAGAGCCTCCGCGCGGGCCGAAAAGAAGGGCTATTCGCCGATCGTGAGCGCCGCTTCGATGTCGTGCTCAAGCTCGATGTGCCGCCCACGCCGGACGAGCCTTCGCTGTCGCTCGCGCCTCTCTTGCTCGCGCGAGGGCGTGTCTTGCCGCTAGGAGACGTCGCCAACATCACGACCAGCGACGGACCCGCGCTCATCGGCAGGGAGCACGCGCGCCGCCGCGTGCAAATAGAAGCGAACGTGCGCGGACGAGACCTCGCCTCGTTCGTGCACGAGCTCAGCGCCAAGGTCGACGCGATCCCCAAGCCCTCTGGCTACTACGTCGAGTTCGCCGGGCAGTACGAGCACCTCGTCAGCGCGAGCCGACGCCTCGCGATCGTCGTGCCCATCACGCTCGCGCTCATCTTCGCGCTGCTCTATTTCGCGTTCCACGATCTGCGAAGCGCGGCCCTCATCTTCGCCAACGTCCCCGTCGCGGCAAGCGGAGGACTGCTTGCTCTGGCCGCGCGAGGCTTGCCGTTGTCGATCTCGGCCGCCGTGGGCATGATCGCGCTCTTCGGAGTCGCGACCTTGAACGGCGTCGTGCTGCTGTCGGCGATCCACGCGCAGCTCGCGTCAGGCGTGAAGCTCGAGGATGCCGTTCGCATCGGTGCGCGCGAGCGACTTCGCCCCGTCGTCACGACGGCGGTCGTCGCGGCGCTCGGCTTTTTGCCGATGGCGATCGCGACCGGCACGGGCGCCGAAGTTCAGCGTCCGTTGGCGACCGTGGTCATGGGAGGCCTCGTGACCTCCACGTTGCTGACCCTGCTGATTTTGCCCGCGTTGACCGTGTTGATCACGCGCAAGCGTTGACGACTACTTGCGCGTCGGCGTCCAGCAGCCCAAGACTCCAGCGCCGCCGATGGTGGAGAGGCCAGTGCACTGGTCCTTGAGCGCGTCTTGCTTCGTGAAGCACGAGACCTGGCCGCCGTTGGGCTTCATCGGGCAGGTCGCCGAGCCTTGGGTCATGGTGCAGGGCGTCGTGGACTTGAACGAGCAGAAGCGCTCGGTCGAGTAGTCTGCGTCGATGCAGAATCCGTTCGTGCAGTCCTTGTCACTGCTGCAGGGCGAGCAGAAGCTGCCGTCGCCTTTGCATGTGGACGCGCGCGGCAGACAAACGCCGGTCGCCACGAGCACACCCATGGTGTTGGTGGATACGAGGGTCGGCGCCTCCGACGGCGCGGCGCACTTGCCGTCGAGCGTGCAGTTCTTGTCGTTGATGCACTCGACCGCGCACACCTTCTCCGCGCCGCCGTTCCCGTCTGCACCGACGCAGTGCTGCGGGCGGCCTTGATTCAGCGGGCAATCGATGTCCGTCTTGCAGCCGCCGCAGCGGCTATTCGGCGCTAGATTCCACGCGCGCGGCAAACACACCGTCGTCGTCTGCGCGGCGCCGAAGCTGCGCTTGGCGGTCGTCGCGCTCGGGTTCTGGTTGACGGTCGCGCAGAAGTAGCCGCCCTTGCAGTCGAGGTCGTCCGTGCACTGGAACTGCGTGCAGAACGCGTCGCCGTCATCGGGCGAGTTGGCGTAACACCAGAAGTTCTGGTCCGTGTCGCAGCCGGGGTTCGTGTCGAGACCCTGCTGCGGATTGCACGACGTACCCCACTGTCCCTTGCCGATAGCCGGCTTTTGGTAAGGCGTGCGATCGGCCACGCAGTAGCTCGCCGTGGAGCCATCCCACTTGACGGTGCCACCCGCGTTGCAGTGATAGTTCGACGGGCAGAGGTCTTGCGCGGATGCCTTCGTGAGATCCGTCGGATCACAGACCAAGCGGCACTTCTGCGTCGCCTTCTTCGGATCGTTCGCGACTTGATCGGCCGTGTTGTCGAAGCCCTTGATGCACTTGTTGCCGGAGAGACACTTGGACTCGTCGCACGTTGGGGCCGGAGCAACATTGGTGGGAGTGCCCGAGCACGCAGCGACGGCGGCCGCCAAGACGAGAGCGAGGCCAACACATTTGGACGAAGACCGAACCAAAGCTTTCATCGATAGACTCCCTCGATACGACGGCCGCAGAAATACGCGAGCCGGCAAAGCTACACCAATCGCCACGATCGCGGCGCTTGATTGTCGTAGCACGGACCCACCCATCGGCCTCCGCGGGAGTGCGCGCGTCGAGCGCCAGCTTGACCAAAAAGCGCACGCGTCTAGTCTTGCCGGACCATGAGAATCGGATTCGGCGCGCTCTGTCTAGGAATGCTCCTCGCGTGCGGAGACAGCAAGGACTCGAACGTCGGCGGCGACAACACGGGCGAGGCCAAGGGCGGCGCCATCGCGACGGACTTCACCACGCGCGACGTGGACGGCAACACGTTCCGCCTGAGCGACATGCTCGGCAAGAAGATCATCCTCATCGATTTCTGGGCGACCTGGTGCCAGCCGTGTCTCGCGGAGATGCCGCACCTGCAGAAGCTCTACGACCAGTACAAGTCGAAGGACTTCGTCGTGGTTGCCGTGTCGATGGACGGCCCCGAGTCGATCGCCGACGTACCGAGCTTCGCCAAGCGCAATCAAATGAGCTTCCCCGTGCTGCTCGACGAAGACTCTCGCATCGCCAGCATCTACAACCCGCGCAAGAGCGCTCCACTGTCGGTCATCATCGACAAGAGCGGACGCGTCGTAGTCACGCGCGAGGGCTACAACGCGGGCGACGAAGAGCACGTGGCAGAGGATGTGAAGAAGGTCATCGACTCGTCAGATGCCACCACAAAGTGAGCTAGGATGCATGCCATGCGAGTCGCTTGCTCTTCATGGATCCTATTTGGCGGCGTGATCGCCGCGTGCTCCACCTCGCCGAGCAATCCTCCGGTGGACGCGGGTGGGTCCGATGACCAGAAGACGCAGAAGGACGTCATCCAGCCTGACCAGTTCGTGGCGAGCTGCACAGACACGAAGGCGTGTGACCCTTCGACACAAGCGACGAACTCGTCGTGCTTGGTGTCGGTGGACGCGACGCTCCTCGATCTCATGGCCAAGCCGGTCGCCACCGAGAGCGTCTTCATCTGCGGGACCAACCTCTGCACGAGCCCGCTCGCCGCGAACGCGATGGGCAAGGTGCACGGCGACGTGTGCCTCTGGTTCATCAAAGCCGCGTTCAAGTATCTCGGCGGCCCGAACTATGTGAGCTTCGCCTCGACGATCCCCGCGAACATGACGGCGGTCTCGTTGCCCTCGGTGGTCCTCACGCCGCTACCGGTGGCGGGCGCGGACTTCCCCGCGAACGGCGGAGACATCGTCTCCAACGGCGTGACGCTCACCGCACCCGCTGCGGCCGGCGTGAAGTTCGACTCCTCGGAGTCTTCGGACGCGAACTGGCACAAGTTCCGCGTCGCTCAGGTCGATCTCAAAAACGCGCCGCCGTTCTTCGACAACACGACGCTCAAGCTCGAAGTGCTCTGGGGTCTCGCTCCGACGAACGCGCTCATCACGCCGTCCGCGGCCTTGAAGGTCCCGAACACGCAGAAATGGGCCGCAAACGCCGCCGTCGAGTTCTTCCTCAACGGCGTGAACAACGCAGGCGCGAACCCGCCCGCGCCCTATGGCGGTTGGGGCCCCATCGGCACCGGTCACGTGAGCGCAGACGCATTGACCGTCAGCACCGACGCCGGCATGGGCAACGGCGTCCCGATGATTGGGACCGTCGGCATACGTCTGAAGTAGGCGCGCTCTATCATGCGAACCCCATCCTGAAGGATGGGGCATCGGGCAGAAGTGCATCAACCGAACGCCAATTGTTCGATCGAAGTCCTAAAGTCGCTCAGGTGAGAGCCAGCCCGAGGCGGGCTTTTTGCGAGTCCCAATCTCGTCTGCCGATGCCCCATCCTTCAGGATGGGCTCGCACCTAATTCTTCATCGGAGGCGTGTTGCTCAGCGTCGTGAGCAGACCCTTCAGGTCGTCTTCGAGCGAGGGAGATGCGCCGGTCGTGGCGTTGAGGATCTCCATCGAGCGCAGGTCGATGTCGACGTTGATGGGCAGAATATGCGCGTCCGTGAAGTCGTGCAGCGCCGTGGGGCCAGGGTCGATGACCGAGGCGAAGTTGGATTGATGACCCGTCATCCAAATCTGCAGATCGTTGACGGTGGCGGGCGTGCCGAATTTTTCGGACTCGAACACCACCTGCAAGAACACGACGCCGAGCGGCGCGAGGTTCGCGGCGATGCCCGGCCCGTTGCGGGTGCCGTCGTAGCCTGAGATGCCTGAGGTCTCCACGCTGCAGGGGCCGCACCAGCGAGCGGCCCCGGTGAGGTGCAACAGCTTGTAGTTGCCGTTCTTGCCGTTCGGGTTGAAGTAGTCGCAGAGGCTGATGGTGGCGAGGTCCCCCTGCGGCGCGATCACGCTGGTGCCGTTGGCTTTGTAGCCTTGGAACTTGAGGTTCGCGATGCGCGTGTGAGGCTTATGACCCAGCGTGGTGGTGGGGCACACGTCGCCGACAGGGTTGGTGTCGGGTGCGGTCGTCTCGCCGCCCGTGCTCGCCTCGAGCGGCCACGGCTCGTTCGTACCCGCGAAGAACTCGCAGCCGACGCACGACAAAACCGCGAGCGACGCCAAACGCATAGACGACATGTTAGCTCAAAACCTCACGGTCAGCTCGAGGCGCGCGCCCTCGAAGGCCGGGAAAATGCGGCACACGCCGCTGATGCACTTGAGCCCGCCGCGCTGCTGACCCGCGAAGACTTTCACGTTGGACGACGCATTGAACTTGTAGATGACCGAGCCGTTGAAATACGTATTGGGGAGATCAGTGCGCGTCGTGTACTCCATGCCCGTCGTGAAGACCCACTTGGGAGCGACCTTGAGCGCGACGTAGTTCTCGCCCTCGAACCAGGGCTGCGGCGCGCCATCTGTCTTGTTCTCGTCTTCCCAGTAGCGGTGGCGATTGCGTCCCGTGAGCTCGAGCGACGCGCCGCCGCGGAACAACTTCGCAGCGTCCTTACCCAAGTAGAGGCTGACCGTGTACTCCATATCCGACTGCTGCAAATAGCGCTGGCCGGTGCCGTGAACGTCATTACGAGCATTCGCTAGTGCATAGACGTAGCTCTTGCCCTCGGCCCAATCGTATTGAATGCCCGCGGTGCCGTCCCAAACATAGTTGGTATAAAAGTCCGGCTTCAGCGCAGCGCCGCCGGTGACGTCGCCGTTCTTGTCGCACGTGGTGCCGGCCTGCTCGCTCTTGGTCACCTCGTAGATGCCTTGAACGTACGTGAGCAGGTGCTTGGTCATGCGGATGTCCGTGCGGAGCCTGCCGCCGGTGACGCATGCGTTAAAGTCGTTGGTGCCGAGGTTGTCTTGCGTGAGCACCTCGGTGGTCGGCGGAGTCGCGTACGACACGAACGCAAACGCGCCCGCCCGCGCGCCGTTCACGCCCGCCAAGATCGGCCGGAAATTGCGGTAGCTCTTGAACTCGAACGTATTGGTGACCGGGCCATAAGTGCCCGAGTACGAGCCGTAGATCGCGTTGCCCTCGGCGCCCGCGCCGTTCTGGTTCGGGTTGAAGTCGTAGTGACGCCGTTGGATCGCGCCGACCAAGAAGAGACTCCCGAGCTTGCCGAGCTTCGGTACCTCCACCGATTGCGCGACTACGTCCACCTCCGTTGCGTTGCGCGTGGCCGTCGAGTCTTGGATGCTTTGCATCCACGCTCTGAGAGAGTCGGGATCGCACACGCCGCCGAACTCACTGCGTAGTCCGTTGTCGACGATCTTGCCGCTCGCGTCGTAGGCGTATGGCGCGCATCGCGTATAGCGTGCGGCGCTCGTAGACAACACGATAGGCGTGCCTCGACCGCCTTGGATCTCTCCCGCGAACATCGCGTCCGATCCGAACACC
Source organism: Myxococcales bacterium (assembly GCA_043784605.1). Lineage (GTDB taxonomy): Bacteria > Myxococcota_A > Polyangia > Polyangiales > Polyangiaceae > JANYHY01. The sequence goes on along the minus strand of JAYVYD010000412.1, from coordinate 6,514 downwards.
GGATTGGGTGCGGTGCTGTCTGCCATGCGGAAGCCGTCGAGCCGAGAGGAGACGTCGCGCTGCAAGAACAACGTGCCGCCGCTCGCCTCGTCCACGCGCGCGGGGTTGGTGACGCCTGCGACGCCAGTGATCGCGAACGGCCCCTTCGATACGGCGATTTTGCCGCCTCGCAGCGTCGTGTCGATGCCGAGGTCGTCGAGCTTGCGCATCGAGGTGACGAAGCCGCGCGCGAACTGCACATAGGCGTCGCCGACCGTGAGCTCGACGCCCGGTCCGTTGTAGGTCGCCCAGAGCTTCGCGGGATAGATCGTCTGCGGGAAGCGATACGAGTCCGTGGCCGCTTGGCGCTGCTGCTCTTTGTGTTGCGCCAGCGTCTCGTCTGGCATCACCCAGCTGGGCTCCCTCCACCAGAGCGACGAGTCCAAGCGCGTGCCGAGTGTCAGCCGCCACCACGATAGGGCGAGGTTGAGTCGATTGACCCAATAACCGAAATAGCCGTCCCCCTGCAGCTCGTGGTTGAGCGTGCGTGGGTCGAAGCGCTGCACGAAGAAGCTTGCCTCGGTCACGTCCAGCTTGACGGTCTTCTTGTCGATCTTCGGCAAGTCGAGCGCATGTGCATCCACTGCAAAAAGAAGCGCCACAAAGGCGCTAACGCCGATGTGGCGCATTCTATCGATCGCCATCACGCAGGTCTTTCAAACGCCGGGTTCTACAGCACCCGGCTCGGGCTCACAGCATCGGCGACTTGGCCTTGGTCTTGGTCGCAAGCGTCGAGAGATCCTTCTCGAGCGTGCCGGACGAGCCGTGCATGACGCCGATGATCTCCATCGAGCGCGCGTCGATGTCGGCGTTCCACGGGATCGCCGCTTGGAGGAACAAGGCGCCGGTCTCGGCGCTGTTCGGATCCAGCACTTGGGTGAAGTTGACCTGGTGGTCGTCGACCCAACCGCGCAGATCGTCGACGCTCGCCGCGATGCCCGGCGTGAAGCCGTCAATCAGTGCGTCCACGAACACGACTCCGGCGGCAGCGAGATTCGCCGCGACGCCCGGACCCGTGCGCTTGTTGGTTTGGTAGTCGTAGCCCGACACGTCCGACGCTTCGGCATTGCAGGGGGGGCACCAGCGCGAGCCCGCAGAGATGTGGATGATGATGGTGTTGCCGTTCTTGCCATCGGGATTGTAGAAGTCGGCGAGCTGCACGACTTGCGGAGTGCCCGCGGTGGCGATGGGGGCGGACGGATCCTTCGCCTTGTAGCCCGTGAATCTGAGGTTCGGGATGCGCGTGTGGAGCGCATATCCCAAGTTGCCCGTCGGGTAAGCGACGCCATTGGGGTTGGTGTTCGTCGGCGCGGTCTGACCGGGGTCTTGCGGGACCGGATTGGGCGCGGGCCCGGTCGACGCGGATGAGCAAGCGGCTAAAGCAAGCGCACCGAGCGCGAACATCTTCTTCATGGCGGCCTCGAGAGGTTTGGAGCTTAGGCGATTAGGCTATCGGCTCACCGAAGGCAGTCAAGCGATTTGCCCTCCATGTGCGGCCGACTGAAGCGACAACAGAAAGATCAAAAGCTCTCAGCGCGGAAATGCCTGCGCGTTGCCGCCGTCCACGGTGATGACGCAGCCCGTCGTGGAGCGCGCCTCTGCCAAGTAGACGAAGGCGTCGGCGACGTCTTTGGCCGAGACCTCGCGGTGCAGAAGGTTGGTCTTGAAGTACTCCTCTACAGATAGGCCGCGCGCGCGAGCTCGGCTCTCGGCGAAGCCGTCGCCGAAGAGGCCCGTTCGGATGCGATCGGCGTTCACCGCGTTCGAGCGAACTCCAGACGGTCCACTGTCGATCGCGTACTGCCGCATCAAAGAGATGAGCGCGCTCTTGGCGACTGCGTAGGGTCCGAAGCCGGGACCCGGCGCGAAGGCGCTCTTGCTCGCGTTGAAGAGAAGGCAGCCGCCGTGACGTTGCGCGGCGAAGACTTCGGCCGCCGCACGCGCGGTGTGGTTGTGCGAGAGGAGGTTGGTCTCGAGCGACGAGCGCAAGGCGTCGGCGCCCTCGCGCGTGTCGAGCTTGCCCTCGCTCGCGGTGCCTGCGTTGGAGACGACGATGTCGAGCCCGCCGAACGTGCGGCTCGCGTGTGCGACCGCCGCGCGCGCCTCGGACTCGATCGTCACGTCGCATCGAACGAACGAGGCGCGAGGACCCAAGCGCGTCGCGGCTTGCTCGGCGCCAGCACCGTCTCTGTCGGAGAGTACGACGTGCGCGCCGTGCGCGATGAACGCCTCTGCTGTTGCGAGGCCGATGCCATTGGCCGCGCCTGTGACGAGCGCGATCGCTCCGCCGAGACGCGAGGCAGTTGTCCTCTTGACCTTAGCTTGCTCGAGGCTCCAATACTCCACGTCGAAGAGATCTTCGCGCGACACTGGCTTGAATTTGCCGACGTCCGCCGCGTCTGCCATGACGAACATCGTGTGCTCGTACACGTCTGCGACCACGTTCGCCTCTTCGACCGTTGCGCCGACCGCGCACATACCCAAGTTCGGCAACAACACGACGCGCGGCCAACCAGGGAGGCGCTTCTTGGAGACCCCCTTCAGCTGGCACATCTCATCGAAGTACTCGTCGTACTTGCGTGAGTGACTTGCGATCTCCGAGTCGAGCCGCACTCCGAGCCTCTCGAGGTCGTTGTACTCCGCGCCCTCCAAGAAAAGCGCCTCGGGACCCGTGCGGATCACGTGATCAGGCGTGACGCATCCGGTGGAGACGAGGTGGCGCGCGTCACGGCGGCTCATGAACTCGAGGATGAAGTCTTCATTGCGAACGACCACGACAGGTCCTCGCTCGGGAGCGAAGCCCCCTGCCCTCGCGAGCGCGCCGCGCAGGCGAGGCACCACGCGAGACTCCATGCTGCCCAAGCGCGTGCCCGGCATCACCGCGACGGTGTGGCGACGATCGGCGATCGCGCGCTCTGCACGGGTGACGGCCTCGATCATGCGCGCGTAGCTCTCTTTGGCGGACTCGCCGAACGTGAAGATGCCGTGCTTCTCGAGCACGATCACGCGAGGCGTCTTGCCGTGGCGCACCGCTTCGTCGAACGCGTCGGCCGTCCGCTTGGCGAGCCCAAAACCAGGCATCACGTACGGCACCCAGACGAGCGCCTCGCCATAGACCTTGCGACAGATCTCTTCGGCGTCGGGTTGGTCCGCGAGCGCGAGCACTGCATCCGCGTGCGTGTGATCGATGAAGCGCGCGGGCAAGAACGCGTGCAGCAGTGTCTCGACGCTGGGCGTAGGCGCGAAGGGGTCCAGCAGGTTGCGGCGCAGCTCGGAGACCATGTCCTCGTCCGCGAGGTCGTCGAGTCCTCGCAGTTCGAGGATGGGCTGCAAGCGCACCGCGGGGTGACCCGGCGGGTCGATCGTCGCGAGATCCCACCCGCTGCCTTTGACGTAGAGCACGTCGACCTCCCGACCGAGGCGATCCACGGTCTTGCTCTTGGCGCTCGTGTTTCCGCCCCCGTGCAAGACGAGGTTCGGGTTCTTTCCGAGCAAGCGCGCGGTGTACGTGCGCATCGCGAGGACGCCGTCGACGTTCAGCTCCTTGCAAGCCTGCACGGCTTCGGCGTCGTTGTAGCGGTTCTCCACGCGGCTCAGCATTGCAAGCTTGGTTGCGCGCGTAAAGGGATCGACCGACAATCGCCGGATGCGAAGGCTCTTTGCCTCGGTGGTCGTGGTGGTCGTGGTGCTCGTGAGGTGGGCTCCGAGCGCGAGCGCCGCGTGTCCCGTGAACTCGCCGGTGGACTGCGGCAGCTTCTGTTGCCCAACCGCTTATGGCCATTGCTGTAGTAGTCAATGCGGCGCGAGTGCCAACTGCGGAGCCGGGCAAGATGCTGCGCCTCCAGTCCTCACGTGTCAGCCGAACCAAGCGCAGATCGTGGCGAACTGCGGAGGCGACGTCTGCGGATGCTCGGACGCGTGCGGCAAGAACATCGATTGCGGGAGTGGTTGCTGCAACCGCGGCCGGTGCGTGAACGCTTGTGTCTGCACGGGCGGTCCGTCCGTCGCCGGTTGGTCTCTGTGTGGATCGTCCGTCGGCCCGAGCAAGAGCAGCAACGGGTGTGATGTTGGCGAGAGCGGCGGAGGTCAGCTCGCGTTGCCGTTGGGGATCGCGTTCGTGAGTTTACTCAGGTTGGCCAAGCGACGCCCTCACCCCTCGCGTCGCTCGTGATTCTCGCCACTTCATCGGAAGGCTGATGCGGTGAGCGCAAGAGCGAACACGATGAGAATGACCGCGCCGATTCGCCGGACCGTACCGGCCTCGACGGCTCGCGGCGCTCTTGCGCCCAGCACGGTGCCCAGGAAGATCCACCCCAGCGCGATCAGGACGACCAGCACCGAGAACCCAGCTATCCAGAGCGACGCCGCGGAGACCGGCATCGTGCTCAAGGGTGGGAAGATCGCGAACGCGAAGACGACGCCCTTGGGGTTGAGCAGCGTGGTGATGAAGACGTGACGAGCCGTGATCGTCGGAGACGCGCGGCTTTGCGAGTGACGCCACAATCGTGACGCGACGAATACGAGGTAGAGCGCAGACACGAGTCGCAGTGCGCATCCGAGCGCGGGATGAGCGGTGACCTGCGGACCGACGGCAAGCGTCAGCACCAAGATCGACGTCAGGTAACCCCCCAGCTCGGCCGGAAGGAGTGGCAACGAACGCAGTGCACCCACCGTCGCGCCCGACGTTCCGAGCAGGGTGTTCGTCGGCCCCGGTGTGATGAGCAGCAGGATGACGGCACCCGCGAAGACGATAGGATCGGACACGCGCACCTAGTCTACCTTGCAGAACGGAACGCCGCGCAATCACTCGCTCGACCGCACGTCGGCGAACACGAAGCCATCGCGCTCGACCACCTCTCCGAGCTCGATCTCGATGGGGCGCGCGAACATCGGTCCCGCGGAAACGAAGGTGTGAAACTCGCCGTTCTCGCCGCACGGGTCCACGTCGCTCGGCAGCGCGTCGAGCAACGCCGCGTCGAAGGTGCGGCCCGCGAACGAGCGATCGAATCGTCGTGGATCGATGCACGTGAGCGTCGCTCGCAGGCCGCTCGCGATCATCTCTCTCGCGAGCCGCGCGGTGTCGCGCTTCCATAGTGGGAAGAGCCCCGTCATCCCCGCAGCGAAGAGGTTCGCCTCGCGGTACTTGCGGATGTCTTCGAGAAACAGATCACCAAACACGACGTGGCTCACGCCGAGCGCGCGAACCTCCGCCAGCGCGCGCGCCATTTCGCTCTCGTACACTTCGTTCGGGCAAGGCGACGGGATGGAGACCTTCCAGCATCGGAGCCCGAGCGCATCCGCCTGCTGATCGAGGAGCGTCTCGCGAACGCCGTGCATCGAAACGCGACCGAACGCCGCCGTCACCGTCGTGAGCAGCCCCACGACCTCGACTTCACCCGAGCGAAGCACCTCGTGAAGCGCGAAGGCAGAGTCCTTTCCGCTGCTCCAAGAGACGATCGCTGTCGGGCGGGACACGGCTCGTCGTCAGTTCGCTTGACAGAGCGGCGTCTGGACGGTAATTCAGCCCTCCCCGCAGGCGCGTAGCTCAGTGGTAGAGCACTACCTTGACACGGTAGGGGTCGTTGGTTCAATCCCAATCGCGCCTACAAATTCCTTGCCAGATCGTGATCTGGCGCTTCCTGAATCGTCACGGCTCATGACGATTGGAGGCAGCTTGGGGACGGGATCGTGCGCATCGCCTCGTTGCTCATGACGTACCTCGCGTGCACCTTCGCATCCGCGTGAGCGGCGAGATGCATGGCGTGCTGCGCGTTGACGCCAGCTTCAGCCAGCGCCGTGTTGAAGGCACGTCGTCCGGAGTGGAAGTCCACCGGTAGCGTCGTCGACGTCTCGTAGTAAAGCGGTAGGCGGGATCTGGCCCGAGCTCCACTACCGTTCTGGTGTTGGTGCCTCTGCCCGTGCGGAGCTCGCGCGTCTCCTCGTGTGGATCGAGTCTGAAGACGCCCCTTTTGAAGACCGGCGCGAAGTCTCCTCGCGTACGCGCCCACACGTCTCGCCTGCCCCACCCCACCCTCTTGCCGGCCCGGACGGGAGACACTGGGCCAGCGCTCGGCTTGGCTGATCGCTCCCACCACGCACGGAGGTATTGCCGAAGAGCTTCGGGAACGACAAGAGCTTGCGGCGTGCCCGTCTTGGATCGCGGCACAGTGCACGTCGCAAAGTCCTTTCGATCGATCATCGTCCAGTTCCATGCATCGATGTCGCCCGCTCTCATGCCCCCAACTGTGCGCGCCACGACGCACACCATTCGCAACTCAAGGTCGACCGCGTCACTCGCTACGTGCAGACGGGCGCCTGGGAGCGCTGACATCTGAGCGGCCCGCCATGGACGCGTAGAAACACGCGCCGCGCTCTGTCGTGCTTCGTCATGGTGCTCTCATGGTCGCGCGCCATCTTCGCGCGCTTCGTCCTCGACCAGACGCTCGAGAGCTTTCTGCGTTGTCACCTCGCGGCC
>JAYVYD010000411.1:0-10236 GCA_043784605.1 Myxococcales bacterium | reverse complement strand
TGCTCCTTGAGGTTGAGGAAGTGATGTCAGTCGTGGTCTAGGGCAGTGAGCAGCGCCGTGAGGTCGGCGGACTCGCGCTGGAAGGTGCGGAGCTTTTCGGTGGCCTGGCACAGGAGCGCTTTGAGCCGGTCGCGCTCGAGCCGAAGTGCCAGCACCTCGTCAGCGAGGGACTCGGAGCGGGGGCGGGCGTGGGCGGTCATCGGCGCCACCGCCAGCAATCAAAGCCCGACAGGCCGAAACCAAAGACCGATAGACAAAGATCCTTCGGGTATCCGTCGACCTTCCCCGTCTTCGGGTTCACTGGCATCCCATCGAAGGCGAGGCGCGGCGAGAGCCCGAGCACCATCGCCTTGCGGTTGACGTGGTCTGCAAACCAGTCCGTGCCGATGCTCGCCGGCGTGAGGAAGAGGATCAGCCCGTGGCGTCGCTGCGACTCAGCGGCGCACTTCTCGGCGTACGGCCCGATGTCCGCGAACTCGGGATTGAGCCATGCGTTGCCGGTCGGGAACGTTGTGGCCCAATCGAGCGAGAGAGTGTCCCGCTCCTTGGTGACAAATAGCGGCGCCTTCGCGTTCGATGCCGATGCGGCGAGGTCGACGGCCAGCGGACCGAACCGAGCCTCAACGGCGCGGATGAACGGCCAGGGCGTGCCGTACGCCTGAAAGCTACGACCTCGCTTCTGGGCGGGCATGCCGAGCGATGCGGCGGTCATTGGCCACCCCGGCGGGTGGGGGAGGGGGCCACACGTCGACCAAGGAGCCCACCAGCTACTGCCTGGGCGTACTGCCCGTTCTGACGGAGCCCGAGCGCGAGACGTTCGGCGACGTCACGGGCCTTCTCACCGGGGGTCGCTTGGGTGCTGATTGAGACCCCGTGGGCCTCTAAGGTCACCCGCCCAGAGCCACCCGATGGCACTCGTGTGGATGGGGGTTCCTCCGAGGTTTCTGCCCAATCGTCATTCGGCGATATCGAAGGCTCGCCAGTTGTACGATTGGGTGACCCACCTTCGACTACTTTGGCTTGTTTTTGAGCGCTTTCGTCGCCCAAACGCCGCTGGTTCAAATCCTGCTGCGCCCACGAAATCAACGACGTTTCTGCACCGTTTCTGTTCGATTGTACGATTGATGTACGATTGTTTTCGGGCCCCGAGATCCCCTCCTCGGGAGCCTCCGGTGTCTCGTCCGACCCTTCAAGGAGGCGGCTTGGGAGAACCGGGAAGACGGTCCCAAACACTACCCCAGGCCGGCGGTGGACGGATGCCTCCCGGATGTAGGCCTGGGTCATCGTGAAGGTCGAGTGACCGGCCCGCTCCTGGATCTCGAGGGGACTGTCGCCCCGGACAGCCGCCCAAGTGATTCCGGTGGCTCGAAGGTCATGAAATGTCATTTGGCGTCGGGTCTCGGTGTCGGCGAAGAGATCGGGGCGAGTGACCCCGGCGGCGCGAAGGTCACGGCGAAGGAGGGCGGCCAGCCCCACGTCGCCACTCACGGCCGGGAGGCGATTGAACAGGGGCCCGACAGGAGGCCAGGGTGTCGTTTTGCTGCGCTCAACTTGGAGAGCATCGAGGAGAGGCCGCAGTTCCATCTCGATGGCCACCAGGCGCTCAGTGGCGGTCTTGGTCGTCTCGCGGCTCTTGGGGCGCCGTGCGCGATCAATCGACTCGTGCACCCGGATGACTCCGTGGGCGAGGTCGACGTCGTGCCAGGTCTGAGCGGCGAGTTCGCCGGCTCGAGTCCACACGTAGACCGAGAAGGCATAGAGGCGGGCCCGCCAGACGGGGACCTTCGGCGACGACACCAGGGCAAGGAACTCGGATGGGTAAAGGTACTGCTTGCGGGTCTTTCCAGCGGCCCGCTCCGGACCCGTCACGGTCTCCGCCGGGTTGGCCTCGAGGACGCGTAAAGAGTCGCTCTTTGATTTCGCTGCATCGGTAAACATCTTGCGGACCACGCCCCAGACGTTCTTGGCGGTCTTGGCCCGGATCGTCTTCTCGTCCACCTTGCCGTCGAGGATGGCGACGAACCGACGTAGATGTTCTGGCTTGATGCTCTGAATGGGCTGGGCGCCAAGGGTCGCGTCGACGTAGTGGCGGATGACCTTGCGATCCTCGTTGTGGGAAGCGAGGCCCTTTTTCTCCCGAGAGTCGCACCATCGACGGGCGTATTCGCCAACCGTCTCGCCGCGATCGCCAGGCACGTACTCGCCGAGACGGACCTTACGAGCGACCGTTGCTCCAACGATGCGCGCCATCTCTCGCTCCCCTTCGGGAACACCGGGGAGAGGAAACCACTTGCGAGAGCCGTCCTGCTGTGAGCAGAGGACCTGCCACACCCCGGAACGCCACTTCGTGCTGCCCTTGATCTCCCGGCTCACGCGACGCGAGCTCGGGTCGAGCGATACCCTGCGGTCGCAAGACAGGCCTCGGCAAGCGCCTCAACACTGCTCGCGGGCACGGCCTTCGCCGGAGCGCGACGCCGGCCGGCATCATGGGCTGCCGCCCAGTTCTGATAGTCGTCGCTCGAGATGATCCAGTCCCGCCCAACCTTGCGGCCGCCCGGCATGACCTTCACGTTCTTGATCATCCACGCCCGCGACTTGCCTGGCACGTGAGGACCACGTTTTGCCGTGGTGTAGACGGCCACGGCGACGTGCCCAAGCTTCGCAGCGACCCGCTCGGCCACACGCTCAGCGATTTGTTCAATGAATGTGTCGAACGGTCCTACGGTCATGACGTCTCCCGATTTGCTCACGCCGCACCCCACAAATCCGTCGTCGACTCCGGCACGTCGAGGAACGCCGTGATCTCGCCACTGTCGAACGACTTGGGGGCGTCACCGAGGATCTGAACAATGTCCCGGGGCTGGCGTCCGCGTTGGATCATCGCGCGCCAGACCCGCTCGCAGCCCTCGCGCGATCCGCACTCGACCTCGATGGCGCCGTACTCGTTCACGATCGCGAACATCAGCCGACCCCTTCCGCTTCGCCGTCGTCGTCGCACATGAGATACGTCCCGCTCGGCTGGTCGAAATGCTCGTGGTCCGTGACCTTCTCAAGCTTGGCCAGCGCGTCGACCTGGATTTGCTCAACGCGCTGCCTGGTAATGCCGAGAATGTCCGCGACCTCTTGCAGCGTGGAGCCGCCGCGGTCTGCAACGTCGAGAACGCACGTATCGACGTGGCTCATCTTCGCGAGCTGCTGGACCTTTCGCTTACCGCGCAGACCCTCAAGTAAATGATGACGGCATCGCGTGGCCTCGCACGGGCGCTTCGCGTTGATGCCGCCCGGGAGGCAATCGCCTCGGGTGGCCGGCGGGAGAAAGGGGAGGCGGAAGACGTTGGATTTCAAGAGGCACCCCCAATTCGGTCTTTGATGCAGGCGGCGAGTGGCTTCAGGCGCGAGCCGTCGAGGAGCGCGACGAATGCGGCGACCTGCTCGAATGGAACCTTCGCAAAGGCGGTGGCGGCAGCCCGGGCGGGATTCGGCGGCTTCACGATGCCAGCGGCCTTCGCGGCAGCCCGCACGCTCGGGTACTTCCCGGCCTTCATCGCCTCGTGAACGGCAGGGGCATCGCGAGCGATGCGAGCGGCCAGGTACGCTTCAGAGTTGCCGCGCGCGGAAGATTCATGGTTACCATCGTCACGATGATTGTTTGCTGTAACCCGTTGTTTTGATTCTGCTACGGCGGCTGCTTGTGGCAACAGCGGCCTGCCCGCTCCCTCCCGCTTTCCGCCCGGCTTTGGCGCTGCCTCCGCGCGCGTGGTGAGCGCCGCAGTAACGGTTTTGCCAAGGGCTCGGCCGAGTTCGCGAAGGGTAGGGGACATGCCTCCCGAGGCGCTGGTCAGGTTAGCGATGGTCTCTAAAACGAGGGTCTGTCGCGCAGTTAGGGTGCGCCGCTGAGCGCGGCGCAACGCGTCCGCGAAGTCTTCGTCGGGCGTTGAGGCAACAGCGGACATCAGAGCCCGAGCTCCGATTGCCCAGCAAGGAGCGACTTGGTTTTTCCAAACCACCGACGCATGCGAGCCCGCCACTCGACCTCCGTCGATGAGTCCTCCGCTAGCTTTGTGGCAACGTCGAGGCACCTGCGAACGTAGCCCCGCGGCTCGTCGGTCAGGACTTGGTGAAACCTACAAGCCTCCTCAAGACCCTTCTCTCTGAGAACCGCGAGCACTGCCGGAGGGAAGACCATCCGCCAAAAGAACCCGTTCGCCGCCTTCATCGAAAAGGGCGGCCGATCCCCCGCCTTCCACGGGCGGCCATGCCACGCCTCGTACCTCTTCATCAGAGCGGGCGGCCAGATAAAGTCGACCGCCGGGACATCCCTAATAAACTCCTCGAGGATTTTCTGAAGCTCGAGGAGTTGCCGAAGAGGAGCCTCTCGTCGGATCGCGCCACCCCTCGCGTAATAGTTGTAGAGCGCATCCGTCGACTCGCTCTGCATTGTGATCAGCGCAGACCGAAATCCGGCATTGACCCGAGCCGGCTCGAGACTCGCGAAGAACATGGGGACGCTCTTCAGCGGGAGACACGGAACCGGGTAACGTTTTCCACCACTTCGAAAGGTTGTGATGATCGCAACCTTTGCCCAACCCGACTTTTTGAGGCGGACCCCTTGGCTTCCCTGGTCCAAACCGAACGGTTCGCAGAGATCTCGCAGCGTCACGTGCTCGACGCCGTCCTTGTCGAAGAGCACGGGGAAAGACTTCTCGCAGATCACCAGGTCACCCATCGTTCAGTACCTCTCCATCCGAACCACTTCAGTGCACTCTGCAAACATTGCAGACTGCACGGGCGTTGCGCTATCCACCGAAATCGCCGCAAATCGAAGGTGTTCAGCCTGGCCGAACCAAGCTCTGCCAATCAGATCCATGTATCGCTCATGCATCGTTGCCTCCCGGTTGCGGATAGATCTCGGCCCACTCCCCACGACGTGCGACTGCTAGGCGGTAGGGAAGGGCAGGACGGCTTGCTTGCCGCCATTGAGCAGGCGCAACTTGGGGGCCTTGCCCGGAAGCGCGAGCCGCTTGAGCGCCAACGCCTGCAACAGCTGCTTGGCGAATGGCCAAACCAGGAGCGACAGGTGGTAGACGCTCGACACCCGGTATTCGCGACGCAACATGCCGTGGATGCGCTTGGTCGTGCTGCACTGCGCTGCACGCGCGCACTCTATCCAGGCGATGAGGTCTGCGCGTTCGCAAGTCATCTCGCCCACACGAGTGCCCTGGGCAATGTCGAGGGGAAGAGCGGGTGCGACTGCAGCGGCAGGCGCCAAAAGTCCGCGACGTGCCGCGATGAACACGCCGATCATCTCTCGTGTGATTGCGAGCGCCATCGTGGTCTCGCTCTTGGCGATCACGAGCATCGTCCCGACCTCGGTGAGGTGAAACACTGTTCCTGGGCGCCCACCACGATTGGAGGTTTGCGCCACCGTGGCGCGAACCTCGGTATTGCTCAGCAATCCGCCAGCAAGCATCCGTTCGACCAACTTGCGAATGTCGCGAGGCCGCTCGAAGCCGAGGCGCGTGGCGAGATCGACGTCTCGAACGGTCGGCTCGTCATCAACCCCGACAGTAAAATCCCAACCGTCAACGGTGAGCGTCTTAGTAATTGCGTGGTTGCTCATCGCTCAGGTCCCCGTCTTGCTGGGGCGGTCGGCGGTCAGGTCGTCGCTGGACTCAGCAGCTCGCGGCGTTTGCGCGTCGGCGACCAGAGCGCGCTCGCTCTTGGTCATCCAGGACTTTTCAGGAATGTTGATGAGCGCCTCGAGCGCTTGCCGATACGCCGGCTTCGGGCGCGTTGTCCCCGCCGCCCATGCTGAGACCGACGGCTGCTCAATCCGCAGTCGCTGTGCGAGCTGCGTCTGATTCATTCCACGCTTTTCGTCGAAGTACGCACGAAGCATTTTGCAGCCATCGGTCAACGCCATGCTCAAAGGTATAGCTATGACTTGCGATCAAGTCAACGCTCGTTCATGGCGACGCTTTATAGGCGAAGCTATGCCGGCCCCCCGTAGGGTGACCCGTATGTCTGACCTCACGCCGGGGCAAAACAAGCGCCTTCGAGAGGCTATGTGGGCTGCGCGGCGAGAGCGCTTTGACGACAACGTTACCGCCCTCGCCAAAGCGATGGGACGCGCTCAGCCGTCGATCTCCGACTTCATGAATGGCAAGGGCGGAGCCAGCTACGAGACCGCTCGGCGATTCGCGGCCATCGTCGATACCGACGTTCAGGCGGTGATCGGCGAGCCGGAAGAGGTCGAAGAGGCGCCCGCTGCAGACGAGAACGAGGGCCTTCCACAAGTCCTTGTCGAGGCGACCCGCTTCGCACGAGCCAACAAGCTCCCAGAGAGCGTCATCGCGGACTACGCGCGGACGCACAGCCACGATGGGTTCGCTGGGGCGATGCCCGAAGAGCTTTACGTGGAAATGAAGGCGATCGCGCAGCAGCAAAAACGAGGTGCGATCGAGCCCGATGCGTCCGACGAACTTGAGGCCGAGCGCACCGCTGCGATGGCGGCCAAGGCCAAAAAGAAAAAGGGTGAGTGATGAAGCCTGTTGAAGCAGCGAAGGCGCTGGTTGGCGGTTGCGTTGTCTATGTGATTATGGCCGCGTGCAGCGGCACGCCTCAACCCGCGAGCCTTGCGACGGATGCGGGCGACGAGAACGTTGCAATCCCTGGCGCGGACGCCTCCGTCGCTGACGTTGCGGGCATGGACATGGTTGGCGTCGATAGGACAGCGACGGGTGACAGCACCGTTCTTGACGTGATCGTGAACGATGTTTCCAGCGTGATCGACGCGATCACCGACCCCGTAAAAGAGGCCAAGGCCGACGTGAACCAGAGCGGGACGCGCCTAAAGGCGCGCTTCTATGCGGGCGCCGATGGGTCGAAGCAGTTCGTGGGCTGGCACGACACACTTCGCAACGAGGACTGTGCTTACGGGGTGGCCGCAGATGGCGAAACAAGGTGCATTCCAAGCGGCAAACCGGTGTCGAACATCTTTGCGGACGCGGCATGCACACAGGGTCTTGCGGACGTTTTCAAGGGGTGCGCCACACCGCCAACCGTGGTGTCGACCGTCCAGAATCTTCCAAACACAACGTGCGGGTCGCTTCCGTCACGCACACACCTGTTCCCAGTGGGTACGATATTCAGCGGCACGCTTTACGCCATGAACGGCGCCTGTGTGGTGGCTGACCCCAACATTTTCGGGACCGCCTCCCGCGACTTCTATTCGGTGCTTCCCGAGGTCCCCGCCACCGCCTTCGTTCAGGCGACCATTCAGGTCGAGCCGTAACCCACTGCCCCTCGCCCCTGTAATCTGTGCAGCCACAAGACCGTCTGCCCAGTATGCGCTAACCGGGTGAGTCGTTAGCTCGCGTGGGGTTCGGCGTTGAATCCCGAGCTGGGCGGTGCGTCCATGTGCTTATGGATGTGGCGTTCTTCGAAGGCGTAGCGGTGGCAGAGTACGAGCGGCACGACCTCGACCCAAGCGAGCCCCAGAGCACGATCGTTCTCGCGAGGAAGAAGCTCGGTCCGGGCTCCGTTGTGCGGCCAGCTTGGATGACTCTTCCAGCTGCGCTCTACCGCCAAAACGGCGTACAGCACATCGCGCTGCGGCGCGGCCTCGCGATCGAGTACGCCCTCTTTTTCTGTGGGCACGAACTCGGGCACATTCTGCTTGAAGAAGCCGGCTACCGAGAGGACGACATTGAAGCTGCCTGCGATTACCTCGCTGGTGCCTTGATGGCGCCACGCCCTGCGATGCGCAATCTCCAGCGCAACTTCGGGTGGGACTACGAGAAGATCGCCGACGCGGTGTGCTCAACACAGAGCTGGGCGGCAATGCGCCTCAGCGAAGTGACAGGACGCCCAATGGCGCTCGTGACTCCACAGCGCGTGCGCGTCCGCGGTGATGAATGGGGATGGCCGACAACCGAGGATCAGATCCGGCAGCTCGCGAAGGCATCTCCGCGTCCAGGGCTTCGGCATGTCCGACTCCCGGAGGACAAGCGGCGGATCGTCATGACCGTCGAGGATGTCGAAGCTGCGTAATCGCGCTACATTTTCAGATCGATCATGTTCGTCTTTGCGGTGTAGGTGCACGCGAACGTGTGCTTCATCTCAACGCCGAACGCGTTCTTGCTCGTGACGTCCGAGTGCCAGGCGTGGTTGCACTCGCGTGACGTGGTGACCTGCGTGGCCACGCCAAGCCAGTGAAAGTCCGCCGTCTCTGGCAGCAACAACTTTGCCCTCACGAGGTCTAACAGAGGCCATAGGTTTGCCTATAAAAACGTTTGACACCTGAGATAGGCATAGCTATGGTTTACGCATGAGCAGCCGAACAGCCCGCCCCGAGTCCTCAGCCGCCCGCCTCCACGAGTGCGACGCATGCGGGATGCGCGTCCCCGCCGACACGGTAACCGACGAGTACCTCGACAAGGACCTTTGCGAGCATTGCGCCGCGGAGGCTCAGCGCGACATCAACCACCGCGCCGAGATGGCAGCGAATCGCGCGCTCGACGCGTCGCTCGTGCAGCTGGCGAAGGGGCTCGGCGCTCGGTCATGCCGGCGATGTCACGGCGTTGTCTTGGCGCCTTTGGCGATGCCTGCGCCCGACGCGGAGATCACCGCAGAGCAGCATGCGAACTACGCCCGCCGACGTCGCGTTGGGCCGGGCGGGCCGCGGGGGATTTGATGACCCGTGAACTGCTCCTTGAGCTCGCGTGCCTGTTTCGCCAGGAGGCGGACGGCATCACCCAGCCATACGCCTGGCCGCCACGTGAGTCCATCGACGATGCGGAGCGGAGTGAGGTCAACAGGCTCGTCGTGACGGCGAGCCGCATCGCATATCGGGCGTTCTCGATGCCGATGCCGAATGAGGAATTTGCGCGACTGGACGAGCCGTGTGCGTGGGATTTGCGAGGAGAGAGCAAATGACGAAGGACCAAGAGATCGAGATGCTCCGGAACGCTCTTGAGCATGTGCGAGAGGCGGCCGAGCATGCAGGGGCAGAGCGGACGGATGCGAAAGAGCGGCTGCCGTTTGTCCAGGGCTACATCTCTCTGCTCGCCCAGATGGCACTCGAAGGCTCGTGGCGTGTGCGGCCGTTCGAACGGAAGGTGGCGTGATGGGCGT
This sequence comes from Myxococcales bacterium, assembly GCA_043784605.1. GTDB lineage: Bacteria > Myxococcota_A > Polyangia > Polyangiales > Polyangiaceae > JANYHY01. The sequence continues at coordinate 1,101 of JAYVYD010000411.1, read as the reverse complement.
CCGTATTCTGGTGGGTCTGTACGACGGCACGAAGCAGGCGGCGGCGCTGGTCTGCTCGACGACGGGAACGGTGTTCGGGCCGCTCATCGAGGGTGAGGAGCCGGAAGAGCGCGCCGAGGCGTTCATCACGTTCGTGCGCGAGAAGCTCGCCGTCGATCCGCGTCAGCTCTGCGACAAGGCGATGTCCGACGCGTGGGAGTGGTTCGAGCGGGAAGAGCCGGTCAAGTGAGCATCCGCGCGGACATCGTCGCTACCTACCGGGCAGCGCTCAAGTCGGGCGCGGTGGAGTGGACTCCGTTGGCAATCGCCAACGTGTTCCTGATGCGTTCGAAGAACGCCGCTGAGGCTCTCAAGTCGGCTCGGTACGTCGTGACGTACCTGGAGAAGCTTGTGGATCAGGAGGCCATCCCGCTCGTCAAAACGGATTTGCGGGTCGTAGGCGCGAACGATGTGCGCGCGAAGGGGGCGAGATGACCAACACGTGGGAGGACAGCTTCGACTCGTGGAAGACGGCGACGCCTCCTGAGTACTCGGGTCACTGTGCGCCATCGAAGCCGAAGGAGAGGCGCGTGTGCGTGTGCGGCAACACGTTCGAGGTTCGCTTTGCGGACCAGGCTTGGTGTGAGTTTTCTCGGTGCGGATTGAAAGGGGCACGACGATGAGTGACGAATCGACGGCGATGGTGGTGGCATCCGATGCGCGTATTGCGGAGGAGACGGCGCCGGGCATCCGGTACTCGACGGAGCAACGCCGTCTCATTTTGGAGACGTGTTGCGGTGGCGCGTCGGAGAAAGAGGCGGCTGCGCTCATTGGAATCGCGGAGGCGCGCGGACTAAATGTGCTCGCGCAAGAGTGCTACTTCGTGAAGCGTCCAAAGCCGGGCGGCGGCGGCGAGACGTGGGCGGTTCAGGCCTCGATTGACTCGTTTCGAATCCGTGCGGAACGGACCGGGATCTACGACGGTCAGGACGAGCCCGAGTACGAATACAACGACAAGAAAGAGGTGGTTCTCGCTCGCGTGCGTGTCTACCGCAAGGACTGGACGCGCCCAATGGTGGGCGTTGCGCGATGGGACGAGTACGTCCAGACAACGCGGGAGGG
>JAYVYD010000410.1:0-16496 GCA_043784605.1 Myxococcales bacterium | reverse complement strand
TACGCCATGCTGTTGTTCAATGGCGCGGGCATGTTGGTCGTCTATTTCCTGCAACGATTGCAGGGTCATTTACCGCTCAATCCGCAGTCCATGGGCGCGCCGAGCGAGCACCTCGCTTGGAATACGGCCGTGAGCTTTGCCACCAATACCAACTGGCAGAGCTATGGCGGCGAGACGACCATGAGCTCGCTCACGCAGATGGTCGCGCTCGCGACTCAGAACTTCGTGTCGGCCGCCTCGGGCATGGCCGTGCTCGTCGCACTGATCCGCGGCATCTCACGCAAAGAGAGCGCCACGATCGGCAACTTTTGGGTCGATCTCGTCCGCGGCACTCTCTACATCCTGCTGCCGCTGTCCGTCGTGTTCGCCGTATTTTTCGTCTCGCAGGGGATCGTGCAGACACTCGGGAGCAATCACGAGATCGATCTGTTGCAGTCGATCAAGGACGCTGACGCGCACTCGGTGACGCATCAAACGTTGGCATTGGGACCCGTCGCCTCTCAATTGGCGATCAAACAACTAGGCACCAATGGCGGCGGATTCTTCAACGCGAACTCCGCACACCCGTTCGAGAACTCCAGCCCGCTCGTCAATATCGTCGAGATCTACGCCATTTTTCTCATCCCGGCGTCCCTCACTTACACCTTCGGCAAGATGGTCAAAGATACGCGGCAGGGTTGGTCGATCCTCGTCGCGATGACCGCGATGATGCTCCCGCTTCTCTGGCTGTGCGTGTCGCAAGAGCAAGCCGGCAATCCCGCGCTCGCCGCGTTGCATGTGGACCAAGCGAGCAGCGCACTGCAGGCGGGCGGCAACATGGAGGGCAAGGAGCTGCGCTTCGGAATCACGGGGAGCGGCTTGTTCGCAACCGTCACGACGATGGAGTCGTGCGGCGCGGTCAACTCGTTTCACGACTCCTTCACGCCCTTGGGCGGCCTGGTCCCTATGTGGCTCATCCAGCTCGGTGAGGTCGTGTTCGGCGGCGTTGGCGCCGGAATGTACGGCATTCTGATCTTCGTCATCATCGCGGTGTTCGTGTCTGGATTGATGGTCGGGCGTACTCCCGAATATCTCGGCAAGAAGATAGAAGCTTATGAGATGAAAATGGCCTCGCTCGGGATCCTCTTTCCCGCGGCGACCATCCTGATCATGACGGCGATCGCGGTCGTCACGACCGGCGGAAGAGCAGGCGTCTACAACCCGGGCCCGCACGGATTTTCCGAGGTGCTCTATGCATTCTCGTCCGCGACCAACAACAACGGCAGCGCGTTCGGCGGCCTCAGCGCGAACAGTCCATTTTATGACGTGACCCTGGGGATAGCGATGTTCCTCGGCCGGTTCTGGGTGAAGATCCCCGTCTTGGCGCTCGCGGGCGCGCTCGCCAGAAAGAAGCTGGTGCCCGTCGGCCCAGGCACGCTGCCAACGCACACGCCGCTCTTCGCCGGCATGCTCGTCGCGACGATTGTCGTCGTCGGCGCACTCACCTTCATTCCAGCGCTCGCGCTCGGCCCTGTCGTCGAACATCTCCAGCTGCATCGGTAAAGGCAATCATGGCAACCTCGAATACAGCTAGCGCTCGCGCCCCGCGTCCGCTCTTCGACCCGGCGATAGTTCGTCGAGCGGTGGTGGAGTCGTTCAAGAAGCTCGACCCCAGACATCAAGTTCGCAATCCCGTGATGTTCGTCGTCGAGGTCGGGAGCCTGGCGACGACTCTCTTGTTCGTCCAAGCTCTCGTCGGCAAAGGCGAGGCGCCGGCGGGCTTCATTCTGGCCATTTCGTCGTGGCTCTGGTTCACCGTCTTGTTCGCCAATTTCGCAGAGGCCATGGCCGAAGGCCGCGGCAAAGCGCAGGCGGACTCGCTGCGCAAATCACGCAAAGACATTCTGGCCAACCAACTCGCCGAGCCGAAGCGCGAAGCTGCGATAACCCAGGTGCAGGCCTCCAAGCTGCGAAAGGGCGACTTCGTACTGGTCCTCGCTGGCGACACTATCCCGAGCGACGGAGAGATCGTCTTGGGGGTAGCGTCGGTCGACGAGAGCGCGATCACTGGCGAGAGCGCGCCCGTCATACGCGAGAGCGGCGGCGATCGTAGCGCCGTCACGGGTGGCACGCGCGTCTTGAGCGATTGGCTCGTAGTGCGCATCTCCAGTGATCCCGGGCAGACCTTCTTGGACCGCATGATCGCAATGGTAGAGGGCGCCAAGCGTCAAAAGACCCCCAACGAGATAGCGCTCGACATTCTATTGGCGGCATTGACCATCATCTTCTTGTTGGCGACCGTCACGCTATTGCCGTTCTCGCTCTTCAGCGTGGACGTCGCGAGAGCTGCAGATCCCACTACCACCGCCGCGCCGGTCACCATCACGGTGCTCGTCGCGCTGCTCGTGTGCCTCATTCCGACGACCATCGGCGGACTCCTCTCCGCGATCGGCATCGCCGGAATGGACCGCATGATCCAGGCGAACATCATCGCCACCAGCGGTCGGGCCGTGGAGGCCGCCGGCGACGTGGACGTGCTCTTGCTCGACAAAACAGGCACGATCACGCTCGGCAATCGTCAGGCGACCGCGTTCGTGCCCGCGCCTGGGGTGACACCAGAAGAGCTCGCGGACGCCGCCCAGCTCTCCTCTCTGCCCGACGAAACGCCGGAGGGTCGCAGCATCGTCGTGCTCGCCAAAGAGAAGTACGGCTTGCTCGATCGAGACGTGAGCGCGCTCGGCGGGACGTTCGTTCCATTCTCTGCGCATACACGCATGAGCGGCGTGGACTTGGCCGATAGAGTAGTGCGCAAGGGCGCGGCAGACGCGATTGAGGCTTATGTCGCCGCCAAGGGCGGGGCCTTTCCCAACGAAGTACGCAAAGCGGTAGAAGACATTGCAAAGCAGGGCAGCACTCCGCTCGTGGTCGCGGACGGCGCCAAGGTGGTCGGCGTCATTCAATTGAAGGACATCGTCAAGAGTGGAATCAAGGAGCGCTTCGCCGAGCTCCGCAAGATGGGCATCAAGACCATCATGGTCACGGGCGACAACCCGATGACCGCAGCGGCCATCGCGGCGGAGGCAGGTGTGGACGACTATCTCGCGCAGGCCACGCCCGAGACGAAGCTGGCATTGATCCGCGAGCACCAGAAGGGCGGCCGCCTCGTCGCAATGACCGGAGACGGCACGAACGACGCACCGGCGCTCGCGCAAGCGGACGTCGCCGTCGCGATGAACACGGGCACGCAAGCGGCCAAAGAGGCCGGGAACATGGTGGACCTCGACAGCAACCCCACCAAGCTCATAGAGGTCGTCGAGATCGGCAAGCAACTCTTGATGACGCGTGGCGCGCTCACGACGTTCAGCATCGCCAATGACGTGGCCAAGTACTTCGCGATCATCCCGGCGGCGTTCGCGACTACCTACCCTGCCCTCGATCGCGTCAATCTGATGCACTTGGCGACGCCCCAGAGCGCCATCATGAGCGCGGTCATCTTCAACGCGATCATCATCATCATTCTCATTCCGCTCGCGCTCCGCGGGATCAAATACCGCGCAGTCGGGGCGTCTCAGCTGTTGCGCGATCACCTCTTGATTTACGGTCTCGGTGGAGTCATTGCGCCGTTCGTCGGGATCAAGCTCATCGATATGCTGTTGGTCCTCTTGCACCTGACGGGGAAGTCATGATTGCCAATTTGAGAGCCGCGATCGTCGCATTGCTCGCGCTGACCGTGATTACGGGTCTGCTCTACCCACTCATGGTCACGGGAGTCGCCCAGGCAGCATTCGCGCGACAGGCCAATGGCAGCCTCATCACTGATCCGTCGGGGCGCACCGTGGGCTCGCACTGGATAGGTCAGTCGTTCGACGACCCCAAGTATTTCTGGGGACGACTGTCGGCGACGACCGACTCGAACGGAAAGGCTCTGCCTTATAACGCGGGAAGCTCTGTCGCGTCGAACCTCGGGCCCACCAATCCGGCGCTGTTGGACGAGGTGAATGGGCGCATCAAAGCCCTGACGGAAGCGGACCCGGACAATCACGATGCCATCCCGGTTGATCTGGTGACGTCTTCGGGTAGCGGGCTCGATCCCGACATCTCGCCGGCCGCGGCGGCCTACCAACTGCGACGCGTCGCCAAAGCGCGCGGCCTCGACGAGGCCCTGGTCCGCGCGAAGGTCGACGCACACACGAGCGAGCGGCAGCTGGGCATCCTCGGCGAGCGAACCGTCAATGTGCTCGAGCTCAACCTAGATTTGGACGGCTCTCACTGAACCGACCCTACAATGGCAGACTAGATGACCAGCGAGCGCCCTGATCCCGACGAGCTGCTCGCACGCGTCAGAGACGAAGAGCAGAAGAGCAAGCGCGGTCGGCTCACCATCTTCTTCGGCGCGGCGCCCGGCGTTGGTAAGACGTACACGATGCTCGAGTCCGCGCGGCTCGAGGTCGACCAGAAGCGCAACGTGGTCGTCGGCATCGTCGAGACGCACGGCCGCTACGACACCGGAGCGATGCTCGTCGGGCTCGACCTCATCGGGCGTCGCAAGCTCGAGCACCGTGGCATCTCCCTAGAGGAGCTGGATCTCGATGCCGCCCTCGCGCGACATCCGGAGCTGATCCTCATCGACGAGCTCGCCCACACGAACGCCCCAGGATCACGCCACGCCAAGCGGTGGCAAGACGTAGAGGAGTTGCTCCTCGCGGGCATCGACGTCTTCACGACGCTCAACGTGCAGCACCTCGAGAGCCTCAACGACATCGTCGCGCAGATCACGCACGTCGTCGTTCGCGAGACCGTACCCGACGCGGTGTTCGACCAGGCGCACGACGTGAGGTTGGTAGACTTGCCTATCGACGAGCTGCTCGACCGCCTCAAGGAGGGCAAGGTCTACATCTCCGAGCAAGCGAAGAGAGCGGCGGACGGTTTTTTCCGTGAGGGCAACCTGCTCGCGCTCCGTGAGCTCGCGCTGCGTCGTACTGCAGAGCGCGTCGATGCGCAGATGCGGGGGTACAAGGCCGCGCATGGCATCGTCGAGACGTGGCACACGGGCGAGCGCGTACTCGTGTGTGTGTCGCCGAGTCCGCACTCGGGTCGCTTGATCCGCGCCGCGCGCCGCATGGCCACGCGCGTGCACGCGGAGCTCGTGGGTCTCTATGTGGAGACCCCCGCGGCGCTGCGCATGTCGGCGACCGATCGTGAGCGCCTCGCGCAGCACCTGCGGCTCGTGGAGTCGCTGGGCGGCGAGCCGGTCACGCTTCGCGCGGACGACGCCGCAAACGAGACGGTCCGCTATGCACGCAAGCGGAACGTCACGCAGATCGTGCTCGGCAAGCCCACTCACTCTCGCTGGCGCGATATTTTGCAGCCGCCGTTCCTCGACAAGGTCGTGCGTCAGAGCAAAGAGATCGACGTCTACGTGATGAGCGGGCTCGCAGAAGATGGCGCGAGCCCAAAGAGCGCGCCTTCTGCCGAGGTGTCGAGCCGCCGACCGAGCCGCCTCGCGTGGGCCGCGAGCGCCGGAATCGTGCTCGCATCCACCCTGCTCTCTTGGCTTGTGTTCGGCCACGACCAGCTCGCCGACGTCGTGATGGTCTATCTGCTCGGCGTCGTCATCGTGTCGATGCGCTTCGGCTCCGGGCCGAGCGCGCTGGCCGCGGTGCTCAGCGTGCTTGCGTTCGACTTCTTCTTCATTCCTCCATTTTTCAGCTTCTCCGTGAGCGATCTCAGGCACGTGACCACCTTCGCGGTCATGTTCGTAGTGGCAATCATCGTCAGTCAGCTGACCAAACGAATTCAGGATCAGGCGACCGCAGCGAGAGAGCGAGAGCGTCACACTGCGAGCCTTTATGCGATTAGTCGCGAGCTGGGGATTGCTCCTTCGCGCGCGGAGCTGCTCGCGACTGCGGCCAGACATCTGCGCGAGACCTTTCACGCGAAGGTCGCCGTACTTCTCCCCGCTGACGACGGACGGCTGGAGCGCGCGCTCGAGGACGCAGGCACGTTCGACGACTCGGGCAAAGACGCGGCCGCGGCCGAGTGGGTGTGGACGAACCAGAGGCCCGCCGGCGCGAGCACACAGACGCTACCTTCGTCTCGCGCGCTGTGTGTGCCGCTCAAGGGCTCGCGCGGGCGAGTGGGTGTGCTCGCCCTCTTCGCGTCTGGCAAATCCGGCTTGAGAGACGCTGACGAGCGGCAGCTCCTCGACACGTTCACGGGCTTGATCGGCTCGTCGCTCGAGCGGACGGCGGCAGTCGACGAGGCGCGGCGCGCACGGTTGCGTGTCGAGACAGAACAGCTGAGAAACGCGCTCTTGAGCTCCGTCTCGCACGATCTGCGCACCCCGCTAGGCGTCGTCACCGGCGCGACGAGCGCGCTGCTCGACGCGAACGCGCCGAAGGACGAGGCCACGCGGAGAGAGCTCTTGCAGACCGCGCACGAAGAGGCGCTGAGGCTCAATCGACTCGTCGGCAATCTACTCGACATGACTCGGCTGGAGGCCGGTGCGCTCAAGGTGCACAAAGACCTGCAGCCGCTCGAGGAGGTCGTCGGCTCTGCGCTCCAACGCATGGACGATCGACTCCTCGATCGTAAGGTCGCGCTCGACGTTCCAGCGGATCTGCCGCTCGTGCCGTTCGACTCTGCGCTGGTCGAGCAAGTGCTGATCAATCTGATCGAGAATGCGCTCAAGTACACGCCAGCGAGCAGCCCATTGGCGCTCACGGCGCGGGTCCTCGAGGTTGACGCGTCGGTAGAAGTGCAGATCGCAGATCGTGGGCCCGGAGTGGCCGAAGCCGAGCACGACAAGGTCTTCGACAAGTTCTACCGCGTCCACGAGGGCGAGGGCGGAGGCGCCGGACTAGGATTGGCCATTTGCCGCGGCATCGTCTCCGCGCACGGCGGGCGAATTTGGGTCACAGATCGGCAAGGCGGTGGGGCCGTGTTCCACTTCACGTTGCCGCTGGATCCGGCCGCCTCAGCGAGGCTCGCAGCAAAGTCCGAAATCCGAGAGCGTCCATGAGCGAGCCCAAACCGACGATCCTCGTGATCGACGACGAGCCGCAAATGCGGAAGCTGGTACGCCTCACCGTTTCTTCTCAGGGCTACCGCGTAGTCGAGGCCGCAACGGGCGCCGAAGGCCTGCAGCAAGCGAGCGCGCACACTCCGGACTTGGTGCTCTTGGATTTGGGACTACCCGATATGGATGGCCTCATCGTCGCCAAGCGATTGCGCGAGTGGTCCACCGCACCGATTTTAGTATTGAGCGCACGAGGACAAGAGGACAGCAAGGTCGCGGCCCTCGACGGCGGCGCAGACGACTACCTCACGAAGCCGTTCGGGGCCGAGGAGCTCATGGCGCGGATTCGCGTCGCGCTCCGCCATGCTGCGCGGGCACGAGAGGCACCGCGGACGATCGTCACGATCGGAGCCGACATCAGCGTGGACCTAAGCCGGCGAGTCGTCACCGTGCGTGGCGCCGAGGTTCACCTCACACCCATCGAATACAAACTATTGGCCGCCCTGCTCCAGAACGCCGGAGGTGTAGTCACGCATAGACAGCTCCTGCAGCAGGTATGGGGGCCCGGAAACGTGGACCAAATGCAGTACCTCCGTGTCTACATGACCAACCTCCGCCGCAAGCTCGAGGAGACGCCCGCGCGGCCTCGATATCTGATTACGGAGGCGGGTGTGGGATACAGGCTCAAGGCCGATTGAGTCGCATTATCGAATATCGCGCCTGGCTCGCGATCGCACTCTGCGCGACCTCAGTCGCTTGCAAGCGTCCGTCGTCTTCCTGCACGCTCGAGACGCGAGACGGGGGCGCTTGTGGCGGATGGCGGCTCGGTGGTGGGCGTCGACAAGCGCGACTTCGCGATGACCGAGACCGACAGTCCCCGTGTGACGCTTGGCACCTTCGTGGCGACGTATGACCGTGGCTTGTACAAAGGCCTGGGCAATGAGAGCGCGCTCACTGTCACAGTCAGCCGTCCGTCGTGCGGCAACAGCGTGGTCGTGTCCGCGCCGACTGGGTGTCAATTCACGCTGCGACCCGAGGAGAAGGAGGCGGCGGCGTTCTGGCAATACACACAGTCTGGATGAGACTGAGCACTAGTCAGCTGGCTACGTCCATTCATTGACTCAATCGATGGGAGGCAGCGCTCTTAGAATGGCGGTCTCCGAGCGCTCTCTCAAAGTGCGGTATAGCTTCGCCAAGACGACGCCCGCGACGATAGCCGCCAACGAGACCAACAATGCAGTCCTGATCACGTCGCTGCCTTGATTGACGACTTGGCCCTGTGCGTCCAGCGCCACCTCGTCTGCCGGCCACATCACCTTGGGCAATGCATTGCGGTGACTGAGCGCTAGCCAATCCATTAGCCCGGCGACGGTGATGTGCACCAAGAAGCCTTGATAGATGCTCTTGGTCTTCATGGATAAACTGCCTAGCGCGATGCCCGCGATGATCGCGCCGTTGGCTTCCAAGTAGGGCTTTCCGTAGTGGATCATGCAGTACGGAACTGCCATCGCGAAGATGGCGCCCGAGCCGAAGCTGCGTCGGAGTGCGCCGAGCCAGAAGCCGCGAAAGAACATCTCGAGCGCGAAGAACTGGACGAAATACATCGCCTCCCAAGCGAAGAAATCGAACCAGCTGCGCGAGGCCTGTTTGTAAAATGGGTAATACGAGCCGAAGTCCGGCTGCCGACTCACCATCCACATCGCCGGCAAGACGAACAGGAGGAACAACCCATAGATCCACTTGTGACGGAGGAAGCCCTTCGTGCGTAGTCCCAAGTCGAGCAGTGAGTCCTTGGGAAAGAAGAGCTTCCAGAGCGGAAATGGAATGAGCACATAACCGGTGACGCGCGTGGTCACCCACCAGCCGAAGCCGTAGAGCTCGTCGTACTTGAGCACGCGGAGGAGGTTGTCGTGGCGCGCGTCCCACACCAGCAGCGCCGGGTGAATGGCCTCTTCGAAGTAGCCGCGTCCGCCGTAGTACTCCTGCATCGTGAGAATGATGGCGCACAATACGAGCGCGACGATCGGCCGCCTGTCGACCTCGCCGCGCGCGACGGTCTCGCCTCGCCACTTCTGCGCGTCGAGATCCAGCTCGAGCCAAGTGCCACGAAAAAAAAGCGCGACCAGCGGCAGAATGAGCAGCAATCCCGGAATGGGGATGAGCGGCTTGGCCGCGTTGATGAACGCGTCGAAGCCAGACGGCGGCGGGTCCGTGAGCGGCAAGAGGAGAGTCGGGTTGAGCACGCTCAGCTTTTGTGGGGCATAGCGTGCAGCGCGGACTCGCCGAGCGACGCGCCGTGCGCGAGACGGTCGAGGGTGCGCGCCTTGCCCAACACGAACATCACGGCAAAGAGGCCGGGGCTCGCGCTGCGACCCGTGAGCGCCACCCGCGCGGGTTGAGCGATGTCTTTAATCTGCAATTGCTTCTCTGCGAGCCACGCGTGGACGCGTGTGTCCAGCTCTCGCTCCGTCCACGTGCTCAATTGCTCGAGCATCGCGGCCAACGAGCGCAGATTGGAGGCGTGCGCCGAGGTCAGGAATTTCGATTGAGCACTAACGTCAATCACCGGCGGGTCTCTGAAGAAGAAGTCCAAGCCGTCTGCCGCCTCGACGAACGTTCGCGAGCGCTCCCTCACTGTGCCAATGGTGTTTTGGACGTCGGACTTGGAGAGGGTATGCAGCCCGCGCAGACCCAAGAAAGGCGTCACGCGCTCGGTGTACTCCGCGTCGGGCGTGAGCGTCTGACTCTTCAAGTGCTCGTGTTGAATGGCGAGGAATTTCTTGGCGTCGAACTTTCCGTCGCCTTTTCCGCAGGCCTCCCAATTGAAGGCCTCGATCAATTGAGGGATCGAGAAGACCTCTTGGTCGCCATGAGACCAGCCGAAGCGAACGAGATAATTGAGTACGCCAGCGGGCGAATAGCCCTGGTCCCGATACTCGGTCACCGAGACGGTACCGTGACGCTTGCTGAGCTTCTCGCCGCTCGGCGCCAGCATCATGGGCAGGTGGGCGAACTCTGGGAGTTTGGCGCCGAACGCCTCGTAGAGCATGATTTGGGGCGGAGTATTCACCATGTGATCGCGCCCGCGCGCGACCAGCGTGATGCCCATCGAGGCGTCGTCCACGACGGCTCCGAAATTGTAGAGCGGCACTCCGTCCGAGCGGATCAACACGAAGTCTTGTTGTGCGTGATTGGGAGTCGTGACCTCGCCAAACACCTTGTCGACATAGGTGACGCTCCCCTCGTTGGGAGTCGCGAAGCGCACGACGTAAGGCAAATCAGGCTGGTCGGTACGATCGCGGCACGTCCGCGGATATCGGAAGTTCGCTTTGGGGTCTTTGGCTTTGAGCGCCTGGCGCTGCTCGTCCAGGATCTCTTTGGTGCAATAGCAGCGATACGCCTTCTTCTCAGAGATGAGGCGCTCGGCCCATTTCTTGTAAATGGAGAGTCGCTCCATCTGGAAATAGGGACCCGACGCGCCACCCACCTCGGGGCCTTCGTCCCAATCCAGGCCGAGCCACTTCATGGACTCGAAGATCATGCGGACGCTCTCGGGCGTGCTGCGCTCCTGGTCTGTGTCTTCGACGCGCAAGATGAACTTGCCGCCGGTCTTGCGGGCCCAGAGCCAATTGAACAGCGCCGTGCGCACTCCGCCGATGTGCAGGTATCCGGTGGGAGACGGCGCGAAGCGCACGCGAGGCTTGTCACTCATGAGGTGCACACGAGTAGCACGCAGGGAGCGCATGGCCGAAGAGAGAATGTGGAACAGAAAGGTCAAAAGATCAGGAAGTATGAGGATGGGCCCAGCCTGTTCCTCATCCTGATCTTCCCGATCTTTTTGTGAATCTCTCCGCAGCCAGCGGCCAAGCTGGCATCAGGCGCGAAACGTGTGCTCCATCTGGTGGGCGATGTTGGTCATCACCTCGTCGCCCATCAGATGGCGGACGGCGTAGAGTCCGGCGTCGATTCCGGCAGTCACTCCGCCGCTCGTGATGACTTGGCCGTCGTGCACGACTCGGCCGGGCGCCAAGGTCGCGCCGTATTCCGGGAGGCGGGCGATCGCTGACGCGTGAGTCGTCGCGCGCTTGCCTTGCAACCGTCCCATTGCGCCCAGCAGCAAAGCTCCCGTGCACACGCTCACCGCGAGACGATTGTTGGGGAACGTGCGCAGCCACTCAATCACGCCGATGTCCTTCTCGAGAGTGCGTGTGGCTTGCCCGCCGGGGATCACGAGCACGTCGTAGTGGCTCAAATCAGGGCGAACGAGGCTAGTATGTAGAGTAGCGCCGTCTACGCGAAAGACGTCTGCTTCTGCGTCACATACGATCGTGCAAGTGCAGGCATCGTCGAAGCCCATGCCACGGAGGCGCGAGATTGGGTCGTAGACGCCGACGAGGTCGAGCAGCGTCATGCCGCCGAAAGCGTAGAACGCGAAGCGCGTGCCTCGCACCTCGTCCGGGCGTGCGTCGAGCTCGTCCAATGTGCTCACCTCACGGATGGCATCGCGCTCGATCGGTCCGTGCACGTGCGGCATCGGGCCGCGCGGTGTGTCTGCGATGCGGACCTCCGCGGTCAGCCTGCGTGGGTCGATGCAGAGCACGAACAAGCGCTGATCGGGCTTGAAATACAGGCCCGCGCTCTCACGCACTGCGGCTTTGTACGAACAGTGAATGAAGCCTTCGGACGCGAGGGACGCCGGGGCGTAGTCGTCATTCGAGGGCGCGCGGGTCGTCAGGTGATAGAGCCATCGCATCGGCACTACCAGCGATTGCACGTGTGAGACGCGAGCACGGGAGCGACCCACGAGCTGCACTGGACGCGCACGGACTTGTGCATCCAAAGGAGACTGGGAGTCCATTTCTCGAACAGTCCCTGCGCGCCGCCCGCCTCCACGATGAAGAGGCGATCTTGGGAGACGTAGACCGTCACCCAATAGGTGTACGGCTTGCTCCCCTCGTCGTGACCGAATCGCAGCTGCTTGCCTTTGGTGCCGTCTCGCGAGGTGACGTCTCGACTGTCCGTGAGCGCGTAGCCTTGTACGTCTCGCATCTGCAGGGTCACGGCACGCGCCCAGAAGTCCAGGTCCGCGCCTTTGTCCGAGGGGGCTTCCTCCACCCTCATGGACATGACGACGCCCTCGGGCGTAGTGGCGCGGAAGTCATAACCCGTATTTTGCTGCTCGAGTTCTACGAAGCCCGGAGCGGTCTTTACGTCGAACGGACGCCCGCAGGCCAAAGCAAGTAGCGAGACTCCGATTAGCCAATAGCGATTCATGTCTTTGGCTCCTACAGGCTCAAGAGGCGTGGGAGGCCGAGCGCGTTGAGCCATGGAAACGGCAGGCGCAGCGGCATGTCGCGCACGGCGGCCTCACCACGCGCGGCGAACGTGACCGTGATCATGGAGAACGCGATCTTGTCTTTCAGCAGCTTGAGCTTGCCCTCCATGCTCTCGATCTCGCCCATCACGCGCTCCAGCTGGATCTCGATCTCGAGGGCCTCTTTCGTGTTCGCTTTCTTCAAGAGGTCTTGGAGGCGCTCGCGCATCGCCATCGCGTTCTTGAGGCGCGCGTCCATGTCGACGAACTGATCGGTGACGTCCTCTGCCGTGACCTCGCGGTGCACGACGTCGCCGGTCTTCTCGACCTGCGCGAGCGCGGCGGAGAACTTCTCGCGCGGGACGCGGATCGTGATTGAAGCGTCCGAGCGGACTGCCAAGTAGCCGTTCAGGTCTTTGGCGATCTTCTCGATCGCGTCGAGCGCGGGCGCTACTTGATAGACGGCCATCGTGAGGTTGGCGGTGTAGATGAGCATCGCAGGCTCATGCGGAGTCTCGACGGCGGCTTTGTTGTCTTGCTGTTGTTGCTTCTGGGTAGCCTGCGCTTGGGCGGGCACGGACCCCGGGGGTGGAACGGGAGGAGGTCCCACCGGCGCAGTCTTGGCGTCGGACCCTCCGCGCGTGGGCGTCGAGAAGGCCGAGGAACGGGCGTCCGCCGCCATCGAGTAGGACTCATCGCGAGCCATCGGGGCGGGAGAGGGCGCGGACATCGTCGCGACTTCGCCACCCGTGGCGCCGCGAAAGTCAGAAGAAGGAGGTGGGGATACCCCAGCGGATGGAGCGCCTCCACATGCGCAGAGCAACCAGAGCGAGAGCAGAAGTTTCTGCATGGCGCACACCCTACACGATGCTTGCGAAGAGCGGGTGGCGCTGCTAACAGCCGCATTCCTCAAGCCGCGCCAGTTATCTGGCGCACCCTCGTTGGAGTCACCTCATGAAGACCGTCATCAAGACCCCGCTCTCGATCGTCAAAGACAAATTCGGTGACAAGGCGAAGCTCGTCGCCGCCGTGGAGAAGCTCGCTGGCGAGGACCTCTGGGTCTCGCGCACCAACAAGGACAAGGGCCTCGCCCACGTGTCCAACAGCAAGCTGGTTCATCTGCACGAGGTCTTCTCGACCGTCAAAGAGAAGTTCGGTACGCGCGAGAAGCTGATCGCCGCAGTGCTCGAGGTGGAGAAGCGCACCAAGGACGAGGGCTACAAGACCCACCTATCGGCCTACCCCGTTCCGCGCCTGTTCGACCTCTACAAGTCCGCCTCCAAGCGCGCGAGCGTGGCGACGAAAGAGCCGAAAAAGGACGCTCCGAAGAAGGACGCTCCGAAGAAAGACGCTCCGAAGAAGGTAGCCGACGCCAAGCCGAAGAAGGCAGCCGCGCCCAAAAAGGCCTGACGAACTTCAAAGTTCACACAGATCCCAATCCGGCCTGGTAAGGGCTGAGCGATGAGGAGAGCGATGGGCAAGGACAAGAGCGCCGTACCGGTCGGACCGACTGGCTACCCCGAAATGCACGAGCTGTTCGTACCGAAGGCCATCTTCTTTACGAACGGAGTGGGCACGCACAAGGATCACCTCTCTTCATTTGAGCTCGCGCTGCGCGACGCCGGGATCGAGAAGGCGAACCTCGTGACCGTAAGCTCTATCTTTCCGCCGAAGTGCAAGGAGCTGAGCCGCAAAGAGGGCGAGAAGCTCATCAAGCCCGGGCAGATCGTCCACTGCGTGATGGCGCGCCAAGCGACCAACGAGCCGAACCGGCTGATCGCCGCCTCCATCGGCGTCGCGCGCCCCGCCGACCCGAACATGTACGGCTACCTCTCGGAGCACCACAGCTACGGCGAGACGAGCAAGATCGCGGGCGAGTACGCGGAAGACCTCGCGGCGACGATGCTCGCCACCACGCTCGGCATCGACATCGATCCTGAGAAGGCGTGGAGCGAGCGCGAGCAGGCGTACAAGTCACACGGCCTCATCCTTCGCACGCGCAACGTCGCGCAGAGCGCGGAGGGTCACAAGAAGGGCCAGTGGTCCACGGTCGTGGCGCTCGGAGTTTTCATCTTCTGACCTCGGGATCATGAAGAAGCGTTAATAGGGCGCTTTCACGGGTGCCAAACCCGCTTCGCGGTGCGACCTTTCCTCTGACTCGGCCCGGCTCGACCGGGTTCGAACAGACCTGAGGAGGTTTGCACTATGCACGCATCTCGCATCGCCGCTCTCATCACGCTTGGCTCGTCCCTCGCTCTGTTGCCCGCGTGCGGCAGCGCAACCACAGAACCCGCGCAGTCTGCGCAGAGCGGCGTGACGCGAGCTCCGTTGAGCGGGGCGGCGACGGCCAAGGGGCCCGCGAAGTGGATGGCCGAGGCGTTCGCCGACGTACCGCTGCACGCCGATCAGCGCGCGGAGATCGAGCAGATGTTCACCGACGCGATGGTGCGCCACGAGCCCGTGAAGAAGGCGCGCGCGGACCTGGCGTTGGCCGTCGCGGCGCAGGTGGACGCTGGCGCGATCGACAAGACTGCGCTGCAGCCGAAGATCGACGCGGTGGGCACCGAGATGTCGAAGGTGCAGGATGCCGACATCGCCGCGGTCGAGCGGCTGCACGCGATCCTCGATGCGACCCAGCGCACGGCGCTCGTGGACGCAGTCGAGGTGAAGTTCCTCGGGCGCGCGGCGGCTCGCGTGGGCGTGGCTCAGCTCGGCCCGCAGCACATCGACAGCGATCACGCGGGACCTCCGAGTCGGGGCGGGACGATGAAGCAATGGGCCGACGACCTGAAGCTCACGGACGAGCAGCGCGCGCAGATCACAGAAAAAATGCACACGCAGTTTGCGGCGCTTGCGGTCCCAGCTGAGCATGACGGGCCGGGCGGTCACGGCGAGCGCCACTTCGGTGAGATGAAAGAGCACCTCGAGAAGCTCAAGGCCGCCTTCGAGAGCGAGCACTTCGTCGTCACCGAGCTGATGCCCAAGAAGGACATGAACGAGCGAGCGCAGAAGTGGTCCGGCCATATCATCGACATGGTGAGCGCGGCGCTCCCCGTGTTGACGCCCGAGCAACGCATCCTCGCCGCGACCAAGATCCGCGAGCGCGCGAACGGCCAAGAAGAAGGCCCCTGAGGCCACGCGGCTCCTACAGATATTTTCCGTAGACGACGAGGTCGTCGCCTGTCCGATAGAAATCTCGGATCGTGGCGACGACCTCGAATTTAGTGCGATCGTAGAAGGCGCGCGTGGCGGCGTATGCAGGTTGGCCGCTCGTCTCCACGCGAACGAGTCGGGCGCCGCATGACCCGAGCTCGTGCATCATCTGATCGATGAGCCGCCGACCGACTCCGTGCTTTCGTGCCTGCTCGCGGACGGCGATCCAATAGAGATCCCATGTGCCCTCGGTCATGGGCGTGGGTCCGAAGCACACGTAGCCGAGGACCTCGTCGCCCTCTTCGCAGACGATGACGCGATAGTCGAGGCCGCCGGCCAGCGCCGCATCGACCAGATCAATCGCGACGACGCGCTCGTCCTCGGAGAACTCGTGTGTACTCTGCACTAATTGCGCGAGTGCCGCGCGATGCCTCGAAGCGGCGGGACCGAGCGAGATCACGTGCGCCTCAGCTTGGCCGTTGCGACCTGTGATTTGCCGACGCGAATGCGACGACCCTTGAGGCGCTTGCGCTTCTGCGCGTAATCCACGAGGAGGCGAACGAGCGAGCGATACTCGATGCCGACCGCCGCAGCAGCGCGCGCCAAGCCTGCGCTCGGGGACAGATCGCAGTTCGGGTTCACGTCGATCACGTAGGGCACTCCCGAGGCCGAGAGGCGCACGTCCACTCGTCCGTAGTCGCGAAGCCCTACGGCGCGGAATGCGTCCTGCGCCACGCGGCGAACCTTGGCGGCGACGGACGGAGCGAGATCGGGGTGGAGCACCGGGCGCGTGCCGAGATCCGCGACGGAGCCCGGCGACCACTTGGCCTCGTAAGAGACGATGCGCGGAACGCCCGGTGGGAGAGCGCCGAAATCGATCTCGCTGAGCGGAAGCACTCGCGCCACGGGATGACCGACGAGCGCCACGTTGAGCTCGCGCCCGTCCACGAACTCCTCGACGATGCACGGCTGATCGAACGCTCGGACCACGTGATCGACGCGCGCGCGCAGCTCCTGCTCGCACGACACGAC
>JAYVYD010000409.1:0-7082 GCA_043784605.1 Myxococcales bacterium | reverse complement strand
ACGATCGGCGGTCGAGACGCAATGGATCCCTGATGTTCGCCTCCTTCACGGCGACCAGGAGGTGTGGTCGGTCCGCGACACCGTCTGTCCAGCAGGGTGTCCGCTTGGACAGATGGACACTTTCGGATCCGCGATGGCCCTTGTTTGTAGGCACTTGGTGCAGGTATGCCCCTCGCAAGACTGGCGGACATGAAGCTGTCACTCCTGTGGCTCCTCTCGCTCACATTCTTGATGGGCTGCGCAGCCCCTGTCGCCAACACTTGGCAAGACTGGATCGGCAAAGCCTGGAGTTCGGATCGAGGTAGAGCTGCATGGTGCACGGACCGCTTCCGGTGGAGATCCAGCGCAGGCTAAACGCAGCAGGCTGGGAGCGCGTTGCGCGATGAGCGCTGAGCCGTGGGCACGGCTCAAGTGAGTCGCCAGGCCAAAGGCGCGGAGCTTGCTCACCGTTCTCACATCTTGCTTCGTTTCGCGCTCAGGATCGTCGCGTTCGGCAACCTTCCCGGCCTCAGCACGGACTGAATCGCCGCGTGAACGCCTCCGCCGCGGCGATGGCTCAGGGGCGGGCCGGTGACTTCGCCGCCTCGATGAAGGCGTTGTGCCTGGTTGACCCGGAGCAGCTGGACTCGGACGACCGGGATCGCTTCGACCTAAACTTGGCACAAGCTCAAGCTGCGACGGGTGATATGGCGAAAGCGCGCGAGACCAGCAAAACACTGCTCGCTCGCGCCATCGCAGGTGAAGCCGGCGTGCCGTTCTTCAGCATCTCTGGCTCTGACTTCGTCGAGATGTTCGTGGGCGTGGGCGCGAGCCGAAACGCTCGATTTCGAGGAGATCATGGCGGTCATGGAAGGCCGCGAGATGCCCCGTCGCGAGCGAGTCATCATTCAAAGCTACGCAGAAAAAGACAAGCAGAAGAAGGAGCGCAAAGTCGCAAGCATCTTCGGCGCCCCCAAACCCGCCCCCGGGTGAATTGGGGGGCACCTGCGACTGCAGGGTGTCGCGCGGTGGCGGACGAGCACCACCCTTGCTCGTGCCCGATGGAGCTGGGTGAGTGCTGCGTTGGTGGCTGGGGTGATTGGGTATTCCATCGGTCCCGATCAAGGGCGGCGCACGCTCCGCCACCGGTCGTATTGGGCGTCACAGGTTGGCGGGGTGGCAAGAGGAGAGTTTGTGCGGGGGACCCCTTTAGGTGAGAGAGCCGTGAGAGGGGGTCACGATCTGAGGCTCGATTTCTATGGAGAACAGACGATGGGCGCGGGGCCGTCGCGGGGGATTGGGGACCAGGACGTTGCTTTGCGATCGCATCGGTGCGTACCGCAGCACACCCCGGCATCGACTTGGTCGCATAGCGTGCACTTGCAGAGCTTGCCGCAGTAGCTGCCTCCGTCGGGCTCGATCGCGAGTCCATAGTTGTCCGGGCAGGTCCGGAATGTGCTGCCTGCAGGCGCGGCCGTCGGTGGAAGCGCAACGTAAGCAGTCCGCTCGCGCTCAAGCTTTTGTTGCAATTGTTGCAGCGTGGTTTGCCATTGCTCCTCGTCGGAGCGCGCGTCGACGAGCGGAGGGCTTCCCCGTCGTGGTGGAGTGTAGTCGCCGCCGTCGAGCTCGGTGAGTTGGGGTGAGCGGCACGCCCCGATCGCGACGAATATAAGAAGAGCAGCTCGCCGTGCCGACATCCCCGCGCGAACCGCACCCACGGCAGCGAGCGTCCATAGCGAGGCGAGCAGACCGAGCAGCACTCCCAACGCGATCATGACGACAGAGCGGGTCTTCTTGGCGTCGATGCTCCGCAGATCGTCCGGCGGCGCGGGCAAGCTCAGTGCACCGAGATAGTTGACGATGTTCGTCGGCACAGCGATCAGCGTATAGATGAACGAGATCACACCCCACCATCCAAAGCGGGTTGGATGGGTGCGCTCGACGTTGTGGGGGGTGCGGTGTGAGTGCGGGCGAAATGACTCAACGCAAGCGCGCCACCGCCGAGCAGCGAGAGCGCAACGACCGCACCCCCAATCCACAACCTCATCGGGCTTCGCTTTGCGGTGTTGCTTGGCTCTGCGGCGATTCCGCGCATCGTCGTCTGCGGCGCTTGTTGGTCGAGGACGGCCCGTTGGCTTGCCCCGTCGTCGGCGCCGACGGGAGCGCCTGCGTCACTGCGATGAAAGGAGTGATTGGTGCGGGCCTCGTAGAGCCTCCGCCGACGAGCGACTGCCTCGGCGGGAGCGCGCCAAACGCGAGTTGGTGCGCCGCCCTCAACGCCGCCTGCATCGCTGCCGCGTTCGGAAAGCGGCTCTCTCGTTCGAACGCCAGCGAGCGGTCCACGAAATCCACGACGGCAGGATGAGCCGTCGGCAAAGCGGTGGCGAGCGATCGGGCCCGAGTGGTAGCCGCTTGAACGAGCAACTGCGGAGCGTTATCGCCTTGATGAACGAACGACCCCACCACCAAGGTGAACAACGTCGCCCCGGCGGCCCATAGGTCCGTGCGTCCGTCGATCTCGCTGGTCTTGGCGAGGGCTTGCTCGGGTGCCATGAACGCCGGAGTGCCCATGAGTACGCCGGTGCCCGTCGCGCCGCTTCCCGTTGCCATCGCGTCTCGAGCGCGCGCAATTCCGAAGTCGAGGACTTTGAGGGTACCGTCTCGCGTGAGAAAGAGGTTCGCGGGCTTGATGTCGCGATGCACGATGTTCTTCTCGTGTGCCGCGCCGAGAACGTCGAGTAGTTGATCGAGGATGCCCATCGCGTCGCTCACGCCGAGGACACCGTGCTTCTCGCAGAGGGAGTCCAAACCGGCCCCATGCAAGCGCTCCATCACCAAGAACGCGCTGCCGTCCTCCGCCACGTCGTCGTCCACGACCTGCACGACGCCCGGATGCTTCACGGAGTTGGCCGCGTAACCCTCGCGAAGAAAGCGCGTCTTGAGGTCCCCGCTCATCGAGAGCTCGGGGTGGAGCATCTTGATCGCGAACTCCATTTGGTTGCGGGGCGTCGCCACATAGACGACGGCCATACCGCCCATGCCCAACAGGGAATCGATGCGATACTTGTTACGGACGGTGGTCCCGATCCGCGCGCGGGCTCGCTCTTCCTGCTCCTGATCGCCCACTCGAATGTCCTCGGCGCAGCCTATCGAAAAGGGCAGGTGCCGTCGACCTGCGCCTCGTTGGAGCGGGCAATCGCCGGCAAAGCCGAGGCTTCACCAAGAACGAGAGCTACGTCAGGCCCTACGAATTTACCGATCTCACTGGCAGCGTCAACGCCGCTCTAGGTCAGCTCGCCAAATTTCAGCTCCGTGTGCGACGCGTGAGCGGCTGACGAAATACACTCCGGAGGCGTCGACGACGAGCTGCTCGATCCCCATTGGGATCGTAGCGATCGTCACGCTGTCGTTCGAGCCGCCTATGCGCAATATCGAGCTCCCGCTTACCCCATAGAGATGGTCGCCGAACACTGCGAAGGTCCCGACGTCCGTAGCGACGGTCTCGACAACACCACCTGCACGCGGAACCCTCCGAAGAAATGACGCTGGTCTAGGGGGTAACGGTGGACACGTGAACATGCAGAACGTGAATGAATTGGAGATGCCAGTCCGCCACCACACATAGGTGGCATCGACCTTGATGGTATTGACGGTCAACGGCTCGGCGGTGAGGAGCACGGGCGGCGCATTGCCACCTCGGAGCACATAGATCCCGTCCCCGCTCGCGACGAACACGTCATCGCCACCCACTGCAATGGCGTCGGCGAAGTCGAAGATTGTGAACGGCATGAACTTGGTCGCGATTGTGGTGACCTGCTCGGACGTGCCGGTGACGCGCGAAACCCGCCAGAGCTCGACCGACTTCTTCGGCGCTCCGAGGCCCAATCCCGCGAGCCACACGTCGTTGGTGCTCAGTGCGCCTGCGAGCCAGGCCTGTTGGTCGCGACGCGCGAGGACACGTGCCGATCCTCCCTTGGGCTGAACGACGAGCGAGTTGCCCGCCGGTCCGAGCGCATAGACCGAAGACGAATCGACCGCGAATGGAGTCGCCTCCGTGCCCACGAATGCAGGCTTGTCGATCGACGAGCTCAGATCTGCCTCGCTAATCCACTGTACCGAGCGGGGATTGCCTGAAGTGACTGCCGCGATATTGCCGCCTCCCGCGATCAACTGTACCGGAGAGACCTCGGCGATCACGCAGGGCGCAGGCTTGTTCGGGCCGCACTTGTCTGGATTGTCGGGCGTCGTGGGTGCCGACGCGCACCCGCCAGCGCCGATTGCCAATGCGAGAAGCAAAAGCCCAAAGGACCCACGCGACTTCTCCTCATGGTCCATGGCCGAAGTCTAGCTCACGTGGCCCAGCTGCGCCTTTTAGATCCGTTCAGTGGACTCCATGGGCGTCGAGCGTGATGCTCAGTTTCGGAGGCCGCAAGTGATCCATCAAGCTCAGCCATCTACCCGCACGCGTCGTCGCTTGACTGTGGCGGCACTTGCCGCGATTGCTCTCGCCGCACCAGGTGTCGCGAATGCGGCCAATGTCCGCACGGATCGACCGCGCCTCCTCTTCGGCAATGGCACGGGATTGGGCACTACCGTCTCGGAGTTTCTCGCGCGCTGCAAGGGAACGGACCCCGTGTATGCCCAGCGGTGCAAGTACATGGGCGGCGGCGCGTCCAACCCAGGGTTCATGCCCGCTTCGCCCAGCGAGACGGCGGGAATGGCGGCGGCGAGTCTGCTCTACGCGGACCCACAACGATGCATCAACGCGGCGAGCTGGCTGCTGGCCAATGAACCACTCGACGGACCCACAGACACCAACGGCGACGCGCACACGTTCATCTATCAACACGCGGGTGACGTGGTCTACATGGCCATCGTTCGCGATTGGTGTGACGCCGCGCTCTCCGGCCCGGACAAGACCGCGCTCGAGTTGCGGGTCGCCACTTTTGCTGAATGGTTCATCGGCCACTATGGGACCACGGGCCCGAGCACGGAGCCTGCCGACGTGTTCCACGACGACTACGCCAATCTCGAGAGGGCGATCGCCTGGGCAGGGCTCGTACTCTCCGGAACGGCCCAAGACGCAAAGGCGAAGACTTACTTGGCCCACGCGGACAAGACTTGGAAGACCATCATTCTTCCTGCCATGGCCTACGCAGGAAACTGGTGGCACGAGGGTTTCACATACATGACGCCAGGGCCCGTTGCCTGGTACGCGGCGGGCTGGTCTACCGCCACGGACGAGAACATCTATGACTATGTGCGCACGAATGCCAACGACCTGTTCAACGGCTATATCGACTTCTTCGTGTACGCGCTGCGGCCAGACGACAACTTCGTCTACTTCGGTGACACGACGCGCACCAAGCAGTCGACGTCGCTCTTCATCAAGCCTGTGGCGGACATGATGAACTATGGGACGCACTCGCCGCTCGCCCAGGCCTTCTCCAAGGGCGTGACCCAGACCACCCTGGCGCGAAACGGCTACTGCGATGACGTCCCGTGCGCGGACGGTTGGCTGGTTCCGCTGCTGTATGACTCGTCCAAGGACGCAACGGCGACAGACCGCGCGACCTTGCCCACGGCCAAGTGGCTGAGCAAAGGCGTCAACGACGTGGCCGTGATGCGGTCTGGGTGGGGCAAGGACGACACTTATGTGTGGATGTCCTGCGGCGACTACCTCGGCGCGCACCAGCATGACGAGGTCGGCGGATTTCAGATCTTTCGCCATTCGATGTTGACGGGCCCAACTGGAGGTTATGACCAGTTCAATACCCTCCAATTCGACAACTACTATTCGCAGCACTCCGTCCACGCCAATACGCTGGCGATCAAGATGCCGAACGAGGCGTTCCCGAACTCTCACACGCTCACGCAGGGGCCGTCGGCGAACGTGAACGAGGGCGGACAGCGTGTTTTGCGGAGAACGGTCGAGAAGGGCGTCGTGGGTGCGTACAACGCCACAGACCTCACCACGTATCTCGGCTACAAGACGAGCGGCTCCTTCAACGAGACCGGAGACATCAAGACGTTCGAGCACGCCAGCTGCCACGACTATGTCGCCTGCGATATGACTGCTGCTTATGACTCCTCCAAAGTGACGACGAGCGACAACATCGCCAAGGTCAAGGAGGTGACGCGCCAGCTCGTGTTCGTGCGGCCCGAGATGGTGATCGTGTTCGACCGCGTGGAGTCGCTCGACCCGAGTTTTGAGAAGCGCTTTCTCCTACACGCATCCGGACAGGGTGTGATGCCTACGGTCAACGGCAATATGGTGACGATCGACAATGGCCCGGGGAGACTCATTGGCAAATCGCTCTTGCCGGCGGCATCCAAGCTGAACGTGGTCACCGACTTCAATGTTGAAGGAATGTCATATTCCCCGAACTGGGGCGGTGGTCCGCCGGAGCCCGAGCAGGGAGGCAACCGCGTAGAAGTCGTCCCCAAGGCGCCGGCCCTGCGCGACTACTTTCTGCATGTGTTCGACGCGACCGATCCTACCAAACAAGATGTGAACGCCACCGCCGCCGAGACGGACGCCGCGGCTACAGTGACGATCACGGACGGGCCAAACGTCTATGTGGTGAGCTTCGCGAAGAACGGCCCGATGGGTGGCCACATCAAGGTCACCGGAGCCGCTAGCTGCGACCAAGACCTCGGGGCCAAGGCAGACCCGCCTCCCGGGCAAGACGCCGGGGTCGACGGCGGACCCGACGGTGGACCCGACGGTGGCGTCCCGAACGCGAGCCCGGCAGGCGACTCCGGGTGCGGCTGCACGACAGCACGAGAAGACGACCGTAGTCGGATGGCTTGGCTCGGTTTAGCGGTGGCTGGCGTCTTGGCGATGCGTCGAAAGAGGTCCGGGTGCGACTGAGCTCATCCGCAAACCCTGTACGCAAAGTTTTTTGACGCGCGCAGCTTTGTTCTAAATGGGCGGTCGTGATTCGGGATCACGAAAGGTGCGTCATCCGCTGATGCGCGGCACTGCATCTCTTCCGCTCGCTGCCGCCGCCAGCGGCTCGGCGCTCTTTCGCGCTGCACTTCCCAAAAGCCCCATCGCATAGAGGGCATACGACTCACGCCGCTTCTTGTTGTTCAGCACG
>JAYVYD010000408.1:0-3709 GCA_043784605.1 Myxococcales bacterium | reverse complement strand
GCGGCGGGCGCGGGCCGGCCGACGATCATCGAGATGAAGAACAACCTCTCGCGCGGCATTCGCAAGGCGAGCGACTTTCTGATGGGTCTGCAGCTGACTGGCGCTTACAAGAAGAGCTCGATTGCCAACTTGCAAATCAGCTTGCCCGCCATAGTCATCGGCGGCGGCTTGACCGCCATCGACACGGCCACCGAGCTACTTGCTTATTACTGCGTGCAGGTCGATAAGACGGTCGAGCGCTACGACCTACTCGACAAAGAGCTGGGTCACCCAAAGCTCCGCGCGATGTTCGACGACGAAGAGTACGGAAACCTGCAAGAGCAAGTCGCGCACGGCCGCGCGCTCCAAGCCGAGAAGGCGCTAGCAGATGCAGAGAAGCGTGAGCCGCGCGTGCAGTCGTTGCTCGACTCTTGGGGTGGCGTCACTCTCGTTTATCGAAAGAGCTTGGCGGACTCACCGGCCTATCGCCTCAATCACGAGGAGGTCGAAAAGAGCCTCGAGGAGGGCGTGCGCTACGTCGAGAACCTCTCGCCGACCGAGGCCGTGCTCGACGAACAAGGCGCGGTCACCGCGATGAAGTTCGCGCGTAGAGACGGCTCGATCGTGGAACTCCCCGCGAGGACCGTATGCGTGGCCGCAGGCACCAGCCCGAACGTCACCTACGAGAAGGAGCACGAGCACACGTTCGAGCTGGACTCTCGCAAGCAATACTTCCAAGCCTACAAAGCGCTCACCGATTCATCCGGCAAAGTGACTCTGGAGAAGACGGCCAATACCCGAGAGGGCTTCTTCACGAGTTACCTAAAAGACAATCACACCGTCTCGTTCTACGGCGACAATCACCCGTATTACGCGGGCAGCGTCGTCAAGGCGATGGCGAGCGCCAAAGACGGGCACCCTTACGTCACGGCTCTATTTCCCGAGGTGCGTGCGCAGGACCCGAAGGACCAGCCAACGCGTGATCGCGGCCTTCGTGATCTATTCGGCAAATTGAACGAGGAGCTTCGCGCGGAGATCGTCGCGGTCAATCGATTGACCAAGACCATTGTCGAAGTGGTCGTCAAAGCGCCGCTCGCCGCGCGCAAGTTCTTCCCGGGCCAGTTCTATCGATTGCAGAACTTCGAGACGCGCGCGCCCATCGTTGGAAATACACGATTGGCGATGGAGGGGCTCGCGCTCACCGGCGCGTGGGTCGACAAAGAGAAAGGCTTGATGGGCACGATCGTGCTCGAGATGGGCGGCTCATCGCGGCTGTGCGCGGCGCTCGTCCCTGGCGAGCCCGTCGTGCTCATGGGACCCACCGGCGCGCCCACCGAGATCGAGGCGAAAGAGACAGTGCTGCTCTGCGGCGGTGGTCTCGGCAACGCCGTGCTCTTCTCGATCGCCCGAGCGTTCAAGGCGCTCGGCAGCAAGATCATTTACTTCGCCGGCTACAAGGACGGCGCCGACGTCTTCAAGATGGAGGACATCGAGGCGAACGTGGATCAAGTGATTTGGGCGACAGACACCGGGGTCCCCGTCGAGCCACGCCGCCCGCAAGACACCCACTTCCGCGGAAACATCGTCCAGGCGATGGTCGCCTATGCCAGAAACGAACTAGGCATTACGCCCGTCGCCAAGCTGAGCGAAGTTCATCGCATCATCGCCATCGGCTCCGATCGCATGATGGCCGCCGTCAAGGACGCGCGCCACGGCGTGCTGTTGCCGCACCTCGATCCCAAGCATATCGCGATCGGCAGTATCAACTCGCCGATGCAGTGCATGATGAAAGAGGTCTGCGCGCAGTGCCTTCAAAAGCACATTGATCCGAAGACCGGCAAAGAGACAGTCGTCTTTAGTTGCTTCAATCAGGATCAAGAGCTGGACAGCGTGGACTTTGCGCACTTGCGCGCGAGGCTCCGCATCAACTCGATGCAGGAGAAGCTGTCGAACGCTTGGCTCGATCACCTGTTGAGTAAGGCACCCGGATTGCTGCGGGTCTGATCGAAGGAGGGGGGCCTAAACCCTAAGCCGTGCACCCCATGAGCGGATTGGCCCCAGCAACATTTCTCGGTGGTACGTTGGCCGCGATGGACAACGTCTGGGCAGGCTCCTCGCATACGAGCCTGCTGCGATCCATCACATTGGCGCGACGTGGAAGGAGACGCTCACGAGCGTAGGTGACGACACGGACAAGTCGTTCGCAGGCATCGCTGCAGGGCGCGTGCGTTGACCTAAACTACTGGCAAACGCACGAACCGCCCTGGCACGTCTGACCTGACGCGCAGACATTTCCGCACGAGCCGCAGTTCTGCTCGTCATTGTCGGCACACGAGCCGTTGCAGAGCGTCTTGCATTGAACGCACGAGCCGTTGCTGCACGTCTGGTTGTCTTTGCAAGACTTGCCGCACTGACCGCAGTTCGTGTCGCAATTGGCGAGGTCCGCACATACCCCATTGCAGAGTGTGGCGCAGGCCACGCAGCTGCCGGTATCGCAGACCTGGTTTCCGGCGCACGCATTGCCGCAAGACCCGCAGTTGGCACTGTCGTCGTTCAAGTTGACGCACGCGCCGCCGCAGACTGCGCTGGCGCTGCCGCAACAGATCGTCGTGGGGGCGTCAGGGCTCGGGCTGCTGTCTACGAGCGAGCTGCTGTCCACACCGGCGTCGGCCGACGGCGTACAGGACAAGGTAGAGACGGCGTTGCTATCCATCGTAACGGAGCCGTTGCGCGCCAACGCGCGCCCGCTCACCTTCGCGCTGGTATTGATCGTGATGCTCGTGAGCGCGACAATGTTGCCTTTGAATGCAGTGCCTGTCCCTAGCGTGGCGGAGCTGCCGACCTGCCAGAAGACTTTGCAATCGTTTGCGCCGTTGATGACGATGACACTCGAGTTGCTCGCGGTCGTCAGCGTGCTCCCAATCTGAAATACGAATTCCGCATTCGGATTGCCCTTGGCATCGAGCGTGAGCGTACCGGTCAACTGGGCCGACGACGAGAAGTGATAGACGCCCGCGCCGAGCGTCATTCCGCCGAGGTCTTTTCCGGTGAGGTCCAACGTCACCGCTTGACCTGCCAGCGTGTTGTACGCCGCGGTCGTGTCCTTCTGCGCTTGCAGAGCTACGTTGTCGCCCTTGTGGAACGTGCCGCTGATGAGGCCAGGCGGGAAGCCGGTGACCGCGAGGCCAGGATCGACTCCGAGATTTCCAACTACGGTGGTGGGGCCGGTATTGGTGACCGTCGAGCCTCCCAACACGGCGAAGGACTCGGCAGTACCGAGGACTGCCTTCGACGAAACTGAATCGACGTTCGGCTCGAGCGACGAAGTACACGCACCCACCACGACGAGCGCGAGGGCGGGTAGCGCGAGGAGCCAACGGGGGCGCTGTCTCGATGACGTGTTCATGTATTCAACGTACTCGGAGTTCATGAACGCGTTATAGAGCAAGGTACGCGCCAGTGCGCTCGTGGGCGCGCGTGTTGGATCGACCGCGAGAATCACGCCTCTTCGTGCTTCATCGCTCGCCGCACTAGCCAGCAGGAACGCTACAAGTGAGGCGCAATCGCTGCTGCTCTAGCGATCTCGCTTAAAGAGGCCGTGCCTCGAGATGTCGAGGTGCGCCTCGAGGAGGTCTTCCGACGAGATCGGCTCGATCGCCTCGAACGTCGATGTGTTCGGTGTGGATCCGACTGCGCAGACGTTCGACAACCCGGACATCGACGCGCACAA
>JAYVYD010000407.1:0-3654 GCA_043784605.1 Myxococcales bacterium | reverse complement strand
TTGGCCCGCTTCGCAAAAGCGAGCGCTCCCCGGTTCGTGTTCTCGCGGAACCTCATTCTGTTCTGCTAGCGTGCGACCCGTGCGTACAGGTGTGCTCGCGACGACTCTAGGTATTTGGCTGCTCGCCGGTCACGCTCGCTCGGATGACAGCAAGCCTCTCGACGTGCGCGAGCCGCCATTCGGCTTTGGGGACTTCTCGTGGACGGATGGCAACAACCGCCAACCCGCGTCGTTGCTCACGGCGGGGCCGCTCACGGGCTTGCTCGTCGTCGACACGTACTACCAGCATCAGTTCCGGATGCCGGTCGATCACACGGTGTTCCCGAGCAGCATTGCGCCGCGCTCGGACGAGCTCTCGCTGAACATGGCGGCGATCGGCGTTGACGTCACGGGTCTCGACGGTCCCATCGGCCGGCTCTTCTTGCACTACGCGTCCGTCTCCGAGACGCTCGGCGGTCAAGACGGGACGACCTCACGCGGGTTCTTCTTGACCAAGCCCGCGTTCCAATTCCTCCAGCAAGCCGCGGCGGGCTGGCACTTCCACGCGATGCACGGCGCCAACGTCGAGCTCGGGATCATGCCGTCTCCGATCGGCATCGAGACGTACATCACTCAAGAGAACTGGGGCTACCTCAAGCCGTACATCACCGAGCTCACGCCGTACTATTTGGCGGGAGTGCGCGGGCAGCTGTTTCCGAGCGACAAGCTCAAGCTCGAGGCCTGGCTCGTGAACGGTTGGCAGACGTACGGCCAATGGCACGAAGGTCCTGGCGCCGTATACGCGGTCGAGTGGCGACCCACCGAGCGCATCGTCGTGCACAACGACGGTTACGTAGGTCGTGATCAGAAGCTCGACGCCTCCGCCGTTCGACTCTGGTCGGACAGCTTCGCGCAGGTCCAACTTTGGAAGGGCGGGTTTCCCAAGAGCCTCGCGCTCGCGACGTCGATCGACGTGGGCTACGAGACCAACTCCACCGGGAGCACCGATGGCCTCGCGGCAGGCGGGACAGCGGCCACGCGCATCGAGTGGTCCTCGCAGTGGATGACGACGCTGCGCGCAGACCTCTTCTACGATCGCACTCAGACGTTCCTCAGCGCGCTGCCCGCAGGCTCGATTTACACGCTGCCCGATCCGCGACCGTTCGTCGGATCTGGCGGCAGTGCGACTCTCGACTTCTGGCCATCGCCTTGGCTCGTGATGCGCCTCGAGTACATGCACCGAACATCCAGCGTCCCTTATTTCAGCGGCTCTGGCGGCATCACCGGACCTGGCGGAGTCGCGCCGACGAACGCCGCAAGCGCCGCAGCCTTCACGCCCGATCTCCGCAAGACGGACGATCGCGCCGTGTTCAACGTCACGCTCAGACTCTGAACGCGCAGCGCACGTCGGCTGAGCTACTCTTGTAGCGTGAGGGGGATCTCGACGGCCAGCCTCGATGCGGGACTCACGGTCGCCGCGCATCCATTGGTCGCCGGCTCGTTGGGCGCGGTGTCGGGTGAGTGCGTGGTCCTCGATGCACCTCTCGCTCGGCGAGACCTTTCCCAGCAAAACCGGCGCGTATTGGACGAGCAAGACCTGGCTCGCCTTCACGACGGCGATGTCGACGCCGACGTGGACAAGCTCGCGGCCTTGCGACGAGGTCGGTACGTGTTTTGAGCGGAAGTTGACCCGTGGACACACGCGTGATGCGGTTAGCGTCATGGCGACCCTCGAAGAATTTCTGGCCCGCGCGATCGTCCCAGGCGAGTTCCTGCTTGCGCTCGATCTGTCCGCGCCCGACACGGAGCTCACGCTCGCGAAGACGCTCGAGACGTTGCGAACGCTCAACGAAGACTTCGAGGAGTCGACGATGCCTGGAGGGAAACCAGGTTGGTTCGCGATGTCGTCCCTCATGAAGATGTCGATCGCGTTCTGCAAGGAATCGTCGGAGCGGTCGCGCCAGCACTTGGTCGAGGCGGTCCTGCACGCGCGCGAGCACACCTGAGGGTCGGCCTAGAGTTGGTGCTCGCCTCCGCGCTTGGGTAGGATGACTTCGGGTGGCGGACAACGAAGACAAGAGCGGACAGCTTCTCGCGTCGAGGTATCGACTCGAGCAGATGCTGGGCAGCGGGGGGATGGGCCATGTCTACCGCGCGAGCAACGAGCTGATCGGTCGCGCGGTCGCGATCAAGCTCCTGCGTCCGGAACACGCTAAAAACAATGAGATCGTCGATCGCTTCCTGCGTGAAGCGCGCGCGGCGAACCTCGTGCGGCACCCCAACGTCGTGGACGTCCTCGACATCGGTCAAGACACGGACGGCTCGCCGTTCATCGTCCAAGAGCTCCTCGAGGGCGAGGACCTTTCCAAGTACGCACTCGCGAAGGGCGGTCGCCTCTCGCCTCGCGAGGTCGTCGAGCTGCTGTGCCCGGTCATCGACGCGATCGCCGAGGCGCACGCCAAGGGCGTCGTGCACCGCGACATCAAGCCAGAGAACGTCTTTCTGGCGAGCGACAAAGGCCGCATCACGCCCAAGCTCCTCGATTTTGGCATCTCACAGATCAAGCTGGGCGGCGTTCGCACGACGCAGGCGGGTGTCGTGATGGGCACGCCCGCGTACATGCCGCCGGAGCAGATCAAGGGCGTGCGCGAGACGGACGCGCGGAGCGACGTATGGGCGATCGGCGTGATGCTGTTCGAGCTGCTCAGCGGCCGCCTCCCGTTCGAGGGCGACGACGTGCCGCAGATCTTCGTCGCGGTGGCCACGCAGA
Source organism: Myxococcales bacterium (assembly GCA_043784605.1). Taxonomy (GTDB): domain Bacteria; phylum Myxococcota_A; class Polyangia; order Polyangiales; family Polyangiaceae; genus JANYHY01. The sequence goes on along the minus strand of JAYVYD010000407.1, from coordinate 905 downwards.
CCGCACCCAAGCTGGGTGACGTCGTCAGCAACGCACCCGTCGAGCTCTCGCGAATCATCGAGAAGTGTCTGCAGCGTGAGCCCAAGGATCGCTACGCGACCGCCGCCGAGATCGCGCGCGACCTGCGCGGGCTGCGGCTCGATGGTGTGGGCCTGCTCACGTCGTCGACGAGCCCGAGTGACGAGAACAAGAACGGTCCGACCGCGCCCGCCGGGCCGCCGCCGTCGTTCAATCTCGACCTCGTGGTGCCGGAGGCGCCGGTGCCGAAGCCCGCCGCAGCGCGCGCGCCCACTCCGAAGATCGCGCTCGAGCTGGACTCGGGACCTGGAGCGTACGTGTCGCCGAGCGTTCGACCACGCGCGAACTCGGTGCCGACGGTGATGTCGTCGGTCTCATCATCGCCGCCGCGGGCGCTCGCGTACGACACGCTCAGAGCGTCGATGCCACCGCCGGCCGCGACGCCTGCGACCGAACAACATCATGAAGAGAGCGCGATCGTCGCGTTGGTCGCCGTTGTAGTCGTCACGCTTGCGGGGCTCGCGGCGCTCACGCTGCTCGCGCGCAGCACGGACGGCTGGCACCTCGTCGCGAACTTGAATGTCGTCACTTCGCCAGAGCTCGGTTTCGTCGCGCAGGTCGTCCTCGCGCTCGGCGCCTCGGTCGCCGGCCTGTTCGCGATGCGCGGCGCATTCCGGATCTGGACCTCGGAGATGGGCGGAAAGGCGATCCCCGCGGCGCTCGTCGCCTGCGTGGCGTCGGGCGCGTTTTTTCTCGCCTTCGAGCTCCTCCGCGCCCTTTAGGAGTGTGGCGTTTTTCGCCGATACCTTCGCGATACCTTCGTCGGGAATCGTTGCCGTACAGGAGTACGGCGCCTCATCCGCTCCTTGGTCTCGCTCGGTCTCGAC
>JAYVYD010000406.1:0-16351 GCA_043784605.1 Myxococcales bacterium | reverse complement strand
TCCATTGGACGCCAATGCGCTTCAATTCGTCATTGTGTCCGCTCCTGCGGGCAAGGCGCGAGGCAAGGGTCGTCGCGCTCGCAAGCCAAGAGCGGAGCGGGCTCCACGCGAGAAGCGTCAAGTGAGCGACCCGCTCGAGGCGGCGCTGCGTGCGTGGCGCGCGAACGAGGCCAAGAACAAGCGGATCCCCGCGTTTCGGGTGATGAACGATCGCACGCTGCTCGGGATCGTGACCGCGCGCCCGAAAGAAGAGTCCGAGCTGCTCCAGGTCAACGGGATAGGTCCCGGACTGCTGAATAAATACGGCAAGGTGATCTTGGGGATCGTCGCCTCCGAGCGGTCAACCTGAGTCAGTGTCCTCTGCAGCAACTCGAGCTGCACGAGGTGTACCCTCCGGAGTACGCGCCCGCGCCCCAGTCGCTGGACGACAACCAGATGCAGCTCGAGCCGTCCCACACGCAGCCGGCGCAATCGGAGCCCGAGCTTGCGTTCGATGGGTTCGTGTTACCGCCGCCCTCGACGACTCGAATCGCCGTTGCGCAGTCGGTCTGCTCGTATCCCGAGAGCGCCTGCGGCGTGAGTCGCATTCCACGACAGTCGCCGACGCAGGTCTGCATCTCTTCGGCGTCTGCGTAGATCGCCTTGCATTGCAGGTAGTGCACGCAGCTCGCCTCGCAGGTGCCTGGGGTGACGGGGCCGACGGGTTGTGAGAGCTGGGCCTGCTGCTGTTGCTGCCGCGGTCCGCGCAGGTCCGCGCGCTCGTCGCGAGCACGTCTCTTGGCGGCGCGTCGCGCGTCCTTGTCCTGTCGGCGAGCGTCGACTTGGAGTGTCCGCTGCGAGTTGTCGTAGCGCGACGCGTCTCGCGGCTCGCGTCGCCCGCACGCCACTGCACCGAGGAATAGGACCACAGTCACCAGGCATAAGAGAGTTCGCATTGGGGTCATTACGATACGTATATCCTCGGCCGATGGGCAAGCTCCGCCGTGTCGCGCTGGTGCTGAGCGGTCTCGCGGTGATCCTCATTGCGCTGGTCGCGATTCCGTTCCCCAACCGGGTGGCCGAGTACTACGGGCTCACGCTCGGGACGCCGTCTTCGTTCAACGAGTTCAGGGCCGTGTTCATAGGATTTTGGATTGGACAGGGAACGACGATGCGGGTCGCCGCCCGAAGCACCGACGTTCCTCTGTTGGGCAATCTCTGCGCGCTGTTGATCTTGGCCGCTTCGTGATTGCCTTCGTCGCGGAGCTCATCGCAGGGCTCGTGATTCTTCTCGGACGTCCACGCGCTGGAGTATGACTCCGACCATGGTCGCGGGCGTGAGCGTGAGCACGGCAGGGTTACGGCGCGTCTTTCACAAAGGCGGCGTCGTGATCGCGGGGCTCGACCTCGACATTGCCGCGGGCTCGTTCGTCGCGCTGCTGGGTCCTTCGGGGTGCGGCAAGTCCACGCTGCTACGGCTCGTCGCAGGGCTCGATGCGCCCGACGGAGGAACGGTGACCCTCGACGCAAAGGCGCGCGTCGCGTTCGTGTTCCAAGACGCGCAGCTGTTGCCGTGGCGTGATGTCCTCCACAACACAGCGCTCCCGCTGGAGCTCGCGAGGGTGGACGTCACTTTTAGACTCGAAGAGGCGCGCAAGGCTCTCGCCGCGGTGGGTCTCGCGGACGCCTGCGAGAAGCTGCCGCACGAGCTGTCCGGGGGGATGCGCATGCGCGTGTCGCTCGCTCGCGCTCTCGTCACGAAGCCGGACCTGCTCCTGCTCGACGAGCCGTTCGCGGCGCTCGACGAGATGACACGTCAGCGGCTGGACGATCAGCTCCGCGAGCTGTGGTTGCGCTTGGGGCTCACTGTGATGTTCGTTACTCACTCGGTCGACGAGGCCGCCTACCTCGCCGAGCGTGCACTCGTGTTCTCGTCGCGACCCGCACGCATCGTCGCCGACATTCAGCTCGAGCTGCCTCGCCTGCGCACGGTCGCGCTCCGCGCCGAGGCGTCGTTCGCGAAGGAGGCTCGCGCGCTGCGAGTCGCCCTCGAGAAGGGTGGCGGCTGAATGCGCGCCCTACGCTCGATCGCTCCGCCGCTCCTCGCGCTCGTGATGATCCTAAGCATCTGGGAACTCCTCGCACGCACGCTCGCGATACCGCTCTATCTGTTGCCGCCGCCGTCGGCCGTCTCGACCGCTATGGCGCACGATCTCGGCGACCTTGTGCGCGCGGCCTCTGTGACGGGGCGCGCCGCGCTCTACGGCTTCTTGTTGAGCGCCGTGATCGGCACGCTCGCGGCAATCCTGCTCAGCGCGTCTCGCATCCTCGAGCGCGCGCTCTATCCGTACACGGTGTTCTTGCAGACGGTCCCCATCGTCGCGATAGCTCCGCTGTTGGTCCTCTGGTTCGGCGCGGGGATGCGCGCGGTCACGATCTCCGCGTTCGTCGTCTCGGTGTTTCCCGTGATCGCCAACGCACTCTTGGGCCTTCGTTCGGTGGAGCCGGCGCTGCGCGATCTCTTCCGTCTCTATGGCGCTTCGCGCTTCGACACGCTGCGCAAGCTCGAGCTTCCGTCCGCCTTGCCCAATCTAGTGACCGGCCTGCGCGTAGCCGCGGGCCTCGCCGTGATTGGTGCCATCGTGGGCGAGTTCGTGGCGGGTTTCTCGGAGTCCGGCGCGGGTCTTGGCATTTTGATCCTCTCCTCGGACAGGCAGCTCCGCACGGACCTGTTGTTCGCGGCGGTGCTCTTCGCCGCCATGCTCGGCCTCTTGCTCTTTGGAGCGGTGAACCTTACGGGCTACCTTCTGCTTCGACGATGGCACCCCTCCGTGCGCGAGCCCTCATGAACAGACTACCGACTATCGTATTGGCCATCGTGTGCGCGCTAATGCCTAGTTGCTCCAAGAAGGGAGCAGAGAGCACGAGCGCCGCAGCGGTGGTGCTGGCGCTCAACTGGGTGCCCGAGCCCGAGTTTGGCGGCTTCTACGCGGCGCGCGAGAGCGGGGCGTTCAGCAAGCACGGACTCAATGTGGACATCCACGGCGGTGGCGCGGGCGTCCCCGTCGTTCAGATGGTGGCGAGCGGGCAAGCTCAGTTCGGCGTGGCCGGCGCGGACGAAGTGATCACGGCTCGCGTGCGCGGCGCGGACGTCGTGCCCGTGTTCGCCACGTTCCAAACGTCGCCTCAGGCGATCATGGTGCACGCGGGACGAAACTACAAAACGCTCGGCGACGTGCTGAAATCAGGCACGCTCGCGCTCGAACCTGGACTGCCGTACGCGGCGTTCCTCAAGAAGAAGTACGGCGGCTTCGGCGCCACGATCGTCCCGTATGACGGCGGCGTCGCGCGCTTCATGATCGATCCGGCGTTCGCCCAGCAGTGCTTCGTGACCGCGGAGCCGCTCGCCGCGAAGAAGAAGGGCGCAGACCCGCAGGTGTTCATGGTGGCCGACGAAGGCTTCAATCCGTATACCGGAGTCGTGATCGTGAAGGGCAGCATGCTCACGGAGCACCCGGACTGGGTGAAGGGTTTCGTCGCCGCCGCGCGTGAGGGATGGACGAGCTACAACGCAGACCCCTCATCGACGAACGCCGTGATGCAGAGACAGAACGCGTCGATGGATGCGGACACGTTCATCGCGGCCGCAGCCGCGCAGAAGCCACTCACCGAGAGCGCGGACACCGAGGCGAACGGGCTCGGCTCGATGACGCGCGACCGCTGGGACACGCTCGGAAAGCAGCTCGTCGATGTGGGCGTCGTCGATCACGCGCCGCCCGTCGAGGAGTACCTATTGCCGACTCCGTGAGCTAGTGAAGAAGCGTTGGGGCCGCAACAGTGCATCGCTTGGAGCGCGAAGCGAGCTTCGTTCGATGAGCAACCGACCCCACGCACGCTCGTCATCACCGTGGATTTGAAGAAAGCTCCTCAGACGTGAAGACCGCAGCACTCGCCGCTTCGCTAATGCTCGTAGGTTGCAAGGATCCTCCGAGCGCGAAGTCAGACACGTCTCCGATCGCGAGCGCAACGCCGGTCGCGGCGACGTCCGCTCCGAGTGTGGCAGCTACGCCGAGCGCTCCGACGGCGATGCCGAGCGCTCCGGTCGATGCGGGTGCCAACTCTTGCAAGCTGACGTACGGCCCGGTTCAGCTCGGCACGGGCCCGGTCGCGATGGCGTCGACTTCTGACGGCGTTCGGCTCGCGTTCAACAGCGCGGGCCTTGCGGTCGTCATCCCGGCGCCCTCCGCCGCGCACCCTCGCAAGCAGGGCGCGCTCGCAGGATCCTCGCCTCCGTGCGCGTTCACCGACAAGAGTGTATTTTGCATGGATGTCGCGGGCGGCGTGCACCAAACCGACGCCACGACCGGCTCGGCGAAGGTCGTCGCGCAGGCTCGCGCCGGCACGCGACTCGGGGCGGCGAGCGTGAAGGGGCACGACGCGCTCGCGTTCCTGCGCGATCGCAAGACGAGTGAAGGCACGACGATGGAAGCGTGGCTGTGGACCGACGACGACAAGACGCAGCGCCTGAGCGAGGACGGCAGCGGCGCGACATTCACCACGATGGCGCCGCGAGGTGAAGGCGCGCTCGTCTTGATGCTCGACGCTCGCTCCGCGATGACTCCGGTCCATGCACGCTCGCTTTCCTTCACGGACTCGATCGTGGTCGGTGGCGACGCGGTGGTCTTTCTCGGCGGCGGCGCGCAGCCCGACACACGCGCTTCTTTGGCAGTGCCGAAGTCCGGACCCACGTACGCGCTGCTGCCCATCTCGCACGACATCGGCTTCGGTCTCGCGATCGCTCGCATCCTTGGCGAGCCCAAGACCGACGAGCCAGTGATTTGGAGCGACTACAAAAACGGCCTGGATCCTGCGCCGATCGTGGGGTCGGTGGGCGCGGCGTCGAGCTACGTGGCGCGCGTCGTTCCGCTCGACGCCAAGGTGGGCTCGCCGCGCGTCATCGAGCTCGGCCGCATCGACGACAAAGGCGCCTTCACGAGCTACGGCTCAATCGCGGCGCACGGCAGGCCAACGGAGGTCGCACTCGCAATCGACGGCGCAGACCTCGTCGTCGCCTACACCGACACGCAAGGGGCGTGGTTAGAACGACGCAACTGCCCATAGGCGCCGGGAGAGGTGAAACAGAAAGATCAGGAAATGACTTCCTGAACTCCCCGACCTTTTGTGCACATCTGCTTGTTAGAGTGAGGTCCGCTTCTGCATCGCGGCTACGTAGAAGCCGCCGAAGTTCGCGAGGGGGGTCGGTGAGAGCCATCGCTCCACTCGTGGGAGGATCGTTCGCGCGAACGGCAGCTTCATCGCGCTTGCTGTGGGGGTGACGATGCGAACGCCGAAGCCACGCACGAACGAGCAGCTCGGCGGCATGATGCGCGGCACCACCCACGGCGCGTCGAAGCGCGTGTAGACCGCATCTTCTTTGGTAAAGCGCGAGATCTTGCCCGCGGGACCGAAGCGCTTGATGAGACCGCGGAAGCTCCACGGGTTGTAGATCTCGGCGAGCACGAATCCACCGCGACGCGTGACGCGCGCCATCTCCGCGAGCGCGCGACCGATCTCGGGGACGTGCGCGAGCACCTTGAACGAGCACACGACATCGAAGCTCTCGTCGTCGTACGGGAGATTCGTGACGCTGCCCTCGCGCACTCGAAGGCCCCTGACTTTAGCCTGATCGAGCATGCGTGGCGAGAGATCGATTCCCTCCGCGGTGCGCGCGAACCCGTTGATGCGCTCGAGCAACAGCCCCGTGCCGCAACCACACTCGAGGACGTCCTTGTCCCGACCGAAGCGCTCGACGATCCCGATCTCGAGGTCGTCGATGAGCGCGTGGTACCCGTCCGGATCGTTGGGGCGGCGGCGGGCCTCGTAGCCCTTCGCGAATTCGTCGTAGTAGGCGCGCGTCGGATCGAGAGTGGCCATCGAAGGAGACGGGACGTTAGCAGAGTCGGGCACGGGCCACGATTACACGGAGAGGCGGGCGAGCAACAGGCGGACGACGATTCGCATTCCGCGGCGAAGAAAATGCACAGACCCAGGTGATTGTCGGGCCGGTGTGTCTATACTCCAACCCCTATGCGATCACGCCTCTTCGAACGGTTGGTCAAGGTCGGCGCGCTCTTCGGCGCCTTCATGCTTGCGAGCCTCCTCGCGCTCAAGCTGCACCTTCGCGGAGAGGGTCTGTGGGAGGGGCTGGCGCCAGCGAGCGCGGCCAGCGCTCAGCAAGGCCTTCCTGCCGCCTATGACCTGACGCAGCTCAAGGTCACCAACGAGGTGTTGCGAATCATCCGCGACAAATACGTGGACCCCAAGCGCGTGAAGCCGAAGGAGATGCTGCTCTCGGCGCTCAACTACGTGCAGCGCGACGTCGCACAGATCATCGTGCTCTACGAGGACGGTTCGCCCACGGTGAAGGTCCGCGTCGACACGCAAGAGAAAGAGTTCCGCGTCGACAACGTGCAGGGGCTGTGGGACGTCGCGGCGCACTTGCACGACGTGTTTGCGTTCGTCCAAGACAACCTGCGCGGCACCGAGGTCGATCTGCGTGAGGTCGAGTACGCGGCGTGCAACGGCATGTTGCATACGCTCGATCCGCACAGCGTCTTGCTCTCGCCCGAGGCGTACAAGGACATGAACCTTTCGACGAGCGGCCAGTTCGGCGGGCTCGGGATCGTCATTTCGTTGCGGGATCAACAGTTGACCGTCATCAACCCGATGCCGGGCACACCCGCGGGTCGCGCCGGCTTGCGCCGCCACGATCGCATCGTCAAGATCAACAACGAGAGCACGCTCAACATGGGCCTCAGCGAGGCCGTCAATCACTTGCGCGGCGCGCCCAACACCAAGGTCACCGTGTGGATTCACCGGGACGGCGCCGACGGATGGCAAGGCGTGCACCCGTTCGAGCTCGTGCGCGAGACGATTCACGTCGCGAGCGTCGAGAGCAAGCTGCTCGACGGGAACATCGGCTACGCGCGCCTCAAGGGATTCCAATCGAACACCTCGACGGAGCTCGACGCTGCGCTGGTCGAGATGAAAAAGACCGGCGAGCTCAAGGGTCTCGTGCTCGATCTTCGCGGCAACCCGGGCGGATTGCTCGATCAGGCCGTCAAGATCTGCGACAAGTTCATCGCGAGCGGTCCCATCGTCGCCACGGTGGGTCACGGTGAAGGGGCCGAAGGACGAGACGAACGCACCGCGCGGCCCGAGGGCACCGAGCCGAACTACCCGATCATCCTGCTCGTCAGCGGCAACTCGGCGAGCGCCAGCGAGATCGTCGCGGGGGCGATGAAGAACCACGATCGCGCGGTCATCGTCGGCGAGACGACGTTCGGCAAAGGCAGCGTGCAGCTCGTGTTCAACGAGCTCCCGGACAAAGCGGCGCTCAAGCTGACGATCGCGCAGTACCTCACCGAGCCAGGCGACATCTCGATCCAAGGCACCGGCGTGACGCCGGACATCGAGCTGGACCCCATGACGGTAGACCTCCAAGAGATGGCGCTCACGACGAACTCCGCGAGCGCGATCAAGGAGCGAGACCTCTCGCGCAGCCTGTCCAACTCGCACATCCGTGAGGGCCAGCGTCCGCTCGAGACCGTGCGGTACTACCTGTCGCAGAAGGATCGCCTCGACCTCATCGACCGCGGCGGCGATCCCGACGACGTGTTCGCGCTGGACTTTCCGATCAAATTCGCGCGGGATTTGGCCGCCAAAGTGCCGCAGGGCATGCGACCCGATCAAGTGCAGTCTGCCAAGTCTTACGTGGAGTCGACGCGCACGGCGGAGGTCGCCAAGATGATCGCCGACCTGCAGAAGCTCAGCATCGACTGGACAGACGCGCCGTCCGATACGGTCGTGGGCCAGGGCCCGGCGTCCACGCTCGACGTGAAGGTCGAGACGGATCGCGCGAACAACGAGGTCACTGCGGGTGATCCGATGAACCTCAAGGTCACCGTGACCAACAAGGGAACGACCCCCGTCTATCGCCTCTACGCCGTCAGCCGGAGCGACAACGGCATGTTCGACAACAAGGAGCTCGTGTTCGGCAAGCTCGAGCCGGGCAAGAGCCGCTCGGCGACAGTGCCGTTCGGTTGGTGCGACTTCGAAGGCCACCGCGTCGGCTCCACCGTGCCGCTCCCCAAGGACGCGCCGCGCGTCTGCAGGATCCCGCGAGACGCTCTCACGCGCGCGGACGGCATCAAGCTGCACTTCGACGAGGCCAAGGGGCGTGTTCCGCCGGACGCCGAGCTTCGCGCCACGGTGAAGGCGCTCGAGCGCCCCGTGTTCTCGTACTCGTACCAAATCGTCGACAACCGCAAGGGCAACGGCGACGGTCGCGTGCAAAAGGGCGAGGAGCTCACGATGTACCTCGTCGTCAAGAACAGCGGCAAGGGCAAGAGCTTCGATGCACAAGCGAACGTACGCAATCTCTCAGGCGACGGCCTGTTGCTGCACGAGGGTCGCTTCAACGACGTGAGCAACATGGCTCCCGGAGAGACGCGTCGCGTCGCTTTCACGTTCGACGTCCAGCCTCAGTTGGACGGCACGGAGGCGAAGGTAGAGCTCTCCATCATCGATCAGGATCTGCGCGAGTCCGTCGCCGAGAAGGTGCACATCCCGCTCGCTCCGCCGAGCGTGTCGACCCCCGAGACTGGCGCGATGAAGGCGGGCGCCGCCGGGGCCTCTCTCCTCGAAGCGCCCGATCCGAAGGCGCGCAACTTCGGTCGGCTCACGCCCGGCACCGCCACCACCGTGCAAGCGGGCTTTGGCGACTACGTGAAGGTGAGCTTGGGCAACACGCGCTTCGGTTTCTGCAAGCGCAGCGAGCTCGAGCAGGGTGGCACCGTCGGACAGACCGTCGCGTTCGAGGATGCGATGGCGCATGCGCCTCCTGCGATTGAGCTCTCCGTCCCGACGCTCGCGACGAGCGACGCGAAGATCACCATCAGGGGCAAGGCGAGCGACGACGCGCGTCTGCTCGATGCGTACGTGTTTGGAGGCTCGCGCAAGGTGTTCTACCGCTCGAACCGCAACGGCGCAGACCCGAAGATGATGGCGTTCGAGGCCGACGTGCCGCTGCGGCCGGGCGTCAACGCGATCACCGTGGTCGCACGCGAGAACCCCGACACCACGAGCCGCAGGACATTCGTCGTCCGCAAGGACGGCGCGAATGGCGAGCTGTTGCCGACGCCCAAGTTGGACGACGATCTCGGCGAGAGCTCGAGCTCCAGCGACGATTGATGGCGATCGTCGGACTCGGGCTCGATGTCTGCTCGATCGACCGCATGCGACGCGCGATCGAGCGGCACGGCGACCGTTTCGTGAACCGCATCTGTAGCCCTCGCGAACGCGCGGACGCGGGCCAGCGTGATCTCGCGACGTTCGTCGCGTCGCGCTTCGCTGTAAAGGAAGCCTTCGCGAAGGCGCTCGACGGCGCGCCAGGCGTCGGGTGGCACGAGGTCGAGGTGAAGAAGGCGAAGAGCGGAAAGCCTTCTCTCGAGCTCCACGGAAATGCGATCGCGGCGACCACGCGCGTCGGCGCTGACAAGTGGCACGTGACCATCACGCATGACGCGGGCATCGCGGCCGCCGTGGTAATCCTCGAGTCGTGAAGGTCGTCCTCTCGCGAGCACAGACGCACGCGTTCGATGCTTGCGCTATCAACGAATGCGGCGTCTCGGGCCTGTTGCTCATGGAAAACGCCGGTCGCGGCGCCGTCGATGTGCTCGAGCGGGGGCTGCTCGGCGGTTCCGCGCGCGGCAAGCGAGTCGTCGTCGTCGCCGGCACGGGCAACAACGGCGGGGACGGCTTCGTCGTCGCGAGGCACCTCGCGGTCCGCGGCGCGGAGGTGTCGGTCGTGCTCTCTGGCGATCCGTCTCGGTTCACGCCAGACGCGCGTGCCAACCACGACGCTTGGGTTGGCATCGATGGCGACGTCACCACGGAGCTCGACGGCATCGCCTCGGCGGACGTGATCGTCGACGCGCTGTTCGGCACGGGCCTCGATCGCCCGATCGAGGGCCCTTCGCGCGAGGCCATCGTTCGCATGCAGGACGCGGGTGCGCCGATCTTCGCCGTCGACATTCCGTCTGGACTCCACGCAGATCGCGGAGAGGTCCTCGGGATCGCAGTGCGCGCGTCGGCCACGGCCACGTTCGCGCACTACAAGCGCGGACTGCTCACGCCCAACGGCGCCGCGCACGCGGGCATGCTCACGGTCGTCGACATCGGCGTCCCGCCGGAGCTCGTCGTTCGCACGGGCCACGACGCAGAGCTCCTCACGGACGACGACGCGCGGCGGTGGCTCTCTCCGCGCGCGCGGGACGTACACAAGTATCGCGCGGGCCATGTGCTCGTCATCGCCGGATCACCCGGAAAAACAGGCGCAGCAACGCTCGCAGCTCGTGGCGCGTTCAAGGCGGGCGCCGGCGCCGTGACGGTCGCGACGTGGGCGGAGTCTGCCGCGGCGGTCGAGGCGCTCTCGCTCGAGTGCATGACGGCGCGCCTCGACGCGTCGCGACTCGACGCGGTCGACACGCTGCTCGTTGGCAAGAGCGCGGTCGTGATCGGTCCGGGTCTCGGGACGGACGAGCGCGCGCGCAAGGTCGTCGGCCACGTGCTCATGACTCACGATGGCGTCGTGGTGATGGACGCGGACGCGCTCTCGACGTTCGCCGGACGTGCTCTCGACCTGTCGCGAGCGAAGGCGAAGCTGATCCTCACCCCACACTCGGGCGAGGCCGCGCGTCTCATTGGGGCGACGTCGGCACGGATAGAGTCGGATCGCTACGCTGCCGTGCGCTCGTTGGCCCAGCTCGCGAACGCCGTCGTTCTTTTGAAAGGAGCGCACACGCTCATCGCGGACCCCGCGGGTCGCGTCGCGGTCTGCCCGGTGGTGTGCTCGGCGCTCGCAACGGCCGGCTCCGGTGACGTGCTCGCCGGGATCATCGGCGCCCTCGCATGCAGCTCCCCGCCGTTCGAGGCTGCGGCGCTCGGCGCCCTCGTGCACGGGCGCGCGGGCGAGGCCTGGTCGAGAGCACACGGGGACCGCGGACTGCTCGCAGGAGAGCTGGCCGGCTTCGCCACGGACGTGGTTGCCGCGTTGCTCTCCGCCCACGCCTAGCGTCCGCACGGACACGCCGCGGTGTGTCTGTGGCTTGAATCCGCGGCATTTCGCGCTGGCACTGGCGTTGCGATGAGGCCCTCCCACACCGAGGAGCCATCGTCCACAATGCCCGCCAACGAAGCCCAGACCCAACGCCCGCACCGCAACCCCATCGTCGCGCACGACACCCGCGAGCTCCGGCTGGGGCTCGTCAAAATCGTCCCCGAGCTTCGCGCGCGCGCTCTGCGCTTGTCGGGCAACCCGGCGCAGGCCGACGACCTCGTGCAGGACACTGTGGAGCGCGCGCTTCGGTTCGAGGCGCAGTACGAGCTCGGCACCAACCTCCGCGCATGGGCGCTGTCGATTCTCTTCAGTGTATTTGTGACGCGCTACCGCCAGAAGCGCCGCGAGAAGAACGCGCTACGCGTGTTGTGCTTCGACCCCAACGCGTGGACCCAGCCCGTGGGCGCACGCGCAGACTCGCGAGTCGCTCTCACGAAGAGCACCACCGCGAAGCTCGACGCGCTGCCCGAGGGTTTCCGCAAGGCCATCTTGATGGTCGATCTCGACGAGCAATCGTATCGCGACGCGGCCCTGAGGCTCGGTGTCCCCGTAGGCACGGTGATGAGCAGGCTGCACCGCGGTCGCAAGATGCTGAAAGAAGCCCTCGCCGCGTAGCGTCCGTCAGCCGAGGTACGCGTGGAGAGCGCGCGCCATTCTCTCGTTGGCGTCTCGAGCCGCGGGGACGGCGCCGCTCATGTTGAAGAAGCCGTGAATCATGCCGGTTTCGCACGTGTACTCTACACGTACGCCCGCGTCGCGGAGCTTGGTGGCGTACGCCTCGCCCTCGTCGCGCAGAACGTCGAAGCCCGCGGTGACGACGATGGCGGGCGCCAGGCCGTCGAACTTCTCGTAGAACAGCGGCGAGCCGCGCGGGTCACGCTCTTGGTCTGGGCTCTCGAGGTAGTGACCCAAGTACCAGACCACGCGCTCTTCATCGAGCATGTATCCCTTCGCGAACGTGCGGTGCGAGGGCATCCCGCGAGTCATGTCGACCGCAGGATAGATGAGGAGCTGCACCGTCGGCTGCGCTACGCCGCGAGCCTTCGCGAGGTGCGCGACGACGGCCGAGAGGTTGCCGCCCGCGGAGTCCCCGCCGACGCCGACTCGCTCTGGATCCGCGCCTAGCTCCTTCGCGTTCGCGCGAGCCCAAACATACGCGGCCATCGCGTCCTCGACGGCCGTCGGAAATTTGCTCTCGGGCGCGAGCGAGTACTCGACCGACATCACGACGCACTTGGCGTTGTGCGCGAGTTCTCGCACGGAGCGATCGTGCGACGTGATGCTGCCTGCGGCCCAGCCGCCGCCGTGGAAGTAGACGAGCAGACCCGCGTTCGGGTGTGCGGTCTTCGGCGTGTAGACGCGTGCGCGCAGATCGCCGGAGCGCCCGCTCACCCAAAGGTCTCGATCGACCGCCATCGCGATCAGCTCGGGCGCCACGGACTGTGACTCCTGGTCCATGTAGCGCCGCGAGGAGGCAATATCGGGTCGATCCACCGCTCCCGCGAGCTTCACCGCGTTGAGCAGCACGCCGACGTGAGGGTCGAGGAGCATGCCGTCTTTGCGATCGGGCCCGCCACCGAGTGCGACGAGCACGCGCTTCGGCGAGCGCAAGATTGCCTTGAACACTGCGTCACGCGCGCGAACGGAGAGGGGCCTTGCCATGGGCGCGGACTCTACTTCTTTTTGTAGAGAGTGCAGACTCCGGCGACGCAACCACACGCGTTCGCGTCGGCGCTCGCGCAGCGGACCTCTTGCGTGCACATGATGTCCTTCGTGCGCGGAGTCGACTTCGCCTTCGCGACGCACGCCATCGCATGACACGGAGTCTCGGGCGCGCAGTCCCCGTCGGCCTTGCAACCATCTCCGCTCGGCACCGGCTCACAGAGCCCGCAGCCGCAAAGCTTGGGCCCCAACGCGACAGTGTCCTGGAGCGTGCGTGTCTGACCTACGGAAGCGTCGGCCTCGGGCGCGACGATCACGGGAGGGTCGGACACGGGAGTGGCGACGAGCCCGCTGTTCGAGTTAGGCGTGCAAGCAACGACGAGAGCGAACGAAAGCGAGACGCGAATCATGCCGCGCAAGCTAGCACGCCAAGCGAGCGAGCCGACCGCTGCATCAGGCGCGCAGCACTACGGCAATCCAAAGTAGTCGAGGCCTAGTCCCGAGTCGTCCAACCAACAGAATCCTGGCAAACATTGACAGCTAGGAAGCAGGCACTGAGTTGATGATAGGGTGCAGCCGCCGTCAGGAGCGTCGGCACAGGGCCCTGTCTCTGCGAGCCCAGCGTCCTTCGAGAACGGAGTCGATGGCGACTGGTCGCAGTAGTGGGTGCGGCCGGCCTCGAGAGTGGCCCGAGCATCGCTAGCATCAGTCGCGTGGTCCACGGACACGTCCGTAGATCCATCAGCGAACTCCACCTGCTGCGCGCCGCAATCGATCGGAATGCACACTATCAAGAAGCGCATAGCGCTGTGGCGTACCTCAGGAGCCGGTCGCCGGCGACTCGCCGCACTCCTGTACGGCGACGATTCCCGACGACGGGATCGCGACGGTATCGACTCCTACCCGACGAGGCGCTTCGTTGTTGGCTTTGTTGTTGGACGAGGCGTCTCGGTCGCGGTGCGCTTCGTCGGAGGAGGCGTCTCGGTCGCGCCGCGGTTGGGGACGTGAGCCGTGGACTTGTCTCGACCGCTTCGCTTGCTCACGTAGAGCGCGTCGTCGGCGGCCTTGAAGAGCGTCTCCCAGTCCTTGCCCGAGCCGGGGAACGTCGCGACTCCGAGCGAGCAGGTCACCGACAACGGGCCCTTCTCGGTGTGGAACGTCGTCTTGGCGAGCTCTTCGCGGATGCGCTCGGCCAGCAACATCGCGCCCTTCTCGTCGGTCTGCTCGCAGAGCACGACGAACTCTTCTCCGCCGAAGCGCGCGACCATGTCGGTGGTGCGCTTCTGGCGCTTCAGGATCTCGCCCAGCCCCTTGATGACGACGTCGCCGACGTCATGCCCGAACGTGTCGTTTACCTTCTTGAAGAAATCGATATCGGCGATGAGGAGGCTCATTTTACGGTCGAATCGCGCCGCGGCCTCGATCTTCTTCTTGGCCTCGTCGAGCATCGCGCGCTTGTTGAAGAGCCCCGTGAGCCCGTCCGTCGTGGCCATGGTCTCGAGCTTGTGGACCATCCGCGCGTTCGCGAGGGAGACCGCGAGGTGGCTCGCGAGGACCTCTAGTGTGGGTCTCACACTATCTCCGAAGGCGTGGCGACGCTTCGCGCCGAGAATGAGCGTCCCGAGGGGACGACCGTGGAGCACGAGCGGCAGCACCAAGAGGCTCGGCAGCTTCGGCCACGGGTAGTGTCGCGTGAGCACCACTTGGCGCGCGGCGTCGTACTCGCCCTTGTAGGGAAGGGGGAACTTGTTCTGCACGACCATCGAGACGAGGCCGCCGTTGTGTTGGAACTTCGCGCCGACGAGGTCGTCGACCGCACCCTCACCGCTGGTGGCGGCGACGACCTGGTGCGTGCGCGTGGTCTCGTCGAAGAGCGTGACGGCAGCGAGATCGAAGCTCGCGATCTCTCGCGCGGCTCGGACAGCGGCGTCGAGGACGTCCTTCTCGCTCAGCGCGGCGCCGAGCGCTTGAGCGGCGCGGTACAGCTTGCCCTGCTCCACCTTGGCGCGCTCGAGCTGAACGAACACACGCTCGTTCTGGATCGCGCGCACGCAAAAACGCGCGGCTTGCGTGGCGAGCTCTTCCTCGTGTGGCGTGAACGCTTCGCTCGTCGTGCGATCGAGCGCGAGGATTCCGCGGAGCTGACCGTCCTCCACCGCGGGGATCGCCAGCAGCGAGCGCGCGGGCGATGGTCCGTCGTAGTAGGGCACCTTCATCGAGGCGCGCAGGTTCGATAGGCTCACGCGCTCTTTGTTCATGGCTACCGCCGCGAGCACGCCGTCACCCACGGGGAACGGAGCGTCGCGGATCGAGTCGCTCTCGGTGGAGAGCTCGCTGATGCGCAGGTGCGTGCCCTGAGTGTTCTGCCAGAGCATCACCGCCGTGTGCAGTCCGAGCGTGCGGCGCAAGAGATCGAGCGCGTAGTGGACGGCCTTTTGGATCTCGAGAGCACTCGAGCGCTCCAAGCGATCCTCGCTCTTGCCGTCGCCGCTTCCGAGTAGGCGGTAGCTCCGCGCGTCCTCTTGAATCTTCGCGAGCTCTGCGTCGAGGCGCTTACGCGACGCGTGACGAATGCGCGCGACCTCCGCACGAACCACGACCGCGCTCGCGAGCGCAAAGGCAGCTAAAAACAAAGTTCGCGCAAGCATGCTCTCGTTCGCGGGGGCTCGCAGCGCCAGCGTCCGGAGCGAAGCCTCGAGCGTCACCACGTAGAGCGCCGTCTGCGCTATGGCCAGCGGACGGGCGACGGCCGCGATGAGCGCCATCAAGAGGTACAGCGATGGTGCCCACGGTCCGTCTAGACCGCCACCGAACCGGAGGAGCACGACGATGAGGACGAAGGCCGCCAAGAGTCCCATGTCGCGCGCCACGTAGGTCGCCTGGTTTTTCTTCACCTTCTGCGCGATACGAACGACGAGCAGCGCACACGCGATGGCACCCGCGATCGTCTGCTCGAACTCGTGCCCATGAGCGCCGGCTACGAGCACCAAATGGGCGCCGAGACCGAGGGCCACCAGCGCACCAAGCGCACTGCGCCCGACCTTGCGGAGACCAAGCGTCGCGCGGACGAGAAGATCCATGCTCTCGCATGTTCGGTATCAGCCGCGTGCGAGGCCGGCCAAGTTCCCGGATGCGTAGTACAACGTTCGCGTGACTCCCGCTCCCGCGCCGCGAAAAGTCGAGCCTCCCGTCGCCGAATCAGACGCCTCGCCGAAGACTCCGATGCTGCCGCTCACCACGATCCTCATCGCGTTGAACGTTGCGGTCTTCGTCGGTCAGATGTGGAGGGAGGGCTGGGGCGGGTTCGCGAACATGTCATCGCACACGCTCCTGGAGTTTGGCGCCAACTTCTCGCACGCGACTCGCTACGAGGATCGCATCGAGACCCTCCTCACGTCGTGCTTCGTCCACGGCTCGTTGCTGCACATCGGCTTCAACATGGTCGCGCTTCGACAGGTGGGCACGTTCGTCGAGCGCGCTGCAGGCGCTGCACGCATGTTGCCGCTGTTTCTCATCTCCGGAGTGGTTGGC
>JAYVYD010000405.1:0-10755 GCA_043784605.1 Myxococcales bacterium | reverse complement strand
TGTAGAGGAGGATACCCGCACCGATCACCACGGCGAAGCCGATCGCGAAGGCCGTGACGCGCGGCATGAGCGAACTTGCGCCCGGGATTTGCGCGAGCTCCTCGGGGTCCTCGGCGAGAGTCACGTGTGGCGTCGGCGGCGCCTTGGCGGGCGGCTCCTCGGCTTGCTCTTCGTCGTCTTGCTCTTCCTCTTCGTCGTCTTGCTCTTCCTCTTCGTCGTCCTCTTCCTCTTCGTCGTCTTGCTCTTCCTCTTCGTCGTCCTCTTCCTCTTCGTCGGAAGGGCTCAGCTCGCTGGCGGCTACAGCGCGCTTCTCTTGCGTCGCGACCCCCGTTGCCTTCACTCGCTCTTCCTCGTCGGGCTCGACCTCCTCGATCTTCGAGGGAGGCGGTACGACTACGGCCATCTTCGCCGTAGCCGAAAGCGGCTGAGGCTTCGGGAGCTCCGTGGGCTTGGAGGGCGGCGGCTTGGACGAGACCTCGTCGTGCGCGCGCATGGCTACCGGCGTTGGACGCTGATCGTGGTCCGTCGGCGGGGACTTCGGCGGCCCCACCTCGCGCTCGGTCTTCGGTGGTTGCTCTGGGAAGTTGCGCAGCGTCGCCACGAAGTTGCGCGTGTCTTCGAACTCCACCTTCTCGACCGGGTTGGGCGTCTTCGGATCGAAGCGCGGATCGTTCTTGGTGATCGTCGGGTTCGTGGGCTGCTCGATCGCGCCACGCGCCTCGACCTTGGTGAGCTGTACGCGCGCGACCTCCGCGGGCTTGCTCGGTTGATCCGGCGGCACCTCTTTGACGACGGGCGGCGGCGTCGTCGTCTCCGCCGCGGGAACGATGAGCATCTCGTCGCTCGTGGATCCAGGAGGCGGCTTGTACGTCTCGTGTCGACCGCTGTCGGGCACGATAGTGTCGGCCTCGCCGATCGCCTCTTCGGCCTTCGGAACGAGCAGCTCCTCGAAGTAGAGCTTCGTGATCGTAGAGAGCGTCGACAGGTCCTCGAACGGCGACTGGTCGACCACCTGCATCAGCGTCCGCTTGCCGTCGAACAGACGCAGGATCCCGTTCAGCTCGTCGGGGATCTCGTTGAGGCGCTCGAGCAGCTGTTGATGATCGATCTCGAAGATCGTGGACAGCGGCGGCAGCTGTTCACACAATCGGCCCCACTCGTCTACGCGCCGCATGCCCTCCATGAGGATGCCCTGCGTGGAGGTGCCGATGATGTCGTCGTTCTTCACCGCCGTGAAGACGACCTCGAACTCGGCCTCGTTCCAGATGAGCGCGCGGTAGATCGCCTCTTCGCCACGTAGCGGGCCGAGCTCTGCGTCGACGACCTTGCCGTCGCGGAAGAACACCTGCGCGTGGCTCGGACCATTCGTCAGGTGGACGACGCCGCTCTTGCGAGACACCTCGAACGTCTGCAACAAATCGACGACCGCCATGTCGGCGATGGAGCCCGTGAAGCGCGTTCGCCCGCTCATCGTGCGGGTCGTCGCGATGTTCTCTTGCGTGCGGCGCGCGAGCAGCAGGTTCACGCGCGCGAGCAACTCACGCACGAAGATGGGCTTCGTGAGGTAGTCCTCCACGCCGAGCTCGAGACCGCGGATCTTGTCCTCGATCGACTTTTGACTCGTCAAGAACACGACCGGGATCGTCGACCACTCGGGGCGCTCCTTCAGCCTTCGTACGAGCGCGTAGCCGTCGAGCTTGGGGAGACGCGTATCCGACAGCACGAGGTCGGGAGTGGACAGCTCGAGCTTCGACAGCGCGTCGAGCCCGTCTGTCGCGGTCGTGACGGAATAGCCAGCCTTCTTGAGACTGACCTCGAGCACGCGCACGCTGCGCGGGTCCGCGTCGACGAGAAGGAGCTGGAGCTTGGCCACGCGTTGTCCGTTTGCAGACTACCCTTTTTGGGGGACCTGCCGGGCATGAGAATCGTTTGCCGCCCGCTCGAGTGTCAAGCTCTCAATCAAAAGGTACTACGGCAACGATGTGCTCTTGCGTTGTGACGAAACCTCGGTGCCGGTGCTCCAGAACAACAGGTAGCGGCTCACGCCGAAGTGAGGTTCGCGGGCCAAGCCCGAGACTCGTGTGGTGGATCCGCCGTCGTCCCCGACCCGTAAAATGTTCCAGGTGGAGTCCTCCCGACGAGAGAGGAATACGCCGTCGGTGTCCGCCACCACGTCACCGAACGTCCCGCTCGTCGTCTGCATCAGCAGAGTCTTCGCCCCACCGGCTGCCGCTACCCAGTAGAGCCTCCTCGTGTCTCCGCCGATCCCGTCGTCTTCGGACGTCGTCGTGAAGAAGACTCCGCCTTTGGTCGTGGCGAACACGCCGACCGCCTCGAACTCTGGAAGCGTCGCGAGTACGGTGGGCTTGCCTCCAGACTTGGAGACACGCGAGAGCGTCTGCGACTTGACGAGGTCGTCCTTGGGATCGTGTGTAGTTTGCACGAAGTACACGTTCGAGGCGTCGACGGCGAGCGCAAGCGTCTCACGCAGCTCGAATGGATCGCTCCACGAGGCAATTTTCGTGGGTGTCCCTCCGCTCGTGGACACTCGCATCAGGTTGCGCGCGTCTTGGTCGCCGGGCTCCGTGAACCAGAGAGTCTGCGCATCCAACGTGAGCCCTTCGGGCGTGGCCACCAGGTTCTTCACGATCACTTTCGGCGTGCCGCCCGCGAGGGGCATCGCGACGATCGACGAGACAACTTCCCCCTGGTCAAAGCGACCACCGGCGGCCCAGAGCAAGCTCTTGTCCGTCGCGACCAGCGTGGCGCCGTACTGAGGCACGAACTCGCCTTGGATCGGTTTGCCGAGCGCCTTCGGGTCGAGGACGTCCTTCGAGTCGTGGCCTTGTACGGTGACTTGATCGCCTTCCAGCCAATAGGCCCTGCCATCCGCGCCAACCGCGATCTGCTGTGCTGAAGGCGAGTGCGAAGGCACGAGCGACGCGTCGAACAGCGCGCCGAACGCTGTCGGGTCGTATGTCGGATAGGACGACGGATTGTACGAATAGTCGTCGGAGCCAGAGTCCGCCACACGACCGCAGAGCAAGAGCAGGCGCACCCCGAGGATGGCAGCCCCGATCCCGCCGAACGCCCAGCGCTTGCCGGACGGGTTGCTCGTCGGCGGGACGTAGTAGTTCTCGCGAAACGGGCTCACCGGCGGCGACGCAGGCGGAATGATGTTCGGACGCGGAGGAGGCGGCCCCTCGGACCCACCGCCACACTCAGGTGGCAACCCATATCCCCCAGGCGGCGGCGGTACTCCTTGATCCATGGGCCTGATGGTACGCTCGAGAGGGCGGGTTGGCTTCCCTAACTCCAAGCAGTCTCGCTAAAAGCGAGTCTCTTTTACAGAACCTGCCTCAGTGATCGCGCCTTTGCCACGATCACTGAGAGACGAAGATCATCTTGCCGTGCTCCATGGGTCGGCGGGACCGGTGGATGGAATGGTGGCGGCTGGCGGCGCGCGGACGGCGGCAGCACGTTTCCGCATAGAGACGTCGATGCGATCGGTCGTGGTAGCGCCGACGACGACCTCTTGATCCGAATACCCAGCTGCCTTGAGCACGTAGCTGCGCGTGGTTGATCCGTCTTCGACGCGCAGCTCGAGCGGCGTCTTGCCGATCAGCGCGGCACCTCGATACACCTCGCAAGCGACGTTCGCGTCGATCGCGACGTTGTGGAACGGCGGCAAAGCAGGAGCCGGGATGGCGGGCAGCACGGCGACCGAGGATGGCACCGACACCGTGGAGGCGACGAGCGCGACGGGCTCCGCGGGTGCGCTCTTGCGTAGCTTGTAGAGGACGAGCCCCAAGGCAAGCACGAGCATCGCGCCCGCGACGATCAGGAGCACGCGACCCCGGCGCTCCGCCGTGTTGGACTCTTCGGCGTCAACATCAGCCACGCGCATCACGCGACCGCGGAGCTCGCCAGAGCTCGGGAGCTCGAGCGCGTCGGCCATGGCGAAGATGCGTGGCTCTCCGCGCGAGGCACCCGCGTCGAGGTACGGCGAGACCTTCGCGACGCCGTCTTCGTCCACGCGCACGACTTTGTCGACCTCGCGCACCACATCTTCCATCGTCGCGAAGCGCGCGGAGGGCTGTTTTTCTAGGCACTTGAGCGTGATGGCCTCGAGCGCGCCCATGTCGCGCGCGAGCTTCGGATCGAGGCGCGACGGCGGCATCGGCTGCGCGAACATGTGCTGCGTGAGCACACCCATATAGGTGTCACCCTCGAACGGGACCTTGCCCGTGAACATCTCGTACATGATGACGCCGAGCGCGTAGATGTCCGCGCGGTGATCCACCGCTGCGCCGCTCGCTTGCTCCGGCGACATGTAATACGGCGTGCCGTAGACGATGCCCGCCTTGGTGAGGCGACTCTTGCCCGCGATCTGCGCCGCGCCAAAATCGACGACGCGCACGTCCTGCTCTGGGCCTGCGTCCGAGCGGCCGAGCAAGAAGACATTCTCCGGCTTGAGATCGCGATGCACCACACCGGCCTCGTGCGCCGCGGCGAGACCGCGCGCCACCTTCACGGTGATAGCCGCCGCACGCGCCGCCGGAATGGCCCCGCCACGCTTGATGAGCTGTTGCAGCGTTTGTCCGACGAGCTTCTCCATCACGAAGTACGGACGGCCGTCGGGGAGCGCGCCGAAGTCGTTGATGGAGACGATGTTCGGGTGCTTGATCGCCGCGGTGGCCTTCGCCTCGCGAATGAAGCGCTCGGCAAGCTCCGTCTCTTGCGCGAGATCGGCTCGCATCGCCTTCAGCGCGAACGTCCGATCGAGCGTGCAGTGCTTGACCGAATAGACCGTTCCCATGCCGCCTTCACCGAGCACTTCGGTGATCAGGTACCTTGCGTCGACGGTCGTCCCGATGAGCGGGTCCAACTTGATGCGCATGGTGCCCTGCCCGAGCTTGGCGCCGTCGAAGGGACAGAACACGGTGTCGGAGGTGTATTCCTGACCGCAGTCTGCGCAGCGCTTGATCGTCTGCCGCAGGTCGATGGTGTCAGTCGCCACCATCGCCGCCGTCTCCGGAGTCAGAGCCCGCGTCGCGATCGATGCAGACTCCCGCCGCGCACGTTCCATTTTGCGGACAGTCGCGCGGACGCGTGCACGGAGAGCCGACGCTCCCTTCTTCGTGACCGCCGCCGCAACCGGGATCGCGACTCGCGATCGCGATCAGCAAGCAAGCTACGCCCAATCGACTCACGGATTTAGTCTACCTGAATGCCGTGAGTCGCGGATCCATGTCCGTCAGCCGCCAGAGGGTGGTGCAGCAGGAACCCCGCCGCCGGCGATCGCCGGCGTGCCACAGCCCGCGCAGAACTTCGCGCTGGGAGCGACCTCACCGCCGCACGTCGTGCAGAACTTCTTCATCGCAGCGAGCGGCGTTCCGCACTCCGCGCAGAACTTCCCTTGTGCTTGACGCGTTCCACATTTGGCGCAGGTCGCCTGCGGTCCGGAGTGTGCCGCGACTGCTGCGCCGCCTGGAGCCGCGGCTCCACCGCCCATCATGCCTTGCTGCATGTTGCCCGCCATGTTCATGCCGACGGCCATCTGCATGCCCATGCCCGCGACACCGCCTTCGCCCATGCCGTGCGCGGCCATCCCCTGCCCTGCGCCGATCATCGCCTGGCCTGAGGCGTAGTTTTGGTAGTTGCCCGCGACGTTCTGCACGTAGCGCGCGTCCTGCTGGTACTTCTGATCCAGCTCGAACTGCTTGGCCTTCGCCTCGGCTTCTGCGCCCGCGACGCCAATCTGTTTCACCTTCACGGCGCGCTGTGCCTTGGCGATCTCGGCGTTGGCGTCTTGAAGACGCTTCTTGTCTTCGTCGCTGAAGTTGATCTGGTAGTCCCCCATCTGGAGGATCTTCACGCCGATGTCGTTGAGGTCCGGGCACTTCGCGATGAACTGCGTCGCGAGCTTTTGACGAAGGCTCATCGACTGAAGCACGGACTTTCCCTCGACCTCACACAGCTCGCCGAGCGTCGTGCGCACTCCGTTGAGGAAGAGCCCCTTCACCCAGCCGAGCACCGCGTCGTTGTCACGCGCCGCGGCTTGGCCGACGTAGCCGACGATGAAGCGCACGGGATCGGTCACGACGACGGAGAACTCGCCGAAGATGCGTGGCGTCACCTGTTCGCCGGTGAGCGGGTCGAGCATGTCGCCGATGGGTCCGCCGAACGGCACGCTGAAGATCGGGGAGGTCTTCACGAAGAAGATCTCCGCGATGAAGACGTTGCCGCCCGTGACGCTCGTGATGAGGTTGTTGAGGAACGGGATGTTCTGGGACTGCAGGGTATGGCGGCCCGGCGGCAAGACACCGACCACGCGACCGTCCTTGAAGAACACGGCGCACTCGTCGCTATCGACGGTGAGCTGCGAGTACATCGGGACGTTCTGGTCCGGATGCTTGTAGACGATCAGGTTCTTGAGATGATCGGGGCGAGCGATCATCATTTCCTGCACGCCTTGCTTCACGAAATCGAACACACCCATTCGGCAACCCTCCGGTTTCGTTCATCTGCGAAGAACACAGACGTAGACGAAAGCCCCACGATGATAATTCTCATTCGAGCGCTTCGCTACCAGTATAGGCGTCTCGTCACGTGTCATCACGGGCTCACGGATCGCGCCATTGGCACGATCAATGGAGAACGTCCTGTCCAAGAGTCCCCCTTTTAGGGAGACTGCTCAGAGCTCATGCTGCCCCCCGTTGACATCACGACACTGCCGCCCAACGCGGCGCGCGTGCTGGACCCGAACGGGCCGACGGCGTTGCGCCAAATGGCCGCGCGCGGAATCGCGCCGGGATTAAAGCCGCACGAGGCGATCACGATCGTCGCGCTCCTCTCCGAGATCGAGGGGGATCCGGCCGCGGCGATCGCGCGCGCTACGCTTTCTGCTCTGCCGCCACCGCTACTCCAAGGGGCGCTGGTTCCCGAGCTCGCGCCGGGAGTCCTCGCGCTGTTGACTCCTCTGTACGCGAAGAACGCGGCCATCATGGAGCGCATCCTCGCGCTGCCGCAGATCCCGACCGTGGCGGTTGCGGAGGCCGCAAAGGTGGCGAGCGAGGCCGTGGCCGAGCTGATCGCCACCAACGAAGAGCGCCTGCTCTCGGACCCGACGATCATCGAGTGCCTCTACATGAACAAGGCCACTCGCATGTCGACGGCCGATCGCATCCTCGAGCTCGCCGTTCGCAACGGCAAGGAGCTGGTCGGCATTCCGGCGTTCAAGGAGGCGGCCGCGGCGATCGCAGGTCAGCTCATCGCGGAGCCGACCGCCGAGCGCAGCTACGATGACGTGCTCTTCGTCGAGGTGGACGCGCTCGCGCGATCGATCGACCCCGACGACCACGACACGCACAAGGTCGACGAAGAGACAGGTGAGGAGGTCCTCAAGAAGAAGTTCGAGCCGGTGGAGCTGAAGCTGCACGAAATGAGCGTGTCGCAGAAGGTCAGGCGCGCGATGCTCGGCACGCCGTCCGAGCGCATGCTGCTCGTACGGGACAGCAACCGCCTCGTCGCCGCCGCGGCAGTCAAGAGCCCGCTGATGCAAGAGAACGAGATCGTGCGCGTCAGCGCAAGCCGGAGCGTGAGCGACGACGTGCTCGGGCACATCGCACGCAGCCGGGAATGGACGCGCTCGTACACGATCAAGTGCAACCTGATCATGAATCCGCGGACGCCATTCGCGTTCGTCGCAAAGCTGATCCCGCACCTGCGCGAGAGCGATCTGAAGAGCATCGCCAAATCGAAGAACGTGACCGGTGCAGTGGCGACCGCGGCGCGTCAACAGCTCCAGCGCAAGGGAAAATAGCCTCGAAACGTGGGACCGGTGCTAATCACGACGTCGTGAGGGAGCCGACGACCCAGCGAGCGCGCCTGATGCTCGGCGGCCTGCACGCGGCAGCGCTAGCGCTGTTCGCGAAGGACTCGGCGACGCTGCACGGACTGCCGCTCGACGACGCTTGGATCCATCAGGTGGTCGCGCGCACGTTCGCGACGACGGGCACGCTCGGCTACACGGCAGGTGAGCACGGCGCGAGCGCGACGAGCTATCTATGGGCTACGCTACTCGCCGTCAACTTCGCCGTGTTGCACGCGGACCCGTGCCTGTACACGCTTGTGCTCAACGTCGCGCTCGCGCTCGTCTCGAGCCAGCTCGTGTACACGATGTTGTCACGCGAGCTAGGCGATGCCGCGCCGTGGTGGTCGAGACTCGCGGTCGCGTGGTGTGCGTTCGCGGGTGGCAACGTGCTGTGGTTCTCCTACTCGGGGATGGAAGCGACGCTCTCGGTGACGCTCGCGCTCGCCTCCATCGTGACGTTCTCCGACCCGAAGCAGACCCCGCGCGGCGCGTGGCTCGCAGGCGCCTTCGCGGGGGCGCTCGCGCTCACACGACCCGAGGCGATGTGCTTTCCGATCGTGCTCGCCATCTTTCATCGCTCGCGCCCACGCGCTCAGCTCCCGTTCGTGGTGGCGCCCTGGCTGATCGCGATCACCCTGTATTTCGGCTCGAACGCGCTCTTGGCTCACACACCGCTGCCCGCGACGCTGAGCGGCCGCAAGTGGCTCTGGGAGAGCGGCACCGCGGGGATGAGTCGCGCTGAGCTCGTGCTCGGCTTCGTCGAGACTTGGCTGTTTCGATTGCGCAACTTCGAGCTAGGGACCTCGAGCGATCCTGCATTCTACGCGTCGCTCGGACTCGTCGCGTTCGGCGCGCGCACGTGGTGGCGTCGCGGTGGCGCGGGCATGAAGATGGTGCTCGTGTGGGCGGCGATCCACTTCTGCGTGTACGCCGCGTTGATGCCGTCGCCCGGACACGGCGGCCGTTACCAGCCGCTCGTGCCGATCCTGTACTCGGGGCTGCTCGCTCTCGGTTCGCTCTCGCTCGCGAAGGAGCTTGCAGGACTGCTGGGACGTCTCCGCTTCGCGCTCCCCGTGGCGAGCGCGGCGTTGTTGGGTCCGTGGGTCGGGCTCACCACGGTCGGTGTGATCGACTGGCGCGACGACCACGCGCACGCGGTGCAACACATCCGAGAAACCGAAGAACGCATGGGAGAGTTCGTCGACACGCTCTCGCCCGAGGTGAAGGTCGCGAGCTTCGACATCGGCGCAATCGGCTTCCGCGCGCACCGGCCGATCATGGACGCAGGCGGGCTCTCCGACGCGCAGGTCGCGGCGGCGCTTCGCCAAGGAAAGCTCGTCGAGGTGCTGCGAGACCGCGACATCGGCGTGATCGTGTTGCCGCTCGCGGACGACATCAACCTGCCCGATCCGGCCAATTTCGCGGAGCGCCTGAACCTCGCGCGCAACCCGGCGATCGAGCTCCTGCCGCTGCACGATCTCTCGACGCCGACGAAGGTGTGGTTCTCCGGTTTCGCGGCGACCTGGAACAGCTCGCGCCATCAGGGCATGTTCTCCATCCGCTACACCGACGAGCCCGGTCCGACGTATTCGTCGACTCCTTTCGCCGACGCGCCGGGAGCGATCGATCCGGAGGGCATACTGTCATTTTGGTCGCGCGGCCAGGTGCGGCGAGATCTCGGCGCGCTCGCGGGCGCGGGCGTCAACGTCACGCTTCGCGTCGCGCACTCGCCGGGTGCCTTTTCTTGCGCCGACGAGACGTGGTGCGTGGACCTCGGCGCGCGCCCGCCGACGCTCGCGGTCCCCAAGTCGTCGGGCGTCGACGTCGCCATCGCCAAGGACGACCTCAATGCGTTCGTCAAACCATACGTCGACGTCGGCGACTACGGCGGAGCCGGACAGATGACCGCGCACATGATCGCGCGCTGGGTGACGCGCTTCGATCGCCCCTCTTCGGCGATCCGCCTCCCCGGTGTTTCAGGGCCGATTCCTGGCGGACATCGCTCCGCTGTCCTCTCGGTGCTGGGGTGGGCCGCGCCGCTCGCTTTCGTGGTCTTTGCGCTCGCCATGCTCGCCGAGAGGCGCGCTCGAAAGCTCGCCCGTGCGTGAACGCATCGCCAAGCGCATCTGGCTGATAGCGCCCGCGCTCATCGCGTTGCCTGCGCTCTTTCCGACGATACTCTCGGCGTACAAGAGCACGTTCGCGACGTTCGGCCGCGACCAAGGGATCTATCAATGGGTCGCGTGGGCCATCACGCACGGTGAGCGCGCGTGGGTGGATTTTCGCGAGATCAACGGGCCGCTCATTTACTTCATTCACCTCGCCATGATGCCGATCGCGCGTGGCGACGAGCACGTGTTCCGCGTGTTCGACGTCGTGACGTTCGCGCTCGTGGGCGCGCTCGTGGGCGCGGCTCTCCCGGGGCTCGGCGCGCGGAAGACTCGAGGTCACGAGCGGTGGCTCTGGCCGCTCGCCGGCGCCGTCGTCTTGGTCGCGCAGTACCAGACGTACAGCTGGTGGGACTGCGCTCAGCGCGAGAGCTTCTACGCGATGTTCCAGCTCGCAGGCATCGCTTGCCAGCTCATCGCGCAGCACCGCTCGGCGCCGCACGCGCGCGGGACGTCAGCGTGGCTGATTCTCGCCGGATTGTTCGGCGCGTTCCCATGGTTCGGCAAGCCCACGATGATCGCGTTCACGGTCGCGCAGGTCGTGGTGCTCGCGCTCGACGGTCACGGCTTGGGCACGCGAAGACGGCGCATCGGCACGTTCCTCCTCGGCTGTGCGATCACTTGCATCGCGTTGGGCGCGGCCTCGTTCGCGATCGGTGATCCGTTGCGCGGACTCGCGATCCTCGTCACCGATGTCCCGCGCGAGTACCG
>JAYVYD010000404.1:0-10431 GCA_043784605.1 Myxococcales bacterium | reverse complement strand
GTCGAACACTCGCTCGGTCGCGAGCACCGCGGCCATCGGGAGCACGCCACCCGCGAATGCCTTGCCGATGCACATGAGATCGGGCGACACCCCCGCGTGCTCGGACGCCCACATCGGGCCGGTGCGGCCATAGCCGGTGAAGACCTCGTCGAAGATCACGAGCACCTCGTGCGCGCGCGCGATCTCGACGAGCTCCGTGAGGTAACGCGCGTCGTAGATGCGCATGCCCGCCGCGCCCTGCACCACCGGCTCCACGACGACGGCCGCGATGGTGTCGTGCTCGCGCGTGATGAGATCCTTCATCGCGGCGAACGCCGCTTGATAGTCGCCGGGGAAGGGCGCGTGCACGCACTCGAACAGAACGCTCGCGAACGGACGTCGAAAGATCGGGACGCCGCCGAGGCTCGCCGCGCCGATCGAGTCGCCGTGGAACGCGCCGTCCAGCGCCACGAAGCGCGACTTGTTCGGCTTGCCGTTCTGCGCGAAGAACTGCACGCACATCTTCACGGCGGCCTCTATCGCGGTGGATCCATTGTCTGTGTAAAATACACGAGACATCCCGGCGGGCGCGATGGCGCAGAGCTCCTCGGCCAAGCGTGCAGAGTGCTCGTGCGCGATGCCGCCGAGCGCGCAATGGTCGAGCGTCTCGAGCTGCCGCTTGATCGCCGCGACGACGCGCGGATGACGATGACCGAGCGCGCTCGTCCACCACGACGAGTTGCCGTCGATGAACCGCGCGCCGTTTTCGTCCCACAAATACGGGCCATCCGCACGCGCAACCACGATCGGGTCGACAGACTCCCAAGCATCCATCGCCGTGTACGGATGCCAGACCCGACTCTTGTCAAGCCGAACGATCTCCGCTCGTCGGAGCGCGGCGTTTTTCGCCGATGCCGGCGCGATGCCGTCGTCGGGAATCGTCGCCGTACAGGAGTACGACTCCTCATCCACTCCTCGGTCTCGCTTGGCCTCGACGAAAACCACCGCACTCCTACTTCTTGGCTGCGGCGTTTTTCGCCGATTCCGGCGCGATACCGTCGTCGGGAATCGTCGCCGTACAGGAGTACGACTCCTCATCCACTCCTCGGTCTCGCTTGGCCTCGACGAAAGTCACCGCACTCCTACTTCTTGGCTGCGGCGTTTTTCGCCGATGCCGGCGCGATACCGTCGTCGGGAATCGTCGCCGTACAGGAGTACGACTCCTCATCCACTCCTCGGTCTCGCTTGGCCTCGACGAAAGCCACCGCGCTCCTACTTTTTGGCGCCTGCGTCCATCGCGGGAGCGGGTTTGGCAACGGCGGGTGCTCCCGCGTCCATCGCGCCCATGTTCATCGCGGGCATGGGATCGGCGGGGACGTCGCGGCTAATCGTGATCGTGCGCGTCGTCGAGTTCCACGGGCCGGGAAGCATCTTGCCGTCTGCGCCGTCGAGCTCCGCCTTCACGGTGTATTGACCGTTCTGCAGGTTGTCCAAGTAGTACGGCGCGCCGAACTTCTCGACCTTGGCTTCGAGTGCCTTGTCGATGCCCGGGCCGGTGACCGTGAGGTGCACGTTTTCTTTGCCCTCGGCCAAGGTGACGTTCGCGATCTGGAAGTCGACGAGCAGGTGGCTCGCGTTGTCGCCTTTGTACTCACCCTTGGGGCGGCTGTAGATCAGGATCGGCTTTTTGAGGTCCGTCTTCACATCGCCTTTTTTGCCGACGAAGAAGCTGAGCATCGTCATAGCGTCCTTCGTCTTGACGGACTCGTGGTTCATGCGGCTCGCGAAGGCGACGAGCGTGTGCTCACCCTCGGTCAGCGGGTCCGGGCTGAGGTCGCTCAGCTTGATCGGCGCTTTGGTGTCGTAAATCGGCTTGTACGGCTTGTTGTCGAGGATCAAGTGGACGTGCGAGCTTCCGGTCGCCGTTTGCCAGTTCTTCACGTCGAGCTTCACCTGGAAGTCGCCTGCCTTGTCGACGATGAGCTGCCCGCTCGTCGGAGCGACGATCTTCACGCTCGGCAACGGTGCCACGGAATCGGGGCTCGCGGTTCCCTGCACGAGGAGCACGGGCGGTGCGGCGGGAGGCGGCGGTGCGGCATCGGCGAGACTCGCGGTCACGCTCGTGGATGCACTCGGCATCATGCGCGGCATCGGAGCGGGCGGTGGCGGAGGCAGATTGTCGTTACCGCCGCCGCAAGCGATCGGGAGGAAGGGAGCTGCGGCGAACGCGAGGACGAGGAGGGATCGGAGCTTCATTGGGCGAGCAGCATCGTGCGAACGGCCACCGACCGCAAGGGGATAAAGTCGCTATTGGTTCGCCTTGTTCGGGGTCGAAGTCGTAATCTTGAAGTCCGCTGCGCTAGCGTTGGTGTTCACGCCATTCGGGATGCGCGCCGCCGACTGTCCGCTGCCAGGGGCCGGCGCCGGAGGCCCCGCCGGTGGTTTGTCGAACGGATGCGTGGGCGCCGTGATCGTGCCGTACGCCATGCTGTCCACGGGCGCGGACGCACCCGGCGCGAAGAGGCCGACTCCGCCGCCGGTCTTGCTCAACACGCCGTTGAGTCCGTTGCCGAAGCGGCCGATCACGGTGCCTTGAAACTGCTGTCCTCCGACGACCACGTAGCCCTTGGCGGGGATCTGATCGGCGGGCTGGCCCGTCCACACGGCGTTCGCGCCGCTCGCTGTCGCAGAGCTGTATTGGATCGTCCACGCATTGAGCGACACCGTGCAGTCGCCCGCGTTGTAGATCTCGACGAACTCGTCCGAGGGCCCGAACGGTCCTTCGCTCTGGAGCTCGTTCACGAGGAGCCCCGCGTTGCAGGACGTGTCGGGGCCGGCCTCGGGAGGCGGCTGGGTCGTGTCCTTGCCTGCATCCACGGGGACGAAGTTGTCATCTCCGGCCCCGCCATCCACGCCGCCGTCGAACAGCCCCTGATTCGCTTGAAGCGAATTCCAGTCGAGGATGCATGCGAGCGGAGCGCACGCGATCAACACACCGAGCGCGAGCCTAAAACGCATGGAACATCCCCAGACCTACGCCGCGCCCGTCCGGAGACGGACCAAGGATGGGCACGAAAGAGATGGCCTCGCCGCGCGCGTCGACGGTCTTGGGTCCGCCGGCTGCGATCATGATCGCCCCCGCCACGAGGAGAGTAGCGCCTACGCCGAGCGACGCGTTCGCGATGAGTTGGTCGCGCTTGCCTTCGTCGATCGCGCTGTTCCAAGTGCCGTCGCAGCGTGTTCCGCAGGCGTTTTGGATCTGTGAGAACTTGTTTTGCGCCAAGACTGCGAACGTGCCGAACAGCACGACGCCGACCGCACCCACCCCGCCGACCAGGTAGCCCGCGACGCGAACTCCCCCGCCCACGCGGCGCACCTCGGGGTGAGGCGCGTCTTCGTCCGTGACCCCGGTGGCCTTGCTGTCCGTGACCTTGGTCTCGGGGATGGTCGGCTCTCGTATCGTGTCCGGATCCTCTTCGAGCGAGACGTCGACGACCACGTCTGCGCCAGCGGTGACGTCCACGCTCTTTCGAAAAGCCTTGTATCCCTTGGCCTTCGCGCCGATGGAGACGCGCCCTGGGTCCACCGGCGCGCTAACTCCGATCGCCGCGGCGCTCATCGGCGAGCCTGCCACGGTGATGACGACGTCCTTGGGCAACCCCGCGCCGCGCACCGTGACGTGCCCGAGCCTCGCCTCCGTCGCGGCGCTCTCCTGCTTGGCTGCGTCTCGCGTGCTCGCGTAGCGCGGATCGGATTGCGCGCGATCGGCCGCCTCCGTCGCCGCGCGCTGATACTCGACGTACGCGCGCGCGAGGTGCCCGAGCTCCTTCTCGCAACGCGCGATGTATAGGCGTGTGTTCGGGCTCTCGACGAGCTCGGCGGCTGCACGGAACTCGACAACGGCTTGCGCGTAGTTGCCGGCGATGAAGAGATCGCGACCCTTGTTGAAGCGCGTGAGCGCGACCGCTTGCTCGGTCTGAGCAAAGACCACGGGAGCCTTGGTCGTCACCGAGGCCGTCGCGAGCGCCAAGAGAAGAGCGGTTCGACCCAGTCGCATCACATCGCTTCTGGGTTGAACGAGGTGCTGGAAGGGGCGGGCTTGGTCGTCGACGGAACCGTGGGGGGAGGTGGAGGCGTCGTCGCGATGGGAGCGGACGTGGCAATGGCGGTGACAGTGTTGCTCGGCGCGATCGGCGCTTCGCTCGGCATTGGAGCCACGCGCGGTGTGCGTCCAACGACAGGTCGCGTGGCGGTGTCGGAGCGCGGGAGATCCGAGATGTTCGTGACGGGCGCATCCACCGTGGGCGCGACGCTCGGCGCGATTGCGGCGGGCGTCGGAGGCGTGGTCGCAGCGATCGTTGCGGCGGCGCTCTGCGGTGCCGGGCCCACGACGCTCAACGTGACCGAGGCAATGAGCGCACCGAGCACCACCAATCCGGCCGCGACCACCGCGATGACCATGGCTCGCCGCGCCGAACGAGGCTGAGGCGCGGGCACCACGGACGTGTTCGTGAGCGCCGGTGCGGATCGGTTCGGGCCCGTGTCTCGGATGGCAGTGTCCTGCGCGTCGGCCTCTACAGCGGGCGCCGCCGCACCTTCGATGACGACCAGTCGCCGCTTGCCCTCACCCTCGGTCCACGCGCGCACGGTCGCCGCGAGCTCGTCGATGCGTTCGGCGCTCATCGTCTTCACGAAGGCCGACACGGCGCGTGGGCCCGCGATCCCGACCGCCTCGCCGGCGCTCTCGAGCTCGTCGGCGAACTCGGCGGCGGTCGCGTAGCGAGCTGCGGGATCACGCTGAAGACCTTTGGCGACGACGGCGTCGAGCGAGCGCGGCAGCGTGGGATCGATGTCGCGAATGTGCGGAATCGGCGCGAGCGAGAGCTGCCGCAGCACCTCCAGATCATTGGCGCCTTTGAAGAGTCGCCGCGATGTGAGCGTCTCCCAAAGCACGATCGCAGCTGAAAATAGGTCTGCGCGTCGATCGAAGCCCTCGCCGGTGGTGGTCTCCGGCGCCATGTAGCTGAGCTTGCCCTTGATCTGCCCATCGCGCGTGCTGGTCACGCGCTCCTCGGCCCTTGCCACGCCAAAGTCCGTGATGCGTGCGACGCCGTCCGTGCCGACGAGGATGTTGTGCGGCGAGACGTCGCGGTGAACGGGGTTGAGCGGCTGACCTCGGTCGTCCTTGAGATCGTGCGCGGCGTCGAGGCCGTGGAGCGTGTCGATCATGATGCGCAGCGCGATCGACGCGGGGATCGGCTCGCCACGCTTTGCGGAGTTCTTCAGCAGCCCGAGGAGCGAGTCTCCCTCGACGAACTCCATCGCCAGGTAAAGCCCGTCATCGCCGTTGTCGAGGTCGAGTGTCGGCACCACGTTCGGATGACGGATCCGCGCGGCCAACCGCGCTTCGTCCAGGAACATCTCCACGAACTGCGCGTCACCCGCGATGTGAGCGTGCAGCCGCTTGATCGCGACGAGTCGCTGAAAACCGGCCGCGCCGATCGCCCGGGCGACGTAGACCGTGGCCATGCCGCCGCTCGCGAGGTGCGTGATGATCTCGTAGCGGCCCAAGCGCGTACCCGGACCAATGATCATCGTCTGTTCCAAACGCTTGCGTTGGGACACACTCGCCGAATGCACGCGCGCACGTTAGCACACCGCGTCAGGCGTGGACAGGACCGAGGTCGAAGCGGCTGAGTGCGACCCGACGCCCGTCCGGATCACGGAAGTAGAGCGTGAACGAGGTCTCGGCTTCGATGGCGACGCCTGCTGCGTGAAGGCGCGCGCGCATGGCTTCGAGGCTCTCGTTCGCGGCGAAAGCAACGAGCTCTTTAGTGGATGCGTCAATCGGCGGCTCGTCATTCGCCGACTGCTCGAGCATCAAGATCGCCTCTCCGGCCGCCAACCAGACGGCGTGGTCTTGGCGCCGCACGACCTGCAAATCGAGCTTGCGGTAGAACGCCTCGAGGCGTGCAAGGTCGTGTGTTCGGAACGCCACGTGGTGAATGCGCATGAGCCATGATACGCGTTCACCTCATGGGCTCGGGTCAACGACGCGTCGTAGTCGCGACGCACGGTCACTGCTTCGACGGCCTCTGCTCGGCCGCTCTCTTTTCGCGCCTCTACGACCGGGTGATCGAAAAAGATGCAAAGTACATCTACCACGCGTCGGGGTACGGCCCGGGCGAGAACGGCGTAGACCCTGCGCTGCTCGACGGCGACGACAACGTCATTCTCGATTTCCGCTACTCGCGCGCGCCGGCGCTCTCTTGGTACTTCGACCACCACGTCTCGGCTTTCCCGACCGACGAGGATCGCGCGAGCTTCACGGCGCGTGAAAAAAGGAGTCCCACGCGTTTCTTCCACGACGGCGCGTACAGCTCCTGCACGAAGCTGATCGCGGACGTCGCTCGACAGAAGCTCGGCTACGAGTTCGACGGCCTCGACGAGCTCATCAGGTGGGCGGACGTGATCGACTCGGCGCGCTTTCCGAGCGCGGAGATGGCCGTGCTGCGCGCCGAGCCCGCGCTGCAGTTGATGACCGTCGTCGAGCACCACGGCGACGCTGGCTTCCTCACGAAGATGGTGCCGCGCGTGTTGTCCCAGTCGATCGACGAGATCGCGCTTTCCCCCGAGATCCAAGAGGCCTATCGCCCGCTCTACGATCAGAACGGCGCGTTCGTGGAGCTCGTCAAGACGCACGCCCGCACCGAGGGCCCTGTCGTGATCGTCGATCTGCTCGACCACAAGTTCGACGTAGCGACGAAGTTCGTGACCTACGCGCTGTACCCCGAGAGCGCGTACTCGGTGATGCTCACGCGCAGCAAGAGCCGCGCGAAGATAAGTGTAGGATACAACCCGTGGTCGAAGCTGCCGCGCACGCACGACATCGCCTCCATCTGCGAGCGCTACGGCGGAGGCGGCCATCCGGTCGTCGGCGCCGTGAGTCTCAAGCCCGATGACGTCGAGGCGATCCGCAAGATCGGCCACGAGATCACGACGGAGCTCGGCAGGTGACCCACACGCGGGCGCTCGTGCTCGGGCATCGAGGCGGGCGAGGGGAGGGGTGGCCCGCGGAGAACTCGATGCTCGCGATCGAGCGCGCGCGCAAAGAGGGCGCCGATGGGATCGAGGTCGACGTGCGGCTATGCGCGACCGGCGAAGTGGTCGTCTTCCACGATCCCGATCTGGCTCGCGCGACGAACGGCGCGGACACACGGCGCGTGGGCGCGGTCTCGTGGTCCGAGCTGCGGGCGGTCTCGCTGTTCGGCTCCGACGCGCGCATCCCGCGGCTGCGCGAGGTGGTCGATTTCTGCAGCGCGCGTGGCCTCTGGCTGAACGTCGAGGTCAAGCACGACGTACCCAGCAAGCTCGCGCTCGCGCGTGCCGTGACGAAGGAGCTCGCGGGTCGAGAGCCGCTCGTCGTCTCCTCGTTCGACCCGCGCATGCTCTTCGCGATGCGCGCGATCGGTCTCCGCGCCGAGCGCGCGTGGTTGACGGACGAAGCGCAGCGGAGCGCCGACGTCTTGCTCGCACTCGTTCGCCGTCCGTTCGTGCACGGCTCGCACCTCAATCGCGCGCAGGCGACGCCAGCTCGCGTCGCGGAGATGAGACGTCGCGGACTCTTCGTCGGCGTCTGGACGGTCAACGATCCCGCCGAGGCCAGGGCACTCTCGGAGCTCGGCGTGCGCTTTGTGATCACGGACGCGCCGCTGCTCGTCAAAGACGCGCTGGGCTGATCACTCGTCGCATTTGACTTCGAACATCGGCGCGTTCGTCGGAGCGGGCAAGAACGTGCTCTGCGGAAGCGGAGGGTTCCACGTGACTTTGTCGTAGCGGAAGATGACGTCTTCATCGAGTGCGGGCACGGTCACGTGGAGCGTACGGGCGATGTCTGCGGTGCATTGCGGACCGCTCACGGGGACAGGCGTCTCTCCGAGCGCTTGGCCCTCCGCGTCGACGGGCTGCTCCTTGGCCATCGCCGCAGGCGCGTGGCCCGCGAGTTCCGCGTGATAGAGTAGAACGTCCTTTTGCCAGACCTGCACGTCGAGCACGCGTAGGCGTTGCTCGGACCACGGCTTGCCGAAGTCCTCGGGGTGCGGCGCGACGTGGAGCTCCTCGCGCGCGTCTCGCGTCGAGGCGAGCGTGACCACGTAGTAGCCGCTGCCGCTCCAGGTGATCGTCGTCGGCTGCGCTTCGTGCTTCAAGATCGGAGCGCTCCCACGGAGCAGGTCCACGAGCACGCTCCCCGGCACCGGGACACGCGTGAGGCGCGCGATGTTGCAAGCGCTCGACGGTCCCACCAAAAAGCGGTTGTTCTTGCGGTCGTCGAACGCGAAGCGATCACCGTCACTCCACAGCGTGCCGACGGTGCCGACGAACGAGCTCATCGCGTCCAGGCGCACGCGTGCGGGTCGCGCCGCGAAGAGCATCAGGTTCGCGCGGAAGCGCTCCTTGCCGAAGTGGTCGATGGTCGCCTCCGCTTGGATCGCATTCCCGCACGCGGTGGTCGCGCGGAGCCTATCGATCGCGGCCTGCGCGTTCGGCATCTGGGACCCAGGAGGCGGGACGGAGCACGCGACCGAGCCAGCGGCGCAGAGCGCGAGGACGAGGGAGCGCGACATGGAGGCGAAGCTAGCACCAAACCCATCACCGACCGCGACGCCTCCCCAGCGCGCGCGCCGAACCTCATATGTCCGAAAATCGGACACAAGCCCAACGTCAGGTGTCAACAACTCGTGACACTTTGAGGGGGCCGATCACGAAACGAGGCAAATTCACCGTGGCTTCGATGTTGCTACTCAGTGGGGCAGGGAGAAAATCAACATGCTCGTCAATGACCTCACGGCGACTCAAGGTGGCGGCGCATTCTAGCTCTCGCGATCACGAGGAGAAGCTCCTCGGTCACATCCATCGTTCCGAGCTCTTCGCGATCGACGTACCGCACGTCGTCGGCGTCGTCTCCGGCAACGGGCTCGCCGCTGGCGACGACGCACACGTACTCGTCGATGTCGTAAGCGAAGCCCTCTCCAATCAGCTCGAAGCGCTCGAGGTAAAGGACGTCGAGCACCCCGAGGCCAGTCTCTTCACGCACCTCCCGCACGACGGCGTCGCGCGCGCTCTCTCCGGGCTCCACGCGTCCGCCCGGTAGCGACCATCGGCCCTGATTGGGAGGCCGTCCGCGCTTGACGAGCAAGACGCGCTCGCGCTCGTCGAACACGATCGCCCCTACGGCATGCACGGCGCTCACGCCACGATCGTACCCCCGCTCGCGCGTAAACGTGGACCGGTCGAGGATCGGCGGCGCGAACCTGATACATACCGGCGATGGATCCGCACCTGCCGCTCGCCGAAGACTGGCGAGACTTGTTGCAAGCCGTTGCCGAGGAGCATCGGCTCGCGCACGATCCGCAGGCGCTCGCACGCGCCGTGTCGGAGCTCTCGCGCGCGTACAACGGGCTCGATCCTACGGCGACGACTCGAGGCCGCGGCGCGCTCGCGGCTAGGCTCGCATTCTCGTTCACGCGCGACGTCCCGAAGGCCGCCTCCGCGGTGCGCGAGCTCATCGGCGCCGGGTTGTTGCGCCTTCCCAGCGATCGGGAGCTTCGAGTCATCGACGTGGGCGCCGGCCTGGGCGCGATGACATGGGGTGTCGCCTCCGCGCTCGCGAACGCAGGTCAGTCGGGAAAGATGCATGCTGCATGGACTGACGTGGACGCCGACGCTCTCGCCATCGGGGCCACCGTCGCGCGTCGTGCAGGGCGAGTCGGCGAGGTCGATGTGCGGGTCACCCTCGACAAGCCGCGCGGCGAGGCCGACCTCGTCATCCTCGGGCAAGTGCTCTCCGAGATGGATCTCGCGCAGGATGAGGAGTCGCGCGCCTCGCGGCACGAGGCGTTGCTGCGAGAGTGGCTCCTGCGCGTCGCCTCGGACGGATCGCTCGTCGTGGTCGAGCCGGCGTTGCGCGATCGCACTCGCCACTTGCACCGCGTGCGGGATCGACTCGCCGCTTCTGGTGTGGCACCGTTCGCACCGTGTTTGCACTCCGAGCCGTGTCCCGCACTCGCGCACGCCACAGATTGGTGCCACGAGGATCGGCCGATCGATCTGCCCAAGTGGCTCGTTCCGCTCGCGCGCGCGGCGGGGCTGCGTTGGGAGGGCCTCACGTACTCGTACCTCGTGCTGCGTCGTGACGGGAAGACCGTGCGATCGAGCCTCCACGGTCCTAGCGGCCTCGTGCGAGTGACTTCGCGCGCGCTCGTGACCAAGGGCAAGTCGGAGCGGGTGGTCTGCGGGGCGGTCTCGCGAAGCGGCGAACTCGTCGGCGGCTCGGCACGCGTCGCCGTGCTCGACCGCGAGAAGAGCGGACGAGACGCCTGGGACGCGACGGCGCGCGGTGAACTTCTCGCGTTCGAGCCGCCCGTGGACGAAGGAACGTCGCGCATCCGTTTG
>JAYVYD010000403.1:0-7233 GCA_043784605.1 Myxococcales bacterium | reverse complement strand
TGATGCCGCTCGGTCGCGACATCGGGTTCTTGCCCGGTGACGTGGACGAGAAGCTCAACCCGTGGATGCAGCCCATCTTCGACAACCTCGAGTTCCTCTTCTCCACCGGCGCGGCCGGATCGCGACGAGGACCGCGCGCGTACGCGGAGCTGCTGGAGAGCGGCCAAATTCAGGTCGAGCCGCTCACGTACATCCGCGGCCGCTCGTTGCCGCAGCAGTACATGATCGTCGACGAGGCGCAGAACCTCACGCCGCACGAGGTCAAGACGATCATCACGCGCTCGGGCGACGGAACCAAGATCGTGCTCACGGGAGACCCCGGTCAGATCGACAATCCGTACGTCGACAGCGCGTCGAACGGCCTCACGGTCGCCGCCGACAAATTCCGAAACGAGAAGCTCGCAGCGCACATCGTTCTCTCCAAGGGCGAGCGCAGCGACCTGGCGGAGATCGCCGCGAACCTGCTCTAGCCTAATGCGTAGCTCTCGCGTCCCTCACCCAAGCACGATTCATCGGGTGCTTGTCCGGCCCTCTCCACTCGTTGGAGAGGGCTCGCGAGAATCGCACGAATCGCGAGGGGTGAGGTCCGCGAGAGATGCTGCCCTGAGCGTGAGATCTGCATGGTAGGTCGTCCGTCGCAAGAGCCTCCGCCCGGCGTCGATCGCACGATGCCCGCGGCGAATCCGTTCGCGACCCCCGGAGCGCGCTCGGGCTACGGTCGTTACGAGTTCAACGACTTCGAGAACGACATCATCAAGCGAACGGCCAAGCGCGCGCTCGTGTGGGGCATCATCGCGATGGCGCTCGGCGGCATCAATGTGATCGCCGGTTGCCTGGCGTTCATGCACCCTGTCCTTCTCGCGAACCTTTGTTCGGGTGTCGCTTCGATGGTCGTCGGCGCGAGCTTCGTGCGCGCGGGTCGCTCGCTCACCAACGTGGTGACGACGCAAGGCGAGGACCTCCGGCACATGATGGAGGCACTCGACAAGGTCGGCTCCGCGCTCGTCGTGCAGATGGTGACGACCGTGATCGGCTTCTTGCTCGCGGCGGCCGCCGTGACCGTGGCCGTCATGCACGTGCGCTTGCCGTGACGAGAGAGCCTGAGCCGTTCGTCGGATCCGTCAGCGTGCGCGCAGCACCGCTACCGACAAGGCGTCCAGGGTTCGGCGTCTAGACGTTGACTCGACAACTTGAGGATTCCGTCGATGTCGGCGATGTGGGGCATTGCTTCGATGAAGCGCGCGCTCACGATCGCCCTGGAAGAAGCCGAGATCGACGAGAGGGCGCTTGCACGCGCGAGCCGATCCAAGGCGTGACCTCTCGGTTACTTCGTGCTCATCTCGACGCGTGAAGAAGAGGCGACGCGTAAGACGGGCCGTGCTCGTCGTGTTGCTCGTGGCGGCCGCGTTCGCGATCAGCCCTGGGTTGCTCCACGCGCGCGCGGCGGGGTTGATGCTGCGCTTCTCGTCGAGCGACACGCCCACGGGCCTCGCGAACTTCGGCAATCACGAGGTGGACGAGGAGGCGATCACGCTCGAGCTCGGCGACGGTGAGACCACACGCGCGCGGGTGTACACGCCGCGCGGAGTCTCCGATCCGCCTGGGCTCGTCATCGCGCACGGCGTGCATCACCTCGGCGTGGACGAGCCGCGCTTGCAGCGCTTTGCGCGCGCGATCGCGTCGGCGGGCATCGTCGTCTACACGCCGGAGCTCGAGGAGCTCGCCGACTATCACATCGATTTACGTTCGACGAAGAGCATCGGGATGGGGGCGCGCGCGCTGAAGAAGCGTGTGCACCGCTCGAGCGTGGGCGTGATGGGGCTCTCGTTCGCGGGCGGGCTCGCGATGCTCACCGCGACCGATCCCGAGTACGCGTCGTCCATCTCGTTCGTCGTCGCCGTGGGCGCACACGACGATCTGCCGCGCATCGCACGGTTCTTCGCGACCAACGAGATCCCCGAGGCAGACGGCACCACACTCAAGATGCATGCGCACGATTATGGCGCGGTAGTGCTCGTCTACTCTCAGCCAACGGAGTTCTTCTCCGACCAAGACGTGTCGCGCGCGAAAGACGCGCTCAAGAAATGGCTATGGGAGGACGAGGCTGGAGCGAGACAGATCGCGAAGGAGATGTCACCCGCAGGCCGCGCGAAGATGGACCTCATCTTCGACCGCCGTGAGGACGTGCTCGCCCCCGAGCTGCTCGCGTTCATCCGAAAGGTGGAGCCCGCGATGAAGCGCGTGTCGCCCCACGACAACCTCGAGGGACTGCGCGCGCACGTCTACCTGCTGCACGGTGCGGGAGACTCCGTCATTCCAGCGTCGGAGACGCGTTGGCTCGCGCACGACGCGCCGGAGGGCACCGTCAAGTCCGCGCTCGTCAGCAACGCAATTCAACACGTCGAGCTCGAGGGCAAACCCAAGCTGAGCGAGCAGTGGGAGCTCGTCCACTTCATGGCGATGCTCCTCGACGAAGCCGCGCGAGAAGCCCCTAGCGGCAACTAACGCGCGATCTGGGTCCTGGGGTCGCGCAGTCAAAACGCCACACGTGAGGCACTCTTCGCCACTCGTCTCGATGAAGACGCGGCATGCAATGCGGAACGCACCCGTCTTTCCGGTACCTGCTTGCTCGGCATCCCCCTTGCTATCTGCGAGACCGGACCGAGAAAAATACCATGAGCAGCGAGAGCCTCCACGAACCCATAGAACTCCTCTCCGAGGAGACCCGAAACCTTCACCGAGCCATCGTCTCACTCAAGGAGGAGCTGGAGGCCGTGGACTGGTACCAGCAGCGCGCTGACGCGTGCACCGACGAGGAGCTGCGGGCGGTCCTCCTACACAACAAGAACGAGGAGGTGGAGCACGCCATGATGACCCTCGAGTGGATACGCCGTCACAGCCCGGTGTTCGACGCGAATATCCGGAAGTACGTAAACGCGACCGGGGCCATCGTCGCCGTGGAGCATCACGCCGCAGGAGAGAGCGAGGCCAGCGTCGTGCCGGCCTCTTCCAGCCTCGCCATCGGCAGCCTGAAGGGAACGAAGTGATGGACCTCCTCAAGCGTCAGCACGCACCGCTCACGGACGAAGCATGGAAGCAGGTCGATGATGAGGCGCGCCGTGTCCTCAAACTCAACCTCGCAGGCCGCCGGGTCGTCGACTTCTCGGGACCGCATGGGTGGAAGCTCGGCGCCGTGAACAACGGGCGCCTCGAGCCCATCGGCAAGGGCCCGGTCGACGGCGTGTGGCACGCGGTGCGCGCGGTTGCGCCCCTCGTCGAGCTGCGAGCCCCCTTTACGATGAAGATCATGGAGCTCGACTCCGCGGCGCGCGGGGCCGGCGATCTCGACCTTGATCCCGTCATCGCCGTGGCCGAGCGCGTCGCTCGCGCCGAGGACGCCGCCGTGTTCCATGGGTTCAAGGAGGGGCACATCACGGGCATCATCGGCGCGAGCCCCCACAAGCCCATCGAGGTCCCCAACATTCTGGCGTGGCCCCGGGCCGTCGTCGCCGGGCTAGAAGTGTTGCGCGCCTCCGGTATGAACGGCCCCTACGCCCTCGCGCTCGGCATCCAGCCGTTCGACGAACTCGATGCGGACAGTGAGCACGGCTACCCGCTCCGCAGACGCGTCGAGGAGAGCCTGCCCGCGGGGTCGCTCATCTGGGCGCCAGCGATCCGAGGTGGCGCCGTGCTCCTCTCGGTGCGAGGCGGAGACTACGAGCTTACGGTCGGACAAGACCTGTCGATCGGCTACGCGGTGCATGATCGCACCGACGTGGAACTCTACCTCACCGAGTCATTCACGTTCCGCGTCCTCGAAGCGAAGGCCGCGATCTTCCTCCGGCGAAGCCCGGAAAGTCGTACAGGTCGATCGCGGTGACCCATTCATTTGATTGAGACCGCACACCTTCCGACAACCGCGAACGCAGGGGTGCGCACGCAGGGATTGATCGCCGAGAGCTCGCACGCGGAGTCTGTGAAGCAGACCGATCCATCGCCGCTCGACACGGACATGATGGACGGAACGACGACGAACGCGACGAGCGCTCCGCCGACGATCGCGGCGGCCCAGGGGCCTTTTCGTTTGGATGTGTTCATGTTCGTTGGAGCCGCTCGCGGTTCAGGCGAGGAGCACTCGGCGTACCACACCAGAACCACTTCTAGTGGCACGAGTCATGCGACGTTGATCGTATGAAGACTCCCAAGCTGAGCGCGGACGAGGTGCAGTCCCGGCTCCGTCACCTATCGCACTGGACGATTGAACAGGGCAAGCTCCACCGCGAGTACAAGTTCGCAGGCTTCGCCGAAGCCTTCGGGTTCATGTCGACGTGCGCGCTCTTCGCGCAGCGGCAAGACCACCATCCCGAGTGGTCCAACGTCTTTGATCGGGTCGTAGTCGACCTGACCACGCACGATGCCGGCGGCATCAGCGCTCTCGACTTCGCGCTCGCGAGCGAGATGGAAAAGGCGGCCAGTGGGGCAGGAACGCCGAAGTAGCGCGAGATCAGCACACACCCCGAGAATCACGAGTCCGGCTATCGTGGTCGGATGGACATGCAAGCGCTCACGGCGGGCTTCTTCCAGAGTTGGCATGGGCAACAAGCCTTCGGACAGTTGACCCAGCAAGGAATAGCGCCGAACGACGCGTCCAACATGCTCGCGCACGCGCTGGGTGCAGGCGCGACGCACGTACACGATCACGCGCACAGCAGCGGACTGCTCGGCGACCACCCCGGACGAAGCTTCTTCGCGGCGTTCGCCGCCGGGCTAGTCCGAGGCGATGGAATCTTCGGTGCGCTCGAGGACGGCGCGGTGGGCGTCGTCACCGGGAAGATCACCGAGGCGCTTTGTTATCGCGCGGGCGTGAACCCCAACATGGCGTCGATGGTCGCCGCGACTGCGACGCCTTTCGTCATGGGCTACTTGCGAGATCACTTCAGGCGTTAGCACCGCGCAGCGTGTCGGCGGCAACCGGGACATCTCAGGGTGCGAGGGCTCGCTCCTGCTGGGCTTCGCTTCGTTCGAGGCTTCGTCGAAGGCGACGACGAACGACGGAGCGTGAGCGAGGCGATAAGCGCGACACTCTTTCGTGTCGATGCCGCCCTTGATCATTTCGACCAGTCGGCTTCGTCTTTTCGACGCGGCGACTCGAGCAGCAGGATGACACGGCAAGCAGCCCGCGAACTGAGTCGGAAATAGTCGGGACGAGAGGATTTATCGCAACCCCATCGAAACGAGCGGTCGATCACGCGCGGCCAGCAAGAAACCGGGCAAGACGATGAAGTCGACTCGACAGAGCGGAACGGAGAGAGACGCAATTCGACAAGGCGTTTGGTAACCAGCGGGAAACGGGGACTATGCACGCATCGCTATTCGCCGTCGCGCGCGAGCTCGCGCCCAAATTCTGGCTCGCCACGCGGGCCCGTCTACCCCGTCGCCCTCGCCCGCGAGGTCGGCCCGATCGCGGTGTC
The DNA here is from genome assembly GCA_043784605.1 of Myxococcales bacterium. Taxonomy (GTDB): domain Bacteria; phylum Myxococcota_A; class Polyangia; order Polyangiales; family Polyangiaceae; genus JANYHY01. The sequence continues at coordinate 1,762 of JAYVYD010000403.1, read as the reverse complement.
GCCAGCGCCGTAGAAGTCGATTCCGCCCACTACGTCCGTCCACATCATCGGCAGGTTGCGCTTGTCGATCAGCTAGTGACCGCCACCGCAGACCGCTTGATCCTTGCACCTGTGGTCCCATGGACAGCACACACCCATGTTCGGACCGCCGTCCGGTTTGCAGCCACCCCAAATCCCGTAGCAGGAGCAGCCCGTTCCACCGTCGGGCATGAGAAGGCAGTCGCCATCGCAGGAGAACGAATTTGCGCAACAGACGGCCCATCCGCTCGCGGCGCAGTCGCCGCTCGCGTCAACAACCGAATAGGGGTAGTGCCAGACGTCTTCCTGCGCATCAGCTCCTGGCTTGAACGAGACGTCGTCCACACTGGCTTCAGAGACCGATGCATCGGATTGAATTGAACTGTCGAGGATGTCGGCTGCCATGCCGCCACACCCGGCAATTGAAACAACGGAGGCCCTGAAGAACAATATAGTCCGACTCATGGTGGGCACTGATCCGGGGCAAGACAGGTAACAGTTGACGCGCAACAGATTGCGTTGGAACCGCAGCCACTCAACGAGTCACTGCCACATCGGCAGCGATTCTTCAGGTCGCAACCGCCCCGACAAGGGGCGCCGCCGCAGCACGTAAAAGTCCCTTCCGCTTTTGGTCCACATGGCGATTGCCCGTCGGACGAGGCACCGTCGCTAGATAGAGCATCGGGGAAGCTATCGACGTCGGGCCGAGTGTCGTCAGCCGCGTCTGGAAGGCTGCCGTTGTCGACGGTCGCATCTTCGACGCTTCCACCACCACTCCCCACTTGGCCGCCACATGCAATGACGACCAACGCACCAGCCCAGCGAGCTTCAAAAAATGGTCGCACTAAGATGATGATGGTACGAGTTGAAGGCGTTCTGCGTTTGGCATCCCTGCGAAGAATCGAGCGATAGTCGTACCTTCGCAAAACACGATGCGAGCGATTTTTGCTGGCAGCGACGACGCGCCAAGGATGTCAGCCAGGATATCGTCGGGCACGGCGCTGAAGCGCTGGTGTTCTCCGTTTGCGCGGCACGCGATGTACAAAAGGGAGAGCAGTAGAAGTCCCGACGAACGTCGGTGCGTCTGGGCCTGACGTGACGACCATGGACGCGTCCTAGATCGACGGGCTAGCCGCGATGTTAGTCGCGGCCGCCGTCCGCAGGGCAGACGGGTTGGCGGCAGCTGTGCACTCCGCACTTGTTCGCGATGCAAGTCAGGGAAAAATCACCGCATGAGCCGGTGCATTGGGTTCCGCCGCACGACGAGGCTCGTTGCTGCACCTCTGCGCCATATTTGTGGATGTCTGCTTTGACGTTGACCGCGGCGTTGGCGCAGCCACAGCATCCAGAGCCTTCCACGATTGCCTCGCAGTCCGCAGGAGTCGTGCATGTCTGGTCGAAGTCGCTCGCCTTGATGTCGAAGGGCTGCGACGCCGTACACGCGCACAGGAGACCGATGGCGACGACCAAGCGCATGCGCGTTACGACCAGCTCCTAGACGTTCGCAACCTAGAGGACCCTTGGCGCAATTCTGGGCCGCATTTTGGGCCACAACTTTTCACGCCGCTTCAGCCGCCGGGGCTTTTTTGAGTCATACCGACTACTTAGATAGTCGGGGCGAGAGGATTCGAACCTCCGACCCTCAGACCCCCAGTCTGATGCGCTAACCAGGCTGCGCTACGCCCCGATCGAGATTGTGCCGAAGCACCTTCTCACGCCGCGGTCCCCGACGGACCGAACGCGA
>JAYVYD010000402.1:0-11269 GCA_043784605.1 Myxococcales bacterium | reverse complement strand
CGCGCATCCGCCCACGCCGGATAAAAGGAGTTTGTGACCACATCAACGCCCATACCTTCGTAGTCACCCCATGCCTGGCCTGCCTGCCTGCCTGCCTGCCTGCCTGCCTGCCTGCCTGCGCAATTCCTAATCCGTCATGGTGGGCCCCGGTCTATCGAGGACGGTATCGATCCGCCCAACCCTGTGAAAGCTTGAATCGATGCCGTCCAGTCACATTGGCGAAGCCGAGCTCTTGAAACTACCCCTACCAATCGCGGACCTGAACTAGAGCGTCTTCAGATAAGCCACTAGCGCGGCGCGGTCCACGGCGGCCAAATCCAACCCGTAAGTGTGACCCAATATCGGTTTACCGAACGGGCCGAGATAATCGGGTTTGACGCGCGTGGGGTCGAAGAGCTCCTCGAGCGTGCGTGCGCTGGAGTCGTGCATCAGCGGTCCGCGATCGGTGACTCCCAACAAGGACGGGACGCGATAGTTGCCAGTGTGCCGATCGGCCGAATTGCCGACTACGGGATCCGTCCCGATGACCTTCATGGCGACTGGCGCGCCGGCGAAAGAGGGCGGAGCGTGGCAATTCGCGCACGACGCGGTGAAGAGCGTCTGTCCCCGCTTCTCCTCTACCGTCACCGTGGCGCGCGGAGACAGGCCGTCCGCGAGCGACCACAGGTACATCGCGAGCCCGAGCGCGACCTCGCGCGGCGGACGGATGGTTTGGCTGTTGGAGACGATGATGAGCGTCTCGAGTCGAATGGCGAGCGTGCTCACATCACGCTGCTTGACGCTCGCCGTGTGGTGGAGAAAACCGAGCTCTCGAACGGGCCGCAAGTCCGGGATGCGCACGGGCTCGGCCGCGTCCATCGAGGAGACGTCCACTCGACCCGGCCCCCACGCGAGCAGCAACGCTTCGCGCGGATCCTGCCCGTTCGACGCGTCCGCCATCATCCTGCCGACATCCAGCTTGGAGCTCGCGACGCCGATCAACCCCGACTCGCTGCGATGGCACGTCGCGCACGTGAACGCGAGGTGTACGCCCGCGGCGGTGCGCACGCGAACGAAGCCAGCCACCTGGCCGCTCGCGCTCGTCGGCGCGCCATAGTCGGACAGCACACGACCGCGCGCGAGATCCGCTTCGGTGTACTGCGCAAGCTGAACCGGATAGTGATCGAACGCCCTTTTGCCCAGCTCAACGAGCGCGTCGGCATCCCCTCGCGCCGCGCTCGGATCGATCACGGTGGGTGTCGCGCTCGGAGAGAGAGGAGCGGTCGCGCGCGTCTGATCGGACGCCGTGAGCGGCTCGGCGTCGGGATTCCAAATCGGGAGTCGGTCCCAGTCGTCCTGATTGCCAGTCGCATAGTGCGATAAGCGCAATTGCGAATATCCGTTGTTCGGATTGACCAAAGACGCGACGAGCGTGGCCCGGCGCGACGACGCGTCGTTCAAATAGCCAGTCCCCTGCCCCGAAGCGCACGCGCACGCCAACGTCGCGGCGAGGAACACGCGGCGGATCGTCATCCGGAGCATGGGGAGGACGATGCGCACGCCCAATGGCCAACGTTCAGGTCGAAGGCGCAGTTCCTAGTCGTCGAATCCTTGCAGTCGCTATCATTGATGCAGGTGTCGTTGGGCGTGTGGCAGTAGTAGCCGCGGACTCCGTCGAACACACCGCACGAGGACTCGAAGGTGGGCGAGCACCCTCGACCCTTGCACTGCGCGTCAGTGGTGCAACTAGATTCGATGCAGCGATTGCCGCTTGGGTCGCAGTGGCATGTGGTGCCCTGTTTGCAGTCGGAATCTTGCGCGCACGCGTCGTAAGTACACCGCGGCGACAGAAGCTGACCGACGTGCTGGCAGCGACCGTTCTTTCCAGTCGTGCAATCGGCGTCGACGCTGCAGGCTCCCATGGGCGGCGGTGACCCCGCGTCGACTGGCGGCCCGACAATGCCCGCGTCCGTGATGCTCGGCGGTCGCGTGGGCGGGCAACTCTCAGCGACGTCACGGTGCTTAGTCGGAAGGACGACCGGCACGGGAGCCGGTGCGACTGACCCACCACAGCCCGCCTCGATCACCACCGCGGCAACCAAGAGGAAAGACGCGCTCACGACGACGCGCAAGAGTCCCGACTGTTGGCCCACGCCGCTCATCCCGCGCATATCGAATAGGAGCACGCCCAATAGCCCACCTTCGGATCGAGCGCGCAGTACCCTATGCCGCCTTTGCAGTCTTTGTCGTCCACGCACGTGTCGCTGGCGGTGTGGCAGTAAAAGCCTTGAACGCTACTGAACGGACCGCACCCGGTGCCGTACGACGGCGAGCAGCCGAGGCCGTGGCACGCGGAGTCCGTCAGGCAGTTCGCGGCGAGGCAGTGATTGCCTTTTACGTCGTCGCAGAAGCACGCGGCTAGGTTCCCGCAGTCGACGTCATCGAAGCACGCGTCGTAGGTGCAGACATTTCCGAAGAAGCGACCGCGGTTGCAGCGACCGTTCTTGCTCTTGGTGCAGTCCGAATCGACGGCGCACTCGGACTGCGGGCCGCCCGCGTCGGGGGGGCCGGAGTCAGCAGCCGCGCCCGCGTCTGTGATGCCCGGCGGGCGCGTGGGAGAGCACTTCGCACCGACTTCTCGATGGTTGGTGGGGAAACTCTGAGTGTGCTGGACCGTGCCACCGCAGTCGGACGCCGCGATCGCGACGCCACACGCGACCCCGAACACCACCATGGAAGCGCGGAGCTTCGCCAATCTTGATTTCATTGATGGTCAATAATGCACGTGACGCGCCAGGGCATCAACGGCCGCGGGCGGGCGTTCTGTTGTTCACCACCCAACGTCGGTCTGTTAATAGCCACCCCCGGAACCGTATGTTGTTCAACTCGCCGACCTACGGCGTCTTCTTGCTCGGCACGTTCGTCGTGTTCTGGCTCGTCCGCCGGAACCGCATCGCACGCTCGTTGTTGCTCGTGGGCGCGAGCTACGGCTTTTACTTCTACGGCACGTTCGACGCGGCGCGTGAGCAGCCCGTGCCGCTCGGACCTCTCGGCTGGAGTGTGCTCTGTCTCGCGATCATCTTCGTGGGCTCCACGCTCGACTTCTGGGTGGGCAAGCAGCTCGGCAAGACGGAGAGCCCAGGCAGGCGCAAGGCGCTGCTGCTCATGTCGATATTCTATTATCTCGGCGTACTCTCGATATTCAAGTATTGGAACTTCGCGTTCGACTCCATAGCCGACTTGATGAGCGCCCTAGGCGTACCGTTCTCGCCCGTGCATCTACGTCTGGTGCTGCCGTTCGGCATCTCGTTCTTCACGTTCGAGACCATGAGCTACACCATCGACGTCTATCGACGTGAGCTCGAGCCCGCGGATCGATATCTCGATTATCTCTTGTTCGTCTGCTTCTTCCCGCACCTCGTCGCGGGGCCCATCGTGCGCCCGAAGGACATGCTCCCGCAGTTTCGCTCCACTCCCAGGTACGACGGAAAGCAGCAAGCCGAAGGCCTCTGGCTCATCGCCACCGGCCTAGTGAAGAAGGTGATGGTGGGCGACACGCTCGCGCAGAACCACGTCAATCGCGTCTTCGACAACCCCGAGCGCTTCTCGTCGATCGAGGTGCTCATCGGCGTGTACGCGTACGCGGTGCAGATCTACTCGGACTTCTCCGGCTACACGGATGTAGCGATCGGCAGCGCCAAGCTGTTCGGCTACGAGCTCCCGAAGAACTTCGACGCGCCGTACACCTCGACCAACCTGCAAGAGTTCTGGCACCGCTGGCATATCTCGCTCTCGAGTTGGTTGCGCGACTATCTCTACATCCCGTTGGGCGGTAGTCGGAAGTCGTCGATATTCACCTATCGTAATCTATTGATCACCATGGTGCTGGGCGGACTCTGGCACGGCGCGTCGTGGAACTTCGTGATCTGGGGCGCGCTCCACGGCGGCGCGCTCGCCGTGACGCGCATGTGGCAGAGGCGCACGGGAGCCACGCCGCAGACTCCGTCTTTTCTGGGCCATGCGGTGTCGACGTTCCTCACGTTCCAATACGTGTGCTTCGCTTGGGTGTTCTTCCGCGCGTCGGACTTCGCTCACGCCAAGGTCGTGCTCGTACGCATCGCCACTGCGGGTTGGGGGACGACCAACCTCACTGCCAAGGTCGTGCTGCTCTCGTCGGCCGCGCTCGTCGTGCACTTCATCCCGCGCAGGACGACGAACGCCGTGCGCGATCGCTTCGTCGCGAGCCCGGCGCTGCTGCAAGGCGCGGTGCTCGCGGTCGTCGCGATCGCCCTGCATTTTGCCGCGGGCGCGAAGGCGTCGCCGTTCGTCTACGGTCAGTTCTGATCCCGTGAGGTCCTTCCTGTCCGCGGTCGAAGAGAGTAGCGTGCCCGGTCAATGATCAGAGGCACCGCACGAGGATGAAGGTCGGAATACTCAAGGAGCTCGCGCCGAACGAGAAGCGTGTCGCGGCGACGCCCACGCTGGTGAACAAGATCATCAAGCTCGGTCTCGAGGTGATCGTGGAGGCAGGCGCCGGAGCTTCTGCGCAGCTGCTCGACGGCGCGTACGCCGAGATGAGCGCGACGATCGCTCCAGACGCGGCGACCGTCTGGGCCGAGGCAGACGTCGTACTCAAGGTGCGCGCGCCGATGATGCGCGCAGACGGCAAGCACGAGGCGGATCTCATCAAAGAGGGCGCCACCCTGATTAGTTTCTTCTGGCCCGGCCAAAACAAGCCGCTGATCGAGCACCTCCAATCGCGCAAGGTGACAGTCCTCGCGATGGACGCGATGCCGCGCATCTCTCGCGCGCAGAAGATGGACGCGCTCTCCGCCATGGCAAACGTCGTCGGCTATCGCGCGGTGATCGAGGCGGCGACGCACTTCGGGCGCTTCTTCCCTGGCCAAGTCACGGCCGCGGGTCGCGTGAAGCCCGCGCAAGTCATGATCATCGGCGCAGGCGTCGCGGGGCTCGCGGCGATCGCGGCCGCGAAGAGCCTCGGCGCGGTCGTGCGTGCCTTCGATACGCGGCCCGCTGTCCGAGAGCAGGTGCAGAGCCTCGGCGCGTCGTTCCTCGAGTTCAAGTTCGAAGAGTCCGGCGAAGGCGAGGGCGGCTACGCCAAGCAGATGTCCGATGCCTACCTGGCGGCCGAGCAGGCGCTCATCGCCGAGAACGCCAAAGAGGTCGACATCATCATTTCTACCGCGGTCATCCCCGGCGCGGACGCACCCAAGCTCATCACGAGCGGCGCCGTCGTGAGCATGAGGCCCGGCAGTGTGATCATCGATCTTGCGGCAGAACAAGGCGGAAACTGCGCGCTGACGGAGCGCGACAAAGTCGTCGAGCGCTTCGGCACCAAGATCGTCGGCTACACGGATCTCGCAAGCCGCATGGCAGACCAGGCGAGCGAACTCTACGCCACGGTCGTCTACAACCTCCTCGAGGACGTCTACGACACCGAGAAGAAAGACGTCGTCATCGATCGCGGAGACGAGGTCCACCGCGGCGTCGTCGTCCTCGACAAGGGCGAGCTGCTCTGGCCACCGCCCCGCCCGAAGCCGCCGTCGCACGCGCCGCGCCCCGAGAAGAAGCCGCAGGTCATCGCCGTTGCGCCGCCCCCGCCCACGTCGAGCGCGCTCACCACCGTGATCCTCGTGGTTGCTGTCTCGCTGATCGCTGCTGCGGGTCTCTTCGCGGAGGGCGAGTTCCTCCAGCACCTCACGGTGTTCTTGCTCGCATGCGTCGTCGGGTGGCACGTCGTGTGGAACGTGAGCCCCGCTCTGCACACTCCGTTGATGAGCGTCACCAACGCGATCAGCGGGATCATCTTGGTCGGCGGTGTCCTCCTGCTTCGCGTGGGGGGACTGCAAATCGCCACGATTTTAGCCGCCTTCGCGATCCTGCTCGCGATGATCAACGTCGCGGGCGGCTTTCTCGTCACCTCTCGCATGCTCAAGATGTTCAGGCGCGGCCCCGCGAAAGATACCGTGCACGCGCACGCACACGGAGGGCGCAAGTGATGGTCACCTCTGCTCAGACGCTCGTCTACATTCTCGCGGGGATGCTGTTCATCCTGTCGCTGCGCGGGCTCTCCAACCAGGAGACCGCGCGTCGCGGAAACGCGATGGGCGCAGTCGGCATGGCCCTCGCGCTGCTCGTCACGTGCGTCGCGCTCTCTCGAGACACGGCCTCGCGCACCGCCGACATGTCGCAAGCGTACATGTTGCTCGCGGGCGCGATCGGCGTAGGCGCGATCGTCGGCGCGTTCTTGGCCGCGCGCGTCGCTATGACGAGCATGCCCGAGCTCGTCGCCGTGCTTCACAGCTTCGTCGGTGCGGCGGCTGTGCTCGTCGGCATCGCGAGCTATCTCGAGCCGGGTCGTGACGTCACGGTCGTGCACGAGGTCGAGGTCTTCGTCGGAGTCTTCATCGGCGCGGTCACGTTCACCGGATCCATCATCGCGTTCTTCAAGCTGCGCGGGACCCTCGGCGGAAGGCCGCTGCTGCTGCCCGCGCGTCACTTCATCAACCTCTTGCTGGTCGGCGCTTCGCTCTACTTGGCAATCGTCTTCGTCAGCGCAGCGGCGCCCACGGGCATCACCCCACTGCTCGTCATGACGGGGATCGCCGCGCTGCTCGGCGTACACCTCGTGATGGCGATCGGCGGCGGCGACATGCCCGTCGTCGTGTCTCTGCTCAACAGCTATTCGGGTTGGGCCGCGGCGGCGAGCGGCTTCATGCTCGGCAATGATCTTCTGATCATCACGGGCGCGCTGGTCGGCTCGAGCGGCGCCATCCTCAGCTACATCATGTGCAAGGCGATGAATCGATCCATCTGGAACGTGGTGTTCGGCGGCTTCGGCGCCACGCCGACGTCGTCGGGTAAAGCGAAGGACGCGCCCGCGGGCAAGGTCAACGAGGCCACCGCAGAGCAGGTCGCGCAGCTGCTCCTCGCCGCACGCTCGGTCATCATCGTGCCCGGCTACGGCATGGCGGTCGCGCAGGCGCAGCACCCGACCAAGACGCTGAGCGAGACGCTCGAGTCGCGCGGCATCCAAGTTCGTTATGCGATCCACCCCGTCGCCGGGCGGTTGCCGGGTCACATGAACGTGCTCCTCGCCGAGGCGAACGTCTCCTACGACGTGGTCAAGGAGATGGAAGAGATCAACGACGAGTTCGACAAAACGGACGTCGTCCTCATCATCGGCGCCAACGACATCGTGAACCCGAGCGCGCTCACGGACGTGACCAGCCCGATCTACGGCATGCCCGTTCTCGAGGCCTGGAAGGCCGCGCGCGTCGTGATGCTCAAGCGCGGAATGGCCGCAGGCTACGCCGGAGTCGACAACGCGATTTGCTACAACGACAACACGCTCATGCTCTTCGGCGATGCCAAGCAGAGCATCCAGAAGCTCGCCACACGCGTGCAGGCTGAAGAGAAGGCGGCTTGATCGTGAGCCGATGGGGGCAGCTCGGCTTTGGCGTCGCCCACGTGCTCACTGCGGCGCTGATCGTCGTCGGAGTGTTTGGCGGTTTGCCGACACGCTGGCTGCCGATCGACGCGCCCGCGCTGCTCCTCGTCGTGTTGCACGGTGCCGCAGCCGCCGCGTTGATCGGACGGCACCTGATCGCGCGCACGCTCGCGAAGGTCGCCGCGTTCGCGTCGCTCGGGTTGGGTCTCTTGCTCATCGCGTTGCTCGTAGGGTCTGCGAGCTATCTCTCGGGCGTCTACGGTCCTGTCGGACGAGGCGGCGCGCTCATCATGGTGCTCGTCGTCGCGCTCGCGGTGCCCTACTTGGTGGCGCTCCCTGCGGGTGAGCTCTTGTGGCTCGGCAAGGCAACGCCGAGCTCGGCCAAGCCTGCGGCGAACAAGAAGCCCCGACGGAACGAGTGAGAGCGCTCGAGACACGCGTCACCGGCCTCGGCCTCGACGTAATGCTCCGCCGACGCGGGCGTTGGGCCCCGCTCGCGTTCTTGGCGCCACTGTTGTTCAATGTCCTTTGTTGGATACGCACGTGTGATGGTCAGTGACACCGATCTGCTCGGGTTCGATCTGTTCTTGAGCCCTTCAGCGTGAGATGCCGGTCGGCCCGAGTGCGAAGTACGCGACCGTGATCACGACGAGCATCACCGTGGCGACGAGCGCGTAGCTCACCTTCTCTTGCGTCGTGGACCACCCATCGCCGTAGAACTTGCCCTTGGAGCGAACGCGGAGCTTACGCTGGACCTCCGCGAGCATGGACTTGTCGGGGGTGGCGCTCGCCGGATTGGCCATCGCGCGCTTGAGGAGATCGCGCATCGGATCCGCGTCGAGGTCCACGTCCGGCGGGAGCTCCTCTTCAGTCTTCGCCGGCGGCGTTTGTTTCTCTTCGCTCATCCGATCTTCTCCCCGAGCCGTTTCTCCACGAGCTCCTTCAGCTGCGTTCGTGCCCGGGAAATGCGGCTCTTGACGGTCCCCGGTGGCAGCCCCGTGATCTCGCCGATCTCCTCGTAGCTCAACTCTTCCACGTCACGCAGCACCAGGCACTCGCGAAACGTCTCCTCGATCTCGTTGATCGCCTGCGCAACGATCTGCTCGACCTGCTTGCCCGCGACCATCTCGTCGGGACGCTCGACGTGTCCGACGTTCGCCTTGCGCACGTCGCCGAGGGGAACGCGCTCTGCGACGTCCTCGAGCTGGTCTTGCTCGTCCGTGTGGCGCACGCGCAGGTACTTGGTGCGGTTCTTACAGAGGTTGACGGCGATGCGATAAATCCAGGTCGACAGCTTGCTCTCGCCGCGGAACGTGCCGATGGCCTTGAAGACCTGAACGAAGACCTCTTGCGCGAGGTCCTCCGCTTCGGCGCGATTGCCGAGCATGCGAAGCACGAGGGCGAACACGCGGCGCTCGTACGCCTTGACGAGCTCGTTGAACGCACGTTCGTCACGCGCGATGAGGCGCTGGACCAGCTTGGATTCGATCTCGTCGGGCGCCACGTCGCTCCATGGTGCAACGGATCGTGGCAAACAATCAAAGTCGATGTCGCGGAACGAGTGCGCGAGGCTCGTGCGACGCATGACAATGGGTGCGACACGGACCCTTCAAGAGAAGTTCCCGGTGAGGCCGTTCGCCCCTTAGACTGAACGAGCGATGTCGCAGCTGGACAACCCGTACGCCCCGCCCGCGAGCGTGGAGCCAAGGACGACGCCGAAAGCACGGCGCAGCGGCGGAGCCTCGGATTATTCGCGCGAGGCGCGCTCGGTCGTGCTCGTCGTGTTTCTCGCGCTGGTCACCTTGGGCGTTTACCCGAGCGTCTGGTACGTGCGACGGCAAGCGTTCGTCGACTCCCTCGACGCGGATCGCAAGCTCGGCCCGGGCCTGCCATGGTCGTTGGTCGCGCTCACGATATTGAACTTGGTCATCGCCGTCGCGTCGCCCGAGATCAGCAACGTCTTCGCGATCGGCAGCGGAATCCTCTCGCTAATTGCGCGCTTTCGGATCGCGCGCATCCTGCGGAGCGACTTCGCGCGCTCGGGCCGTAGGATCGAAGTCCAGTCGCTTTTGACGTTCTTTCTCGGCGTCGCGTACTTGCAATACAAGATCAACCAAGCGTCGGAGATCCGCGCACACGTGCGAAAAAAGAAGCGCAAACCCAAGCCCGCGCCAGAGGCCGCACTCACCTTGACATCACCATGAGCACGATCGCGCCCAAGACGATCCGATAGGCGCCGAACGGCTCGAGGCCGCGCTTTCCCAGGTAGCGCAAGAACGTCGCGATGACTGCCCACGCGACGAAGAACGAGACGACCGTGCCGATCGCGATGCTCGCCACACCCACGTCGTGCATCAGCGCGTGGCGTGACTTGTATCCCTCGTAGAGTGTCGCGCCGCCGAGGACCGGCAGGCCCACCAAGAAGGAGAACTCCGCCGCGGTGCGCGTGGACAGTCCGGCGATCTGGCCCGCGACGATCGACGACATCGATCGCGACGTCCCGGGGAACAGAGCGAAGCATTGCCCGAGGCCGATGATCAACGCGCGCGCAGGAGTGACATTCACGATGCCGTCGAGGCCGTGGGCATTGCGCACCTTGCGGACGCGCTCCACGACGATCATCACGATACCGCCGACAATCAGGGCGATCGCGACAGGCGTCGGCGCAAAGAGCTTGTCCTTGATCGCATGACCGAAGAGCTTCGCCAGCACTACGAACGGGAGTCCGGCGATGACGATCGACATCAACAGCTGGACGCTCTCCTTGTTCTTCTTCGACAAGCCGCGCGCGTGGCCCGCGAGCATCACGCGGTAATGCACGACCACCGCGAGGATTGCGCCGAATTGAATCACCACCTCGAACGCGTCGTTCGCCTCGGTCTTCTGCAATCCGAGCGCATGCCCAACCACGATCAAGTGGCCAGTCGAAGAGACTGGCAAGTACTCGGTCAGACCTTCAACGACACCCAACACAATCGCAAGCCAAATAGGCATCAGGAGTCGGCGCTTTCGCCGCCCCACTGGTCATCCTTCGCTTCGCTCCGGATCCCCCAGAGAAGAGCGGGGATCGAGCTCGGAGCGATCAAGGCGCGCGAAGCGGCGGGGAATCCGGAGCGAAGCGAAGAATGACAAGAAAACATCTACGCGGCGCGCTCGGTGGATTTTGCTACGGCTTCGAGCACTTCGTCGAGCAGCGGGATGACCTCTCCGCTCAGCTTCTTCGTGATGACGCGCGTCTCGGAGAGCAGCTCGCGCAGGCGATTGGCGACGTTCTTGATCGCGGCGACGTCACGGCGCTTCTTCTCGGCTTCGTCGATGGGGAAGACCTGCGCGGAGAACTGCTTCGCGAGGGACGGGAGCGGCGCGTTCTCTTCGAGCACCTTCTGGCGAATGCCCTCCAACGCCTCGGCGGGCGCGTCGTCTTGCTCCTCTGCGCGGCGCAGGAAGTCCACGGCTTGGTAGCTGGGGATCGCCTCCTCGAGTCCGTCGCGCTCTAGGACGCGCGGCGCGCTGCGCTGCAAGAACGCATAAGAGCCAGTGAGCTTGTCGACCGTCTCGCGCTTGAGGCGGAGCTCGAGGCGCGTGTAGTCGTCGTAGCTGGAGAAGCCCCAGCCCTTCCAGCTGTTCTCGCGCCTCACGTCGATGAGCGCCTCCGCGAGCTCGATCCAGCTCGATTTGAAGCGTCTCGTGCACGCGATGATCGCGGCGCGCGTCGGGTCGTTGTCGTGCGCCGCCTGAGCGCGTGCGAGGTCCTGGTCCACCTTCGAGGAAGTCATTGGCGGCCTGCTTAGAGAGCGTGGCGCCAGGCGGCAAGAGATA
>JAYVYD010000401.1:0-10916 GCA_043784605.1 Myxococcales bacterium | reverse complement strand
AGGCCGTGCGCGAGCAGCATCGTCACCTCGTCCATCAACGCGGCGCCGCGCTCGCGGGCCTGCCGCGCGGCCGTGGGCACACTGATGATCACGTCGCCCAACAGCCCGATCGACAACTCGGAGAATTCGCCCTCTGACATCGCGAATGCAAGCACGTCGGTAGGACGATCTTTATCCCGATAGAGTTTGTTCAACTCATGCATTTGTTCATCGTTCGTTAGGACGATTGAAAGCTCGGATGACTTTCGTTTGATCTCCGCCATCATCGCGCGGGCGCGACGCGCAACCTCGCTGGGTGCGACGTCTGGGAACGGACCGTTTTGCACCACCAATCGAACCGGCATGGCGGACTCCGACGCCCGTGGTACTTGAGACCCGTCAGCGACTCAACTCCATGCCCGCGAACGCTTGCGTCATCGTCCCCGCTTATCAAGCCGAAGCCACCATCTCGGCGGTCGTCGAGGCGTGTGGCGCCGAAATGCCGGGCGTGCCGGTGATCGTGATTGACGACGGTTCCCGCGACGAAACCGCACCGTTGGCGCGAAAGGCCGGCGCGCGCGTGATCAGCTTGGCCCACAACATGGGTAAGGGATGCGCGCTTCGTGCCGGCTTCGAGCGAGCCTATGCGCTCGGTTTCGACGTCGCCGTGACCGTGGACGCGGATGCGCAACACCCGCCCCGGCAAGCGCGCCTTCTGCTCGATCACCCCGCGGACGCCGGTGCGCTGGTGCTCGGCGTGCGCGATCTCGTTCGAGACAACGCGCCCAAGAAGAACCGAATTTCGAACGGAATTTCGAACTTCTTCTTGTCCGGCTTCTCCGGTCGGCGCCTCCACGACACCCAATGCGGACTACGGCGATACCCTCTCCGCAGGGCGATCGCGTTGGGCGCAACGGCGCCAGGGTACGCGTTCGAGGCGGAGATCATCCTGCGCGCGCTCGCGGGCGGCGTCCCCGTGGTCGAGGTGCCCGTGCGCGTGCACTACCCGCCCGAGCATGAGCGCGTCACGCATTTCGACTCGGTGAAAGACCCCGCGCGCATCATCGGGGCGGTCGTTCGCACCCTCGTGGACGTGCACGTCGTGCATCGTAGGAAGAGCCAGCACGTCCAATGAGGAGCGTGCTGCGAAATCACAAAAAGAAATTGATCGCGCTCGTCGCGATCCCGGTCGTCGCGCTCGTCGCGCACCTCGTGGTGGGCGCCGCAACGTCGATGTCGCCTCCGATCGTGAGCCTGCAGGTGGGACCACCCGTTGTTGGCGACGAGCCCATCCGCCGCGTCGACGACTCGTACACGCGTCTCTGGGGCGGGGTGCGCGAGGTGTACCTCCAGGGCGGGCCGGAGCAGCTCGGGGCAGCGCACTCGCGCTTGCTCTACGATCACATGATCAAGAACGAGGGCGAGCTATGGGGCACGTTCGAGCACTTCGTCCCGACCGGCGTCGCACGCGCTCTCATCATGGACACGAGCCGCGTGCAGTATCGCCACGTCGATGACGGCATCCCCGTCGCGCGCAAGCAAGAGCTCGCCGCGGAGGCGCTCGGTCTGTCGCCCGATCCGTTCGATGGCAAGATGGCGACGTACCAGCGCCTCGTGTTCTTGCACGCCGTCTACGACATCGCGCTCTCGTTCGAGCACTCGCCGCTGATCGGCTGCTCCGCCTTCGGGCTCGGTGCGTCCGTCACGGCGGACGGCCACGTGCTCGTCGGGCGCGCCTTCGATTTCGAAGCGGGCGACGTTTTCGACACGGACAAGGCCGTCTTCTTCGTCCGCGAAAATGGCCGGATCCCCTACGCGAGCGTCGCATGGCCGGGCATGACGGGCGTGCTCACCGGGATGAACTCCGAGGGCGTGATGATCCTCGTCAACGGCGGTCGTGCACGCGCCCCGCGCACCAAGGGAATCCCCGTCGTGTTCGCGCTCCGCGAGGTGATGCAGGGTGCTCACGACACGTCAGAGGCCGTCGAGATCTTGAAGCACCAAGACGTGATGGTCTCGCACATCGTGTTCGTGGCAGACGCCAAGGGGAAGTTCGCGATCGTCGAGCGCGCGCCCGGCGAGCCGGCGTTCGTGCGCGACACGTTCGCAGATCCCGACCGCGTCGCGGTCACCAACCACTTCGAGGGACCGTTCGCGGACGACCCTAAAAATCAGGCCGTTCGCGCCGGAACCAGCACGATCGCGCGACGAGACCGCCTCGACGAAATGCTCGCGGCGCTGGCACCCTTGAGCGCGGACAGCAAGACTGCAGTCGCAATGCTGCGGGACCACCAGTGCTCGAAGGGACGCGCGTGCGCGCTCGGAGATCGCCGTGAAATCGACGCGCTAATCGCCACACACGGCGTCGTCGCAGACACGACCGATCGCGTACTTTGGGTGAGCCACGGACCCCACTTGTCCGGCGCCTTCGTCCGCTTCGACCTCAAGAAAATCTTTGCGGCAGGCCACGACCCGAGCCACGACGGCGAGGCGGAGCTGATCGGCGAGGACCCGATCCTACGTGACGGACGCTACGAAGACGGTCGCAAGCGCGCCGGCGGTCCGAAGGCCGGAGGCGACGGTCCATGAGGCTCTCGCGAAGAGCCGTGATCGTCGGGACGCTCAGCGCGATTGCGTGGTCCAAGCACGCGGCGGCCGATACGATCGACGAGCGACTGACGGCGATCGCGAACGCCCGCAGCAAGCTGAAGACGCTGAGCGGTCCGTTCGTGCAATCCCGGACCATCGGCCTGCTCGCCACCAAAGTGATCTCCACCGGCAAGCTCACGCTCGTGCGGCCCGATCGCTTCCGCTGGGACGTGAACGAGGAGCAGGTCTCGTACTGGGTCGCGCCCGAGGGCCTCGCGTACAAAGGCCAGCAAGGTCACGGTCGGCTCGCCGCAACCCAGAAGATGTCCAAGGACCTGGACGAGCTCCGCGCATGGCTCAGCGGAGATCCGCGCACGCTGCGAGATCGGTACGACATCGCCGAGGTCGCGAGCGACGGCGGCGCGGGGGTGGTGCTCGAAGCGACGCCAAAATCAGGCCAAACGACGCATTTTGCACGCGTGACGCTCACGCTCGACGCGGACCTCGTGAGGCCGCGCAAGGTCGTCCTGGTCGAGGGCGCTCGCGACAAAACGGAGATCACGTTTGGTGAGCTGAACAAGGACGCCGTGATCGACCCGACCGTGATGCGCTTGCCAGACTAGGGACGACTAGAGCGGGCACGTCCAGGCGTAACCGAAGTGGTGCGCGCAGAAACAGGACTCGCACCCGACCGTCAGCTGACAACCCTCGTCGAAGGACGCGTCCGGATCGATCTTCGAGTTGCTGAACGCTGGCGGTCCGCCGCGACAGGCAACGCCGCCGTCGAGCCTGTTAGCTGGGCAGGAGATCCACACGGTTGGCGGCTGCGCGCTGCAGCACGCCGCATCGCCGAAGCACTCCACTGGCCCGTCGAGAACAGCAACATCTGCGACCGAGGAGTCCACCGACGCATCGCTCGCCGTCGCCGACGAGGCGCATTGGAGACAGAGGCTCAAGATCGCCATCGAGAGCAAACCGATCCGTCCACTCATAGCTCTACATCTCATGTCCTAATGCTCCCAGCACGAAACTTGGCCATGCGTTCGCCGGGCTTGCATGGTCGGGTGATGAGCGACGACCAGAGCACCGCCAAGACGCTCGTGCACGAAGGCGCAGAACGCCGCCACCACCGCGTCTACGTGACGAAGAACACCGAGTACCACTTCCGCGACGGCTATTGCGTCGCGGTCCGTGACAGGCGCACCGGCGAGTTCCTCCACGGCCACCTCGCGCTCCGGCGCCGCGTGCATGGCGGCATCAAATTCTACCTCAACGGCGCGATCGTCCCGAACCCCGGCGACCCGCGTCCGGGCGAGGCGCTCTACTTCGCGACCGACGGCCGCGACCTAGTCACGAGCCCACTCGAAGCCGTCGAGCGCCCCTCGAAAGAGATCGCCGCCGCGTATCCGCCCGTCGCAAAGAAGGCCTAATTGCGTCTGGCCGTGCTTCACTAGAGAACGAAATGCTCGCCATTCCGTCGCGCATCGAGCTGCGTCACACTTCCGTAGAGACGCAGCGCCTCTGCTTGGCTCCCATCGACACCCGAGACGCTGCAGATCTCTGGCTCGGCGTGGACTCCTCGCGCGCGCAGCTCGAGCCGTGGCTGCCGTGGGTGCCGTTCAACGTCGATCAAGACGCGAGCTACCGCTACGCGGAGGCGAGCGCGCTCGACTGGGATGCGGGCCGCGCGTGTCGCTTCACGATCCGCGATCGCGCCACGCGCAGGTTCTACGGAGTGGTCGGCCTCGAGGCGCTCACGCACATGCACCAGAGCTGCGAGCTCGGCTACTGGCTGCGGACCGACGCGCACGGCAAGGGCTACATGACCGAGGCCTCGCGCGCGGCCTGCACGTGGGCCTTCCAAAAGCTCCACGCGCATCGCGTCCGCGTCGCCGCCGCGACCGACAACCACGCGTCGCTCGCCGTAATTCGCCGACTCGGATTTCGCTTCGAGGGGATCGCCCGCCAAGCCGAGCACGTGAACAGCCGCTGGCTCGATCACGCGGTGTTCGCGCTCTTGTCGACGGACTAATTGTGGCTGGCGAAGCCAATCCGCTCAGCTGTTGTCGCTCGCCGAACGGCAACGACAATCGCCGCGGCTTGCTGGGGGCGCGCGGTCGTCTTACGTTCCCGCCATCGTCATGGCCGAAGACCTCTACGCCGTGCTCGGCGTCCCCAAGACCGCCGAAGCAGACGTCATCAAGAAGGCATACCGCAACCTCGCCAAGAATCTGCACCCCGACAAGAACCCGGGGAACAAGCCGGCAGAGGCGCGCTTCAAACAGGTCAATCACGCGTACGAAGTGTTGAGCAACGAGCCGAAGCGAAAGCTCTACGACGAGTTCGGCGAGGATGGTTTGCGCGACGGCTTCGACGTGAACAACGCGCGCGCGTACCAGCAGCACTCACGTCAGCAGGGCGGCGCGCAATCAGGCAACGTGAGCTTCGAGGACTTGTTCAACAACCCGGGAGCGGGCGGTGGCGACGCGAGCGATCTCTTTGGCGATCTCTTCGGTCGAGCGAGCCGAGCCGGTGGGCGGCGTAGGCAAACGCGCGGCGCCGACTTGGAGAGCGAGATCTCGATAGACTTCATGAGTTCAGTGCGCGGAACGACGCTGGAGCTTCGGCCGCGCGGACGAACGAGCGAGCCCATCAAGGTCCGCATCCCCGCCGGCGCCGAAGACGGCAGCCGCGTGCGTATCACTGGGCAAGGCGGCCCGTCTCCCACCGGCGGACCCGCCGGTGACCTGATTTTGGCCGTGCATGTGGAGCCTCACACGCTGCTCCACCGCGACGGTGACGATCTTCATCTCGACATTCCGATCACGCTGGTGGAGGCGTATCGCGGCGCGAAGATCACCGTGCCGACACTCGACGGGTCGGTCTCGGTGAAGGTGCCTGCGCGTACGCAGAGCGGCACCACAGTGCGACTGCGCGGCAAGGGCGTCACCCGGAAGAACAAGGAGGCCGGGGACATCTACCTCCATTTCCAGATTCACATCCCGACGTCAGACGATGTAGCGAAGCTGATCGACCAACTCGATGACCTCACGGTCGGCGACCCACGCAAGGACCTCAAGCTCTGAGCTCACACGCGCGTTGGGGCCTGATTGGCGCTCTCGCGAGCGTGTCTGCGTGTGGGGGCCCGCCTGCGCCAACGAGCGATCCGTCTAGCGTCGCCTCGACCTTGACCCCCGCCTCGCCGGACTCGCCCGCGCAGCCGAGCGTCAAACAAGTCGCGTGCGGAGACTTCCACTCGTGCGCGCTGTTGAGCGACGGCACCGTGAGCTGTTGGGGTCGCAACAAATCCGGTGAGCTCGGCGACGGGACCGACACCGATCGGTCCACGCCTACGCGCGTCGTCGGCGTGTCTGGAGCTAGCGAGCTCGCGCTCGGCGCGAACTTCTCCTGTGTGCGCGGCAACGACGGCGCTGTCACGTGTTGGGGCTCCGGTCGACTGTTCGGCGACGGCAAGCTCGTCTCGCGCCTCGTGCCCTCGAAGGTCCCCAACTTGAGCCAGGTCGTCGAACTTCGCGCGGGCGGCTACATCACGTGCGCGCGTGAAGCCTCTGGCACCACGAAGTGCTGGGGTCTCGGCGCAGGGCTCGGACAATCGCCGCCGAAAGTAAAGTCGCTTGCCGTGTCCGCGGCGCACGCGTGCGCCCGACTCGAGGGAGATCGCGTCCAGTGTTGGGGCGAAGGCGTTTGGTCGCCAACGGCATCCGCTACGTATGGCAAGCCGGCGATCGACAATGTCACGCAGGTGGCGACAGGTGATTCGTTCGCGTGCGTCGTCACGGCGATAGGCACTGTCCTTTGCTGGGGTAGAAACGACGAGAACGGTCTCGGCACACAGGCCGACGACGACAATCACCTCGCGCCGAGCCTCGTCCCGAACGTCGCCGGCGTCACCGCGATCTCGTCCTCGGAGTCTCACTCGTGCGCGCTCGTCGCGTCGGGCAAGCTCGTGTGTTGGGGCTCCAACAGCGAGGGCGAGCTCGCGCGCGGCACGCAGTCCACGGGCGAGAGCGCGGGTGAGGTGCCGTCACTCTCGGCCGTGACGCAGGTCGCGATGGGCGCTGACCATGGCTGTGCTGTCACGAAGTCCGGCGTGTACTGCTGGGGCGCGAACCGCAGCGGTCAAATCGGAGACGGCACCACGGAGCGAAGACTGTCGCCCGTGAGAGTGATGTTTCGCTAGCGCCGTTTCTTGTTGCGTCCGCCGCTCGGCTTCGGTGCGCTATCGGGCTTCTTGCTGCGCTGCTCGACCTTGCGCACGCGATTGCGGATCTCCGCCTTGGCTTTCTTAGCGCCGGATTTGTCGCGACGCGGCGGCTTGCCGTTCTTGTCGTTGCCCTTGTTTGGCCGGCGTTGGTGCCGCTGTTGATCTTCGCCGTCACCGACGATGCGCCTCGCGTAGACCGTGCGCCTCAGGATCTGCACGTCGATGATCTCGACCTCCATGCGATCGCCCAGCTTCACCTCGGTGCCGTGTCCGCTCACCGCGCGCAGGCCCGTGTCGTCGAGCTCCCAGCCGATGCCGCCAAGCGACTCGAACTTCACGAGCACGTCCACGAACGGATCGTCGAGCGCGACGTAAACGCCGCCGCCCGCGAGCCCCGTGACGCTTCCCTCATAGCGCTCACCGACTTTGTCGCGCATCAAAAACGCGCGATACAAGTTGCCGATCTCGCGCTCGACCTCCATCGCACGACGCTCGTTCTTGGACGCGAGGAGCGCCGCCTCCGCGAGCTTTCCCTGCGCTTCGTCGCTGCGGTCCACGCGCTCGTTCAAGAGCACCGCGTGCACCGCGCGATGGACGACCAAGTCCGGATAGCGGCGGATCGGCGAAGTGAAATGCACGTACGCCTTCGACGCGAGGCCGAAGTGTCCGCCGTTCGTGATCTCGTATGCCGCCTGCTTCATCGAGCGCAGCAGCAGCATGTTGAGCACCGCGGCCTTCGGGTGCGCGGCGAGGCGCTTGAGCAGATCGCTCAGCTCCTTCGGGTCTTGCGTGATGCCCGCGTCCACGGGGATGCCGAGCTCCGTGCAGAGCACCGTGAACTTCTCGAGCTTCGTCGGGTCGGGCGCTGGGTGAACGCGAAAGATCGTGGGCACTTGCTTGGCAACGAGCCACCGCGCGACGACCTCGTTGCCGAGCAGCATGAGCTCCTCGATGAGCTGGTACGCCTTCTTCACGCCGGGATCTTGCGAGCGTCGCTCCACGTCGATCGGCAGTCCGGCCTCGTCGAGGATGATCTTGGCCTCGGGCAGCTCGAAGTCGAGCGCACCGCGCTTCATGCGGCGACCCCGCAGCAAGCGAGAGAGCTCGGCTGCAACCTTGAGGCCCTCCACCATTTGCTCGGCCTGCTCTTGGGCGGGCGGCTCGGTGGTGTAGCCGAGCGCGCGCGCGACGCCGCCGTAGTTGAGCTTCGCGCGGCTGTTCATGAAGCCGCGGATCAGTCGCTCTCCAGTCACGTTGCCACCGGCGTCCACCGTGACCTCCGCGCACAGGCAGAGTCGAATCACGTCCGGCAGCAGCGAGCAGAGGTTCGAAGACAGCGCGCGCGGCAGCATCGGGATCGCGCGGTTCGGCAGGTACACGCTGCACCCGCGCGCGAGTGCTTCGGCGTCGATCGCGGTGCCGGGCTTTACGTACGAACTCACGTCGGCGATCGCGATCCACGCCCGATATCCACCGTCTTGTGTGCGCTCGACCCAGACAGCGTCGTCGTGATCGCGCGCGTCCTCGGGGTCGATCGTCGGGAGCGGAAGGTGCGTGAGGTCTTCGCGCCCCTCGAGCATCGCCGCTGGAACGGTGAGCCCGTAGGCCTCCGCTTCGCGCACGGCCTCGACGGTGTGGACCTCCTCGATCTGCTGGGTGACGAGCACCTTCGCGGCCTCGACGGACAGCTCGCCCGGACGACCGAGTACCGCCGTGAGCATGCCCTCGGGGTTCTCGTCGGGCAGGATGGGATAGCGGATGATCGTGACGACCGCCGCGTCTCCGTCGTTGCCGCTGTTGCCTTCGGGTCCAGAGGTGTCGACCGTCGCGGTGAGCGTGATGGGCCCGCGCACGCGTGTGTCGTCGGGCTCTAGCCACGCGCTCCTGCCGCGCCTACGCAAGACGCCCGCGACGCGCGTGATTCCGCGGTCGATGATCTTGTTGATCGTGCCCTCGAACCCGCGCTGACCGCGAGTCAATAGTGTGACCTCTACCCGATCTCCGTGCATGGCCCCGCCGAGCGACTCGCGCGGAACGAACACGTCATCGCCTGAAGCGCCGACGCTCGACACGAAGCCGGCCCCGCGCGGCGTGACCGAGAGAAAACCCTCGCGAGTCTCACCCCGTTGCTTGCCCGGGGCCTTCGCCATCCCCGCGCTTGGCGCGACCGCAGGCGCCTGAGTCTTGGGCGCGAAGATCGCCTCAGGGAAGCCCTTCTTGGCGGGGCTCGGTTTGGGCTCGGGTTGGTCAGCCTCGGGCCGCTTTCTCGCGGAACTCGCGCGTGCGACCTCTCGCTCCGCGTCGGTCCGCACTCTTGCGGCATCTCGCTCGGTGTCGGTGCGCACTCTCGCCGCAAGCGTGCGTGCGGCATCTTGCTCGGCGTCGGCCCGCGCGCTCTCCGGAGCGGCGTCGAGCGGATCTTTTGCGCGGTTCCCTTCGCGCGAGCCGCTCGAGAGGATGAAGTTGTTGCCGTTGCGAGCGTCGAGCACGCCGCTCATCGCCATGTCGTCCAACATGCGAAGCAGGCCGGGGTACGAGATTTCAGCCACGTCGAGCGCGGTTTGAATCTCTTTGGCGTGGAGAGCGCGCGCTTCGCGCGAAAAGAGCTCGAGAACGGATTGTCTCGAGGGGAGGCGGCGCGAGTCTGCGCCGCGCGAATTCGATGTCATGAAATAGTCCTGATGGGCGCGCAACTCGGCGGCCTGATTTTGGTAGTGTGTTTTCAGCTAGATTACGGCCGCACGCTCTACCGCCGGGAAGAAATCCGCGGGCGGGGGTGCTGTTTCCGCCGAGCGCGAATATCGCGCTCGTTGTTCTTGCCCAATGACAGACGCAAACCCCACCCCCTCCCTGACCACACACGCTGCCTCGGCCGTGGAGCGCCTGACGCTCGCGTGGTTCCTCGCATCGGTGCTCGTGAGCGTCGCCGGAGCGTTCGCGAGCGCGGCGTTGCTCGTCGATTACCTCGGGGCAACGCCACACTTTTGCGACGACCAAGGCGGATGCGGAGTGCTCCGCACCTCGGGCCTCGGCTGGGTCGGCCCAGTGCCGCTCCCCGCGATCGGACTCGCAGGCTACGTCTTGCTCTCGCTCACGTTGCTGCTCCGCGGACCACGCGCGCGCGCCGCACACCTCGTGCTCGCAGGGATGGGCGCGACGGTCGCCGCGCTGCTCATTCTGACGCAGTTCCGGATGGGTGTATTTTGCAAGTACTGCATGGTGGTCGACGTCGCGATGCTCGTCATGGTCGTGCTCGCCACACTGCGCTCTCGTCACGAGCTCGATCGACCCCCCTCTGCCGTCTTCGCCGCGATCCCCGCAGGGGCCTATTTTTCGGCCATCGCAGCGCCGATCGCCTGGGGCGCGTTCGCGCCGGTGATCGTCCCACCGACGATCGCAATCGAGCTGCGAGGCACGCCGCACGAGCAAGTGTGCGTCGTGGACTATGTCGACTACGAGTGCCCTTTTTGCCGTCAGATGCACGCCGACATGCAGCCGACGCTGAGCGCGCACCCGGGCAAGGCGCGAATCGTCCGCAAGAACGTCCCGCTGTCGTCGATGCATCCCCACGCGATGGTCGCGGCGCGCGCGGCGTGCTGCGCTCACGATCTCGATCAGGAGGAGCCGATGGCCAGCGCGTTGATGACCGCGCCGCTCGACGACCTCACCGATGACGGCTGCGTGACGATGGCCCAAAAGCTCGGGCTCGATCCGCAGCGCTTTCGCGCGTGCATGAACGACCCAAAGATAGCCACGCGCATCGACGCCGACATCGCGACGTTTCGGAAGGAAGAAGTCGGCCACGGGCTGCCAACGATCTGGGTCGACGAGCATCGCATCAGCGGCGCGCAAGGGCCCGCGGTCTTCAAGGCCACGTTCGAAGGCGCGCTGCGCGACCGCGGCTTGTGATACCGATCCTCGCGTGAGAGCAGCGAAAGCGGCGCACGTGACTGTCGTGGTGGCGACCGCGCTCGTGATCGCGGGATGCCCCGCAGAGTCCGTCGCGCATAGCCCGGAGCGCAAATGCGCAGATGCCTGCGTTGCACGGGCCCAACCTCGTTGCTCCGAGGACGGGTGCGCGCGCGGCTGCGCGTTCATCCTCGATCGAATCGTGGAGAACGAG
>JAYVYD010000400.1:0-15917 GCA_043784605.1 Myxococcales bacterium | reverse complement strand
CGCCGAAGTCCGGGTGCGGCTTCGTGGGCACGCGAGACTGCTGGCCGTGCATGCGCAAAGAGGGCTCGCTGCTGAAGACGATCACAGCCGTGCAAGCGAAAGCGAACGCGGCCCCTTAGAAGCGAGCGCCGAAGGAGACACCGCCGAGGGTCGGCGCGATCCACGCGCTCGCCGGCTTCCCAGTGGGCTCCAAAAAGTGCCACAAAATGCCGCCAATCACGGACGCGCCGCTCACCGAGAAGACGACGGCGCTAGCGAGCGCGAGGGTCTTGCCCCGCTGGTCTTCGCTCTGCGCGAAGGCCAACATCGAGCTGGAACACACGTTGTTGGGGCACTGCTTCTTGGCGTCCGAGATGTCGCTGGTGCCGGCGAGGACCAGCGCCAAACCCACGAGCGAGCCGCCAGCCCCGACACCCACCAAGACCCACGGCCCCATGCCGTGTTCGGCAGGAGCGACTGCAGTCTGCGCGCGCGCGGACGACGCCAGGGTGAGCGCAGAGAGCAAGAGCGTCGTGCGCCGCAACATCAGCTCTCGGGAATGCCGAAGCGAGCTTTGTTCGCGCGGACGAGCTCGACGTACGCCTCGTTCGGCAGGCGCCCCTCGATCTCGCCGCTCTCGATCGCCTTCTCGAGCGTGCGCTTGATGTCGCCCACCAAACGCGAGGGCTTCAAGCCGAACGCGCGCATGATCTCGTCGCCGACGCCTGTTGGGAGCGGCGGCTGTTTCTGGTCCTCCTCAGCGAGCAGGCGAATGCGCTCGGCGAGCTCGCTGATCTGCGACAGACCCTTCTTCTTCTTCTCGGGGCGCTTGGTCGTGATGTCCGCGCGCGCGAGGCACAAGAGATCGTCGAGGTGCAGACCAAGCTCTCGCGCGAAACGGCGCACGGCGCTGTCGGTCCAGCTGGGCTCATATTGATTGGCGCGCAGGTGGTGGAGCACGAGGAAGCTCACTGCGCTCTTGAGCGCTGGCTCCGGCGAAAACAAGGCCAATCGGCGATCGAGCTTGTCGAACATGCGCGTGCCTACCTCGGCGTGACCGAAGAAGTGCACCTTGCCCTCCGGAGAGATGCTGCGCGTCTTGACCTTGCCGATGTCGTGGAAGAGCGAGGCCCAGCGCACCTCGAGTCGGGGCACCGCCTGTCGCACCACTTGCTTCGTGTGCTTCCACACGTCCTTGTGGCGCCACTCGCCGTCGCCGAAGCCGACCATCGCCTGCACCTCGGGGAAGAGCGAGTCCAGTGCGCCGAGCGCGAGCAGTGCATCGAGGCCGCCCTCCGGATCCTCGCCCATCACGACGCGGTCGAGCTTGTGGCGCATCCCGAGAGCGTCGAGCTTCGCGAGCGCTGCGTAGTCCTCGTTCGTTGCCCGTGAGAGCCCGCTCGCGGTCTTGCCCTCTGCGACGAGCGCTGCCATCTCGAGCGCGTCCATCGCGCGCGTGGGGTTCGGCGGTTCGGCTTGGGTAGTGTCGGTCATCAGAAAAATTCCAGAGCAGGCCGGTTAGCACGACGCACTGGACTCCGAGCATTTTACTCGTCTTGCAGCGGCCTGCACTATGCTGCGTTTCGATGCGTCGCGCTCTCCTCTTGGTCGTTCCGTTCCTCTTCGGCACCTCGCTAGTCGGGGGCTGCGCAGGCGCAAAGCCCTACGTCCACGAGGGTGATCCCAACCCCGACGACTTTTGGGGGACGTACAAATCGCCGAAGGTCGCCGGTTCCAAGAAGCCCGCGGTCGACACACCAACCCCGCCGGCCGTCGTCGACTCCGAGGTATACAAGGCGCTCGCGCTCACGCACGGCTACAAATATGGAACGCCGCAGCACGCGGAGGTCACGCCGGACGGCTCGGGCGTCTTCTTCTTGGAGAGCGCCGCGCGCGACGGAAAACAGTCCCTGTTCAAGCTCGACCTTCGCACCGGCGAGACCCGCACGCTCGTGACGCCGGAGGCACTGATTCACGGCCCCGAGACGATGTCTGCGCAAGAGCGCGCGCGTCGCGAGCGGCTGCGCGTCACGGCCAACGGCATCACCTCGTTCGAGATCACCGGCGACAGCCTCGGTGTCTTGATCCCGCTCTCCGGCAAGCTCTTCTTCTTCGACCGTATGACCGGCGTCTCGCGCGAGCTGCCGACCGACGAGGGCACTGCGATCGACCCGCACCTGTCGCCGGACGGCAAGTTCGTCGCGTTCGTACGCAACAACGACGTTCGAATCATCTCGACCGACGGCAAGAGCACGGAGCTCGCGGTCACGCGCGGCGGCACGGAGACGCGCCCGCACGGCGTCGCAGAGTTCGTCGCGCAAGAGGAGTTTGGTCGCGCGCGCGGCTTCTTCTTCTCGCCCGAGAGTGACGCGATCGCATTCGAGGAGCCCGATCAGACGAAGGTGGAGCAGCTCACCATCGTCGACCCTGCGCACCCCGAGCGTGAGGATAAGTCGTTCTACCCGCGTGCAGGGACGCCGAACGCCGAGGTGCGCTGGGGCATCACCGCGGCGCACGGCACGAGCAGCACCGTCTGGATCAACTGGGACCGCGACAAGTATCCGTACGTTGCGACCGCGCGTTGGGACAAGGGTGCGCCGTTCACCATGGTCGTGCTCGATCGCGCGCAGAAGAACCTCCAGGTGCTCTCCGTCGATCAGCGCACGGGTCAGACACGTTCGCTCGTGAGCGAGCACGACGACGCATGGATCAACATCGACAGCAGCGTCCCGCGCTGGCTCCCCGACGGGAGCGCGTTCTTCTGGTCCACCGAGCACAGCGGCAACTACGAGCTCGAAGAGATCCAAGTCCCGAAGACCGGCAGCACCGTCGCGCGCGTCATCGTGCCGAAAGAGGCAGGCTATCGCTCGCTCGCCGACGTGGACCCCGATCACAAGCGCATCGTCTTCGTGGGCGGCGCCGAGCCGAGCGAGCAGCTCGCGTACAGCGTGCCGATGGGCGGCGGCGTGGCAGATCCGATCAGGCCGATGCGGGGCGTGATCGATCCGCACTTCGGCGCGAACCACGACGTGTTCGTCGCTTACCAAGGCACACCCAACGCGTACCCCAAGTGGTACGCGCACGTCATCGGCAAGACCGACCAGCACGAGCTCCCCTCGGTGATGGAGAAGCCGAGCTGGGTACCGCAGATCGATCTGCGCAAGGTGGGACCGAGCGAGGTGCGCACCGCGATCGTCAAACCCCGCAATTTCGTAGCGGGACGTCGCTATCCGGTGATCGACGCGGCGTACGGCGGACCGGGTTACAAGGTCGCCGTCGCGGACGCGTACAAGTACATTCGCGCGCAGGTGCTGGCCGACGCGGTTGGCGCGATCGTCGTGTCGATGGACGGGCGCGGCACGCCAGACCGCTCTCGCGCGTGGGAGCGCGCCACGCTGGGCAAGCTCAACGAGCTCCCGGTCGTGGATCACATCGAGACTCTCAAGGCGCTCGCGGCCGACATGCCAGAGCTCGATCTCTCGCGGGTCGGCGTCTCGGGTTGGTCGTTCGGCGGCACGTTCGCGGGGACGGCGGTGCTCTCACACCCAGAGTTCTACAAGGCAGGCGTCGCGGGCGCCCCCGTCACCGATTGGCGTGACTACGACGCCGCGTACTCCGAGCGCTTCATGGGTCTCTTGCCCGAGGCGAAGGCGGCATACGATTCGCAATCCCTGTTGACGATGGCCGCGAGCCCGACGCCGTCGCGCCCGCTCTTGGTCATTCATGGCACCGCGGACGACAACGTGTATTTTGCAAATACACTGAAGCTGGTCGACGGGCTGACGCGCGCGAACAAGCCCTTCGAGGTGCTGCCGCTGCTCGGTCAGACCCATCTCGTCGCAGACCCAGGCCTCTCGGAGATCGTCTCGCAGCGGTCTGCGGAGTTCTTGCGCAGCGCCTTGTCCGGCGAGGCGACCACCACATATCCGCACTATCTCTGAGCCGATGTTACGTGTGTCGATCTTCGGCGCCGGCGTCATGGGGCGACGGCACGCGCGCGTGTTCGCGCTCTGCGAGTCAGTTCGCATCGTCGGAGTGGTGGACGTCGACAAAGACGCGGCGCAGAGCCTCGCGTCGTTGATCGGGGGCGCGGTGATGTCTACGCAAGATGCGCTCGCGTGCTCCGACGCGGTGGTGATCGCCACACCCACCGACACGCACGCGACGCTCGTTTCCCGAGCGCTCGAGGCGGGGCTCGCTGTTCTCGTAGAGAAACCGATCTGTACGACGACAGACAGAGCGCACCAGCTCGCGCAGATCGCGGAGCGCAAAGCGGTCGTGCTCGCGACTGGACACTCCGAGCGCTTCAACCCGGCCGTTCGCTCTCTCTCTCTCGCCACCGAGCGTGATCCGATCGTTTCGCTCGTGACGTCCCGGAGCATGCCGAGGTCCCGCGCACCGCGCGGGTCGATCACGCTGAACCTCGCGGTGCACGATCTCGATCTGGCGCGATTCCTCTCGCGCTCGCGCGTCGAGGTCGCGTTCGCGCACGGAGACTCGGACCGCGTGACGATCGGAACCACTCTGCACGGCGCGTCGTTCGGCGAGCATGCGGTTTGGCAGCGCGCGCCTGCTCGGGCGCGCACGCTGTCCGCGGCGACGGCGAGCGGTGCACGCTACGAGGCCGACCTGCTCACCAGCCGCCTCACCGTCGACGGTCTCTTGCTCGCCGTTTCCGACGAAGAGCCATTGCTCGCCCAGGCGCGCGCCTTTCTCCGCGCGGTCGCGACCGGTGACATGTCATCTTTGGCGACGGCCGACGACGCGGCCTCCGCGGTGAGCCTCGCGCTCGAGGCCGAAGCCCTGAGTTCGTACGCGAACCCGCACCTCGCTTCGTCCTGACCGACACTCCGACCGCCCGAAAGTTGTCCCGTTCGCGCGGCGTCTGTTACGGCCGTGATCATGCACGTTCCCGACGATCCGGCGGACAAAGCCTTCAAGCCGATGCTCCGTCCGGGAGCGCGATTCGTCCGTGAGGCAGCGCAGCGCCCCATCCTGATGTTCGAGGACGTCTACAAGTCGTATCGCCCGGGCTCGCCCGTGCTGCGCGGAATGAACCTGGTGATCGAGCGCGGCGAGTTCGTCTTCTTCACCGGGGCGAGCGGCGCAGGCAAGTCGACGCTGCTGCGCCTCCTCTATCGCGCCGAGACGGTGGACGACGGTCGCATCCTCTTCATGGGTCGAGACATCGCGCGCCTCGCGCCGGACTCGGTTCCCTTCTTGCGTCGCAACCTCGGGGTCGTTTTTCAGGACTTCAAGCTCGTCACCTCGTGGAGCGTGTTCGAGAACGTCGCCATCGCGCTCGAGGTCCTCGGGCTGCCTCCACGCCTCATCAAGTCTCGTGTGGGTGAGGCGCTCGAGCGCGTGGGCCTCGCGGGTCGCGGTGAGGACCCCGCAGGCGTCCTCTCGGGCGGAGAGCAGCAGCGCGTCGCCATCGCGCGTGCGATCGTCGGTGAGCCCGCGCTCTTGCTTGCAGACGAGCCGACCGGCAACCTCGATCCTCAGCTCGCGATCGACATCCTCGGGCTGTTCGAGGAGATCCACGAGAGCGGCACCACCGTGCTCTTTGCGACGCACGATCGCTCGCTGCTCGAGGTTCGCCGCCGCCGCATCGTCGTGCTCGACGACGGCAAGGCCGTGGACGTGCGTGCTGGCGTGCCGAGCGCGCAAGAAGACACCGCTTACGACAACGCACTACCCCTCTGAGGAGCGCATGTTCGATCTTTCCAACGCAACCACGCGTCGCGCCAAGCGCGGCATCATGCGCGAGTGGCGCCTCCACGTCCTCTCGGTATTCTCGCTCGCAGTCGCGTTCGTCTGTTTGGGTGCGAGCCTGCTCGTCGTCGTCAATCTGCGCGCGGTTCAAGAGCGCTGGAGCCATGCGGGCCGAGCCTCGGTCTATCTCCGCGACGATGCGAAGGGGGCAGACGTCGAGGACCTCAAGGCCGCGCTCGCGAAGACTCCGGGCGTCACTGGCGTGCGCTACGTGTCGAGCGGGCAAGCCCGCACCGAGTTCGCGCAAAACGGCGAGTCCAACGAGACGCTCGCGTCTCTGCCCGTGGACTCGTTCCCCGCGTCCCTCGAGCTCGACGTCGAGCCGACGATGACGCGAGAGGATCTCGCGGCGATGAGGGCGAAGCTCGCCGTGCTACCCGCGGTCGAGGACGTCGAGACGTACGAGGCGTGGACGGATCGTCTCGCGCGATTCGTCAGCGGAGGCGTCGCCGCAGCCGGTTTGTTGGCGCTCGTCGTGTTCGCCTCGGTGCTCGCCGTCGTCGGCTCGACGATCCGGCTGGCGCTGCAGCGACGACGCTCCGAGGTCGAGGTGTTGAAGCTGGTCGGCGCGACGCCGAGCTTCGTCAAGGGCCCGTTCCTGATCGAGGGCAGCGCACAGGGCGCCGTGGGCGCGTCGTTCGCAATCGTGCTGCTCGGGGCGATGTTCTTGATCGTTCGCTCTCGCGTCGACGGAGAGCTCGCTCGCATGCTCGGCGTCGAGCCCACGTTCCTACCGTGGCAAGGAGCGCTCGCGATGGTCGTCATCGGCGCGCTCTTGGGGGCGATCGCCGCGTCGATGGGACTGCGCAAATTGGTGACGGTGTGACGCGTCGCGCGCTCGCGGCGCTTGGGTTCGCGGCGCTCGTATCGAGCGCTCACGCTTCCATCCCGACGAAGGGACCCGACTCGGCTCTCGCGCTCGCCGCGCTCGATCGCCGCATCGCGGATCTCGACTCCGAAGATCAAGCGACGCACAAAGAGCTCGCCGATCTGGGTCCCAAGATCGCCAGCGTGCATGCCCGAGCCGTGTCTCGCGGCCGCTCGTACTACAAGCTCACGCGCGCGGGGATGCTCCCCGTGGGTGCAGGGTTCGACTCGCTCGTGTCTCACGCGATGCGCGTCGAGCGCGCACGCCACACACTCGAAGACGACCTGGCGAACGAGGCACGGCTGCGTGCTCACGGCGTCGACCTCACGAAGAACCTCGAGCACGTCGCTCGCGATCGAGAGGCCCTCGCGAGTCAGCGCACGTCGATGGACGCCGCGCGCGTCGCGATGGAAGACGAGGCCCACAGGCGACAAGCGTTCGACAAGGCGTTCGAGTCTTCGCAAGGCACGGCGGCGAACGACTACGTCGCTGTTGGCGGGCCGAGCGATGACGGCGCCGGAAGCGCGTTCGCTGCGGCGAAGGGCAAGCTCTTGATGCCGCTCGCCGGCCGCGTAGAGGTTCGCTCTGCGCGTCGCGAGGGCGCCGATGGTCCGGGCCTCGAGCTTCGCTGCGCCGACGGCTCCGTGGTCCGCGCCGTGTACGCGGGTCGCGTCGCATTCGCCGATCGTTACGGCGCCTACGGCCGCATCGTCATCGTCGATCACGGCGACCACTTCTACACGGTCAGCGGCGATCTCGGGACGGTCGACGTGCGTGTCGGCGACGACATCTCCGCAGGCGAGCGGCTCGGCACCGTCGGCGACGACGGCGCGGGCCCCATGCTCTACTTCGAGGTTCGTCATGGTAGCCAGACGGTGCCACCCGGACCGTGGTTGGGGCTCTGATCAGCGCGCGGCGCGATGCGCCACGAACAGCGTGAAGTACAGGGTCGCGACGACCGCGACGGTCTCGATGGGGCTCATGCGAACAACCATGCACTATGCACATGACGCCATGACGAGCAGGTGGTGACGTCTCGGTGACGCTCAGCCGCGCGCGAGCGTGCGATCGTGCCAGAGCAGCATCTCGTAGGCGCCAGGGCCTCGATTGAACGGATAGTCGTGGGGACCCGGCACGTCCCCGAAATCGTGCGCGACCCCAGCGTGCGTCCAAGCGTCGTCTAGCGAGTGGATGAACGGCGCGTAGTAGTCGTCGTGGCTCGTCGTGAGTCGTAGCGCGAGCTTCGGGCGCTTGGAGCGCGCAGCCAACGCCAGGTCCGTGAGCGCCTGCACGCGCGTGTCGTCGATCGCGGCTTGGAGCGCACCCACGGCGCCGAACTGCTCGGGCGCGGTGAGTCCCACGCGCAGCGCTAGGTGCCCTCCGAGCGACACGCCGTCGATGCCCGTGGACTCGGGCGCATCGAGTGCGCGCGCCTCTCGCCGCACACGCGGCAGCAACACCTCGATCAAGAATCGTCCGAAGCCAAGGACGTCCGACTCTTTTTTGAGATCGAGATCCGGCACGTGCGGGCACACGACCACGAGGCCGCCGAACGGGCGCTTCGCGAGTCGCTCGTTCTCTCGCTGGAGGCGCTCGGGATCGCTCAGGCCTTCGTAGTCCGCGTCGGTGAGTGGGGGAGAGCACACGCGCTCGATCGCTCGGACGAGCGCATAGTCGCGCGGCCAGCCGAGCGCGCCCTCTCGCGGCGGCTTCACGGCTTCACCGCGCCCGTGCAGCGCGACGAGCACCGGCATACGCTCCGCTTGGCCCCAGCGCGGCGCGATGATCGCCGCCCGCGTGGAGACGCCCTCGGTCGTCCACTCGAGAACGTCCACTTGGCCCGACGCGGAGCTGGCGTCACGCGCGAGGGACGACGTCGGGCTCGGCATCATCGGCGGAGTCGTCGCGACGCTCTGCTCGCGGCGCGAGCACGCGACCGCCGAGACACCGAGCACGAGGGCGCGCCGAGAGACGCGCATGATTCACTCTTCCGGCGTGGAAGGCACTTGACCGGTCGCGTGCTTGACCAGGTCCGCGAGCGCGGGATCGGAGGACAGCTGCTCGCGCAACATCGTGCGTATTTGCTCGAGCTGCACCTTCGGCACACTCTTGAGGTGGGCGGTAGCTTGCTCGAGCTTGGCGTTGAGATACCCGTCGAGGTCGAGCTTGCCGACCTGGAGCTGCTCGAGCGGCGAGGTATCAGCAACAGCGCTCGTCGGTTGCGCGGGCGCGCTCGCGTCCGGGCGTTTCACCTCGAACGGCTTGCCCGTCTCCGCGGTGGGACCGGCGCTCGGCGTTCCAGTGGCCGCCCCCCCGACTGGCGGTGAACCGCCTTTTCCGATGCGATCGATGCTCATCGAATCCTTTCAATCCTAGCACAAACGCTCGGCTTCAACGGATGTTGCCGATCGCCGTCTTGACCGTGTCGTGCTCGGCCTTGAGGACGTTGGAGAGCGCGGAGAAGGTGCGGTTTTGCGCGTTCACCTGCTCCTGGATCTGCAGGTAGTACATGTTCATCTCTTGCGACTGCTGGAGAGAATTCTCAATCCCTCCGTCGCTTGGGGTGCCCGTGCTGCCGCCGGACGGAGAGCCCGTCGACGGACCTTCGGCGCTCGTCCCGTGCGAGCCGCCGTTGGCTGGCCCGCTCATCATCGGTGTGCTCGATCCTCCAATGCCGCCAGCGCCGCGAATGGCGACGGCCATCAGTGGACCACCAGGCAGCACGTTCAACGCGGCCTCGGCGCCTGCGACGAGACCCTTCGCGCCGCGCGCGAGGACCGCCGAGAAATTGACGTGTGGGGTCGACGGCGTAGGGCGCGGGGTGCTTCGAGCCGCCACGGCGTCGGGTCGAAACGGGGGAATGCGATTGTCCATGATTGACTCCTCGCGGTCCCATCGACCGCCCACGCCGCGAGTTGCGCAGCTGGGCGTTCTTTTCTCAGGGGGCGTCCGGATCGATCGTCGCTCGTCGCAAACGCGCGTCGCTCGCGTCTGGGCCGTCGTCCCCGAAGTAGAGGTCGCCGCGGGCGAGCGCGAGCGGCACGTCGAGGGACGGAGGTCCGTCGAGCGAGACCACGCGCGCGGTCTTCACGTCTGCGCCAGAACCGCGAAATACCCATAAAACGAGCTCGTCCGGCGTGCTCTCTGCGATCACTCCTCGCACCCCGGTCGCTGTCGGGTCGAGCGACACGCGTGTCTCGAGTCCGTTCACCGCAATGTGCAGGCGCTTCGGATCTCCAACGACCTTCGCGTTGCCGTCGAGCGTGGCGATCATCGCGCCGTATGCGTCGCTCGGTCCGGCGTTCGCGGGCGCCTCTTCGATCCAAGCGAGCCCGACACCGTTGGGCATCGCGACGAGCGACGGTGATCTCGAGTGAGCTGCTGTCGCAAGCACACGCCCGTTCGTGTCGAGCGCCTTGCCTGTCTTGCCGTCGAGCGCGGCGGCATAGATGTCTGCGAAGCCGTCCGACGCGCTCTCCCTGGCATCCGCCCACGCCGCGATGACATGGTCGGCGAAGGTGACGAGCACGAGATCCGTGGCATCACCGGCGGCGTTCGTGATTCGCTCGTCACGCCCTGCGCGTTCGAAGTCAGTACCGACAAACGTCGCGTACACCTCTCCGTTGTGGTCGCGCGCGTCGACCCAAGCGACGATGAACCCGTCCGCCACGCGCGCGATGGCCACGTCGCCCTTCGTGCCTGGAGTGACGGTGAGGCGCGTGTCTTTGACGCGCTTGCCTTTCGCGTCGACCTTGGCGACGTGCACCTGCGCCTCGCTGCCGTCTTGCGAGATCCACGCGACCGCCGCGCCGTCTTTCGCTTCGGCCATTGCAACGCCGCCCGCTGGGAGAGCGTGCGTGGAGAGCACGATGGGCTTGGACCACACATCGCCCTGCGCCGCGGTGAGCGTGAGCGTCTCTTCTTCCGTCTTCGCCGTCTCGTCGTGCCTCATGGATCCGACGAGACGCGCGTCGCCGAGCGTGACCTGCGCGACATCGCTGATGGCGCCGCCCGAAGCGAGCGTGGAGAGCGATCGAAGCGGAGACTTCGGCGAAGGTGCGAGCGGCGCGACACCGCGAGACTGCTGCGGAGAGAGGTCCACGAAGGACACGCGCGTCTCCGTTCCTCCGGTCGCCACGAGCGCGGCGCAGCGATCTCCTGCGCAGTCGAGGCTCCATGCCGCCGCGGCCCCGATACTCTCGTCGAGGATCTGAACCTCGCTCACGTCGAGGCGCGCATTCATGCGCAGAAAGCTCGAGCGCGCCGGCGCGCTTTTGCACGGCTCATCTTTGCACGCGCGAACGGTCGCGAGCCACGCGAAGCCGTCCCCAGTGGGCCGCACCTCGGGCGCTCCGCTCGATCGTAGCTCGATCACGGCTCCAGGCTCGATCGCCCCGAGCTCCGATGGCTTGAGGCGCGCGGACGATACGCGTCGCTGGGACAGCTCGCGCTTTCGTGCGTCTTCCCAGCTCACGATGACGCCGCTGTCGTTCGCGCTGATCCCCACGAGCGCATGACCGCCGCGATGCGCATCGATCGTCGTCGGCCCCGTGAGCTTGTCGTGCGCATCGAGCGCTGCGACGGTGACCTCGGGATCTTGCCCTCGACGATCGGTCCACGCGAAGACGAAGGCGTCACCCTCGGCTGCGGGCACGCGAGCGACGTCGAAGTCACCGCCAACGGCATCGTCCGCGACGATCGTGAGCGACTCTCCGACTTGCCGCGCCTGCGCGTCGAGCCGCAGCCATGCGAGCGACCCTACTGGCCTCGGCCCCTTCGCGTGCGAGCCACGCACCATCGCGACTCCGACGCCTCCACGCGCGCGCACCGCTTGCCAACCTACGACGCCCCGCGCGATGGGACCCGCGACGCCACGCGGCCTGCCAATCGGATCCAGCGCGATCGCCAAGAGGTTCGCCGCACCCGCGCTCGTCTGCGCGGCCCATACGCACACGGCGCCGCCATCCGTCGGGATGAGCTCCGTCCAGACCACGTCGTCAGTGGTTTGAGCGACCGTGGACGCTTGCGCGAGCGGCGCGCCCTCTGCGTCGACCGTGGCCGTCACGACCGACTCGCCGTTGTCGCTCAGCGTCGTCCACGCAAGCAGATATCGCGGCTTGCCGTCGGTCGTCGCGCGTCGAAGCACGAGCGAACTCGCGTCCGTCGGCACGTTCGCGATCACTCGTGACGATCCATGCGGCGCTCCGCTCGCGTCGATGGGCGACACGACGACCACGCGCGCCCCGGTCTTTCCGCCGACCCAAGCGACCATGCCGCCGTCGCCGTTCCACGCGAGGAACGGTCCCACCGCACGCTCCGTCAGCGCTACCACTCGCACAGATCTCAGTGAGGTAGCCGCGTCCACACCTGCGTCGAGAGGCGGCGCCGTCACCACCGACTTCTTCGCGGAGACCGGACCGCCCCCGGTCTTGCCGCCGCAAGCGATTGCGAGCGCGACACCGAGCGCTGCGATGGCGACGCGCGTTCTCATCGGAGGCTCGTGACTTGGACTTCGCCCGCACCGATGGGATCTGGAAAGAGCCCCGCACAACAGCCCGTCGCTCGCTTGATCATGATGTCGGTCGTGAATGTGTGGGTCGGTAGCGTCAGGTCGATGTGGCAGTTGCCCGTCGCGGTCGGCACCACCGAGAACGTCAGGCAGCCGTTGCCGCTATTCTGCGTACACGTCACGGTCGCGTTTCGGCAGCCTGCGCCGCTCGCCACCAACGTGTTCGACGGCTGGACGAGTGTGGAGGGCACGTGCAGCGAGATGTTCGGAGCGGCGCAGTCGCACTGGGCGACGGTGCAGCCGGACGAGGCGCCGATCGAGAACAGCAGCGCAGTCACAGCAGCCGCAACACTCGACCACGGCCATTTCATACCGACTGACTAACGCACCCAGTCTCTGCGCGGAAGGGTTAGGCTCCCACACAGATGGACGCGCGAGACGAGTTGAGGACGATGCTCCGACCCGCAGGTGGAGGACTCTACGTGGTCTCCACCGGCAAGGCGGAGCAGGAGGCGATGCAGCGAAAGTTGTATTCTGCAACTAGCGACTCCGAGGTGCGCGAGAGCTTCTACGCGGCCATCGACCGCGTTCACGACGCGCGCGTCGTGATGATGGGCATCCCCTCGGACGTCGGCGCGGGCTTTCTGCGCGGCGCAAATATGGGCCCGCAGCACATTCGCGCGGCGCTGATGAAGCACTATGGCGATTGGAGTTTGTGGTGTCAGGCGCGCGGGATCGTCGACATCGGCGACGTCTTCGTCGTGCCGCAGTTGCTCCACGACGACATGCTCGCGCCGTCGCAGATCGCAGCTTCACGCCACGCGATGTACGACGAAATCGGCGCGCACCTGCCCGTATCGCCGCTGTCGATCGCCGAGCGCGCACTCGCTCGCGTGTTCGAGCTCGCGCCCAACGTGAAGCCTTTCGTGCTCGGCGGCGACCACTCCTGTGCGTGGCCCGTGACGAGCGCGCTCCACGCGGCGCGTCCTGGCTTCGGCATCGTGCAGATCGACGCGCACACGGATCTGCTCGAGGAGCGCCTCGGCGTCCGCATCTGCTTTGCGACGTGGTCTCACCACGCCAACGCGCTCATCGGCGGCAAGGGCCGCATGGTGCAGGTCGGCATCCGCGCGACGCGTCACGATCGCGCGCACTGGGAGACAACGCGCGGCGTACGCCAAATCTGGGCCGACGAGTGCTTGCGCGATCCCAAGCGCGCCCTCGACGTGATCTTGGATCACGTGAAGGCGACGGGCGTGCGCTCGGTCTACTTCTCGAACGACATCGACGGCACCGACGAGCGCTTCGCCAACGCGACCGGCACGCCCGAACCCAACGGCCTCGAGCCAGACTTCGTCGTCGAGCTCATCGAACGCCTGGGCCGCGAAATCGGCATCGAAGCCGGCGACGTCATGGAAGTAGCCCCACCCGTAGCCCGCACCCCAACCGGAGCCGAAGACACCCTAGCCGTAGCCGCCCGCTACGCAAAATCCACCCTGGAAATGATGACGCTCTAACCCCAACCCAAACCAATTAGGGTGGCAGATGAGGAGCCAGACCTTTGTACAGCGCAAACCGCCACCCTAATTACATTCGATGGTGTCGGGCATCACGGTGCAGCCGCCCTTGCACTTCTTGGACTCGACCATCTTCTTGGTCTTGCACTTGAGCATCGACTTCTTGTCGACGCTGCACGCGGGATCGCCGTCGTCCACGCAGGGGTCGCCGAGTAGGGCCAGTGAATCGTCGCAGTCGATCTTGTCACCCTCTTTGCGGCACGCGTGCACGCCACGGCAGTTGAGGTGCGCGGCCATCTTGCTGTCCTTGCACTTCAGCATTTGCTTGCCGTCCACCGAGCACGCCGGATCACCCTCCGGGACGCAGGGAGCGGCGAGCTCGGAGACGCTGTCGTCGCAGCTGACCTCGCTCGAGCTCGACACGCAGCCGGCCGGGCCGAGGCATTTGTCGATCATCTTCCAGTGCTTGCCCTCGCACTTGACCATCGCCTTTTTGTCGGGCGTGCACTCGAACTTGTCGCTCGCGATGTCACACGGCTCGCCGTCGTTGTAAGCCTCGTTGCTACAGCTCACGTCGCCGGCGGTCGTCATGCAGCCGGTCACGCCTCGACAGGGGAGGGCTTCCCACTTGCTGTCGATACAGACGATCGACGAGGCCTTGTCAGCGCAGATCTGCTTGCCGTCTGTCTTGCACGGCTCGCCTGCTTTTGGCTTCTTGCAAGCGCCAAGCGCCAACACAAAGACGACCAACACCCAAGCGCGACGCATCCCCATGCTCGACCTCATTGGCGCGCACCATAGACCAAACCCCTAGCCGAACCAATCGCGCACGCGGTCGAAGACGAGCGAGCTATCGAGCAGGTCCAAGTGGCCCGTCCCCATCGCGATGAAGCGACGGTCCTCGCGAAAGTCCAACGTGAGCTCCGCGCGCGCATGCGTGCCGAGGGCGCTGTCGATCGGGACGAGGCCGTCGCCGGGGAGGCGCGCGCTCATCGTCGAAGAGGTCGTGCCCGCGATCGCGAAACAGTCCACGTCCGTCGGCAAGGGCAGCGGTGTTCGGTTGTCTTTGCCGAGCGCGAAGCGATCCAATCCTCGCCAGTGCTCGTCGAGCACATTTCCATATCGCAGGTCGGTGACGCCCGCGCTCCGGATCTTGGCGAGCCTTCCGAGCGGCGCGCTGTAATGGCTAATCCCCATCAAGAAGTGCAGCCACTGGCCGCCACGCTCGAGTGGTGCGCCGTGGTGCGGTGTGCCCAAGAACACCATCTTGTGGAGCTTACGCCGCCACGCATGTCCTGCGCGTTCGCCCGAGACGCAAGCGCTCCGCGCCACCAGCCCGCCCATGCTGTGACCCAACAACGCGATCTCCTCGACGTCCACCGGCCACGCGCAGACGAGCTGTTCGAGCAGCCCCGCGAGCTCTGCACCGTTGGTCGAGACGTGCAGCCCGCTATTGTATTGAACGTATATCGGTCGAAGACCGAATTTCTCGGCGAGCGCGGCGCCGTGGTCGTGACCGTTTCGCTGCCACTGTCCATCGCACATGGACGACCCGTGCACGAGGATGAGCAGCCTCGTCTCGTTGTCGGGAAACTCCTTCGCGAGCACCTCGCGTTGGAGCTCCAGCGATTGACCGTCCACGCGGAGACTCATCACAATCGCCAGTGGATTGTGCGTCTCCTGCAGATAATCGCCGAGCACGCCGTTGAGCGCCGCGAGTACGGCCTCCCGCTCTCGACCCGGAGCGCTCTCGCCAAGGACGGGCGCCAGTCTCGCGAGCGCCGCGTCCACGCCCGCGCCGATGAGGTTGGTCACTCCCTTGATGCTCCCGTACACGAGCCCAGTCAGCACGCGTGCGGGCTTGGCGAGGGGGCTGCCGAGTACGCGTGGCCCCGACGCGATGTCGCGGTGCATGGCCTCGACGAGCTCGGTCACGCCGCGCGTCGCCTCGATCGCGAGCTTGGTCGCGCCGCGCAATTCGTCGACGTGACGTCGAGGAACCTTCGGGCGCTCGCTCATGACGGGTGTGAGCATAGCAGGCGCGCCATGGGCGCCGGCGACCTCACCGCGCGACTGTCTTTCCGAGCCACGGGCCGCGTCTGTTCTGTCAGAGCGCCTTGCGGAAAGAAAGGGCGCGGTCGCAACGGCAGAGGCGCAACGCTATGCAGCGTGCGACAAGAATTGTCGC
The DNA here is from genome assembly GCA_043784605.1 of Myxococcales bacterium. GTDB lineage: Bacteria > Myxococcota_A > Polyangia > Polyangiales > Polyangiaceae > JANYHY01. The sequence continues at coordinate 81 of JAYVYD010000400.1, read as the reverse complement.
ACCCGCGCTTGATTTTAGGGCCGCTTACGGCACATGATCAATTGTATGCGGCGTCCTCGCTTCATCGCAGACAACCGCGGC
>JAYVYD010000399.1:0-14955 GCA_043784605.1 Myxococcales bacterium | reverse complement strand
AGCCGACCGTGATCGGCAAGCCCAAGAAAGATCGCGAACTCGGCGACGTCAAACCCGTCAGCGAAGACAGGGTTCCCGGAGACGCGCCCGCCATCGAGTGCGGCACCGAGGGCTGCTTCGTGGTGTGGAACGGCGAGGGAATGAACAACAGCACCGGCGCGTGGGCGGCTCTCGTGGAGCCGTCGCAGGGCAAGGTGATTTGGCGCAAGAAGTTCGCGCAAAACGGCAGCCGCCCCTCGCTCGGCGTGTCGGCCGAGGGTCAGGTCCTCGTCGCCTATTACGAAAAAGGGACCATCAGAGTCGGCACGCTCACGCGCGACGGCGTCGCGACACCGAGCACCTTCGCCAAGATCACGGCAGACACGAGCCGACCCACGATCGTCGCAGGCAAGAAGGGCGAGTGGTACCTCGCGTGGCAAGACGTCGAAGCGGGCCACACCGAGGCGTTCGTGAGCAAGCTCGTCTGCGCTCCCTGACATGCGCCGCGCGCCGCTGATCGAGGCCGCCGGCTCGGCCGTGTTCGTCACGGTAGTGGTGACGATCGGAACCATGTTCGTCCCGAAGGATCACTCCGGCACGTTCGTGGGGCTCGTATTCTTGGCTGCTGTATGGGGCCTCGTGTGGCGTCGCGCAGACGACGAGGTCAAGCGCTGCGGCGTCAGTCTCGGCGGGCTCATGCTCGGCGCACCGATCGCCTTTCGACCATTGATGGGTCAAGCATTGCGCGCGATAGGCTGGGCCCTCGCGTTCGCGGCGGTCTCGTTCCCCATGTTCTATTTCGGTTGGCGCTGGTGGTGGAAGCCGGGCGAGCACTTCTCCATCGCTCTGCAGCCGTGGGAGACGGCCAACCTCGTCTTGGGCCAAGTCGTGTTGGTCGCGCTGCCAGAAGAGGCGTTCTATCGAGGCTATCTCCAGACTCGTTTCGACGACGCCTTCGAGGCAAAACTGAACCTCTTCGGTGCTCGGGTAGGACCAGGGCTGTTGATCGCTAGTGCCATATTCGCGATCGGCCATGTCTTGACCATCCACGCGCCGGCGCGGCTCGCCGTGTTCTTCCCTTCCCTCGTCTTCGGCTGGATGCGCGCGCGCACCGGAGGCGTCGGCGCGTCCATCGCGTTCCACGTGATGTGCAACCTGTTCACCGAGATGCTCGGCCGAGGGTACGGGCTCTACTGAGCGATCTCGCGGTCAACGAGCGCGGGCCGACCCAGACCTGTGTCGCCGCGAAGGGCGCGGACATGACGGTGTCATCGGATGTCACCAACGTCTCGATCACGTGCACGACGAACATGTACACGGTCAAGGTCAAGGTCGCGGTTGCGGGTGAGCAGGGCTCAGGGCTCGTGCTCCAAGACAACGGCGCGGACGACCTGCCCGCTTCAGTCGACGGTACCTACTCGTTCGCGACCCAGAGCAGCGACGGAAGCGCGTTCGCCGTGACCGTGCTCTCGCAACCGGCCAACTTGACGTGCACCGCGGACCCCGGCGGTAAGATCAGCGGCGTGGACGCGACGCTCAACGTGACGTGCCTGTAGAGCACGCGCCGTCGCTTACGCACCGAGGACGTCGTTCGGTTCGACGCCCCGGCCGAGGAACCATTCGCCCGCGGACGTCTTCTTCGTTCCCTCGAGCTGTACGCGCACGAGCTCGAGGCATCGCGGGCTCATCTAGAACCCGTATTGCAGGCCGGCCTCGAGGTTCGCCGCAGGCACGATGCCACCGCCGCCGAACGGGACGTCGACGCGCAGGATCGTGGTGAAGCCCACGCGCGCAGAGAACGCATAGCGGAAGCCTCCGCCGACTCCCGCAAAGAAGGGTCCGCCCATTGTCCACGCGAGTTCGGGGTGCTGTCCCGCGATACCCTTGCGATTGACCAATACCGTCGTGTCCGCGTCGATGCGCGTCGTGCCGAGCGCGACCATCATCAGCGGCGCGAAGCCCTCAGTCGAAAATGGGGAGTCACCGAATACCCAAGTACCGCGCAGCTCTGCGTGGAGCGGAATAGGCAATATCTTGCTGTCGTTCTTCGCCGCTTGCCCAGCGTACGTGCCGAGCACGTAGCCCACCCGCGCGCCAATCATGAGGTTCTTCGTGGCCGCGACGTCGAACGAGAGCATCACGCGCAGCGCGGACGGTGAGACGCCCGCGCTCGCACTTCCCGCGGTGCCGCGCGAGAGGCTGTCGTTCTCCGCGCTCGAAGGGAAGTCCGTCGAGCCGTCCGGTGCGGTGCAGTAGTAGGCCGAGTTTGTAGGCTTACCCGCGACGAGCAAGCACGCGTCGCCTGCGCTGCCGCGAAGCGCAAAGCCCGCAGCGCCCGCGACTCCGACCCACACGCGCGCGAACTCGCCAGGCAGTCCTTTCGCTTCGTCGTCATGCGCAATGGGCGCTGCCGTTGGCTCGGCTCCACACGCAGGCGGGTCCTTCTCGCAGCCGTTCTCCGCGCACGGCTTGGGCGCGTGACGGCCGGGTAGGTGCGGCGCGACACCTTCGATCTCTTCCTGCACCGTGACTCTGTACGGTCGGTTCTTGTCGCCGGAGGTCGCGACGGGGAGACCGTCCTCGTCGAGTCCCTGGAGGTAGTAGCGGAGCACGCCCTCGTCCATCGCGAGGCATGGGATGACTCCCGCCCAGCCGCTTCCCATCTTGCGCAAGTCGAGGCGCTTGTACTCGTCGTCGCCCGGCGCGCGATATCGAACTACGATGCGCGAGATCTTGCCGTCGTACTCGGCGTAGATCGGTAGCGGAGTTCCGACGCGCTGCTCGAGCCAAGGTTTATGGCTGAACTCACCATCCGGCGGCTGCGCCTTCGCTGCAGCGGCTTTGCCCTTGAGGAACGCGGCGCGCACGGATGGCGCGTCGTAAGCGCGTGGTAGTTGCATGCCGGGAGCCATCGCGAGCGCCTCGGTAAACGTCGCGATCGCGCTTGAAGCGTCCCCCTTCCGCGCCTGCATCACCGCCTTGTCGCGAAGCAGAGACGCGCGAGTGTCGTCGTCGCACTTGCTCGCTCCGCACGCCTCGAGAGCGTTGTCGAGACGCGAGAGCGCACGGTCGAACTGCCCGGCGGCGTAGTCGGCCGCGCCCTTCGTCAACGCGTCCTTCGCGGTCTGCTCGGCCTTCGAATTCGCCGCGAGAGCGACGCACGTCCACCCAAGGCATGCGACGAGCGCGAGCAACCAGGCGACGATGCGCGCGCCGCGAGCGATCATGGCGCGTCTACGAGCGCGTCCGCGCAGGCTTGCGTGTCGGTGGCGCTGGCCAACCACGAGACGGCGCACTGATCGGCTCTGTCGCCGGGGCTCCACAGCTTGCCGCCTTTGTGGGCCTCGTCTCCACGCGCCTTTCGCATGAACGTGAGAAGCTCGGGGTGGGTGCCCCTCCCGCCGACGACGGCGCTCATCACGGCCGGTTCCAGGCCGACGAGGGACTCATAGGTCGCATCGAGCTCCGTCGCTGTCGTGTCGACGCCGCCGTTCTTGCGGCAGACCGGAGCGAGGCCGGCGTCCTTGGGATCGAGCCGCAGCCCTTCACATCCCCAAATGACGAGGTTGCGCGTGGACTGACCGTGGCAATCGAGCGAGCCGCAGCGGTGAACCATCACCTGCGCGAGCGGCGCAAACTCATCGCGAGGCGGCGCACGAATGCCAATCCGTGAGTCGAGCGAGGGACCTCCGCACGCGACGATCACCGCAGTAATCAGCGACAAGAGGAGAGTGACTATCGACAATTGCCGGGGCAAAGCCCTCCACCAAGCGTTGTCGTTCACCGAAGGCGACGACAATTGACGGGGCGAAGCCCTCCACCAAGCGTTGTCGTTCACCGAAGGCGACGACAATTGACGGGGCAAAGCCCTCCACCAAGCGTTGTCGTTCGCCGAAGGCGACGACAATTGACGACTCAACAGCTCCGAGACGACCCTGCGGGGCGCTCGGACAGAACCTGCCAATTGAGGACGACGACTCATCCTCAGTTGCCTCCGACATTGAGGTACACACCCTCGACGGTCTTGGCTGTGCGCGCGACGCCTTTGTGACAGGTCGCGCAGGATCGATCGCGTCCCACGCGAGAGGTCATGTCGGCCTCCACGTCTCCGAGGATGACCTTCGGCTTGAACGGTCCCGACAGATTGCAGCTGATCGCGTGCAAGAAGAAGTTGCCCGCGGCGTTCGTCAGCGTCTTGCAGATGGCGTTGCCGCCGAGATCGTCGAGCTCTACGGTCGCGCCCACCGCGGGATCGGTGGAGCCTTGAGTCGCGAAGACGGTCCCGCCGATCGCGAACTCGGGGGCCGTGCTTCCGTCGTGGCAGAGCGCGCAGGGTTGTCCGGGGCGATGCAGCGGACCAGGGGCGCTCGTCTCCGGGCCGAGCGCGGCGATCGCGTCGTCGCGCACTGGGTCCGCGCACGAGACCGAACCGAGCAATACGAATAGCGAGAAGAACCTCATAGCTCTGCCTCCACCGAGAGCGTGCCGATCACGCCCGTGCGCGAGGTCACGAACAGGTCGTCCAAGAACGAGGTGTACATCCCGTCCACCTGGAGCTTGAGCGCCCAAGTGCTCGGCTCCGACGATCCGCCTAGAAACACGGCCATCGCGAGCCCGCCAGTCGCGGTAAACAGCGGACCCATCTCGCGGTCGCCAGTGCGAAACTCGGGCAGGTTCCAAATCGGCGCGGGCGTCGCTACGTATGCGCGCTGCCAAAACGAGACCGCGTTCTGCACGTGAAAGCGTCCATGGGGACCGAGGTTGAAGCGCTTGCCCGCGTCGAAGATCCAACGCACGTCGGTGGTGGAGCCGAACAGACCCCACGTGTCGAGGTAGAGCCGCTCGTCCAGCTTGAGCGTGGAGCCATCGAAGCGGTGGGCGAGGCGAGACGAGAGTGCGATGCGCCTTCGCGTGAGCGGGAGCTGCTCGAGTGGCTTCTCGGGCAATCGATGACTCGTCACCCAACCGAGCGACGCGCCCTTCTGAGCCCCGGCAGCGTTCGTCGGCGTGAACATCGGAATGTAGCGGTAGGGCTTGGACTGATCGCCGTTCTCGATCACGACATCGAGGCTCAGCGACGCCAGCGTCGACGGATTGACCACCCACGCCGCTCCGGCCTGGAACGAGCCGCGATCGAGCTCGCGAGAGAACACGGAGAAAGGCGTCCCGTGTCGCCCGATCGTGTCGCGGCTGAACCCGAAGCCGAAGCTCAAGGTCCAGTTCTTCTCGTCGAAGTCGTGATTGAGCCCGGCTCCACCTCCATACGAGAGATAGTCCGGCTCATTCGAGAACGAGGCTGCGGCCGTGAGCCCAAAGTCGCGCGGCTTGTACTGCGCTGCCAGCGAACCCGCATGACGGACCTCCGTCCAGCGGCGCGAGGCGGTGGACACGATGTCAGGCGACGCGGCGCTCACGACGTCGACCAAATACGAGCCCTTCACGGCCGCACCCGTCGCGACGTTCTCGACGCCGAAGCCCACGGAGGGAGTGAGCACCGAGACGTTGTTCGAGTCCGTGTAAGCCGCAGTCTCGAGCGTCGCGCGCTTGCGAGCGGTGTCTTCGAGCTTGGGGGCAGCAGCGCCTGCATCTGCTTCGTCCGCGCGGACGTCGGCGCTCACTGACGCGAACGCGCCGGAGAACAGCATGACCACGACGGCGCTTGGGCACACCGTCCCGTATCGCTTGGCGTGAGCGCCGCGCATTCGTAGCTCCGGAAGACTCTTTGGACAGAACTAAGTTGAGCCGCTCGCAACGCTCAGTTGCAGCCGCAGCCGCTCTCGGCGACAGGCCCACCGCCCGTCGCGCCCTCGTGAACGGCGTAGACGTGCGACTCGCCCGCACCGCGACCATCCGCGGTCATGCTCGGGTGCGCAAGCCGCGCACGCTCGTAGGGAGCGACGTGCGTACAAGCAGACAAGAGGACTGCGAGTACCGTGAGCTGCGGGATGCGCTTCATGTCTCTGTCTTTCAGTTGTTCTGCGCGCCGGCTTTGACCCAAGCGGCCATGTCAGTCGATGCGGCGGACCAAGAGTTCGGTCCGCTCGGCGGCATGTTTCCGCCGTACCAGGAGAGGCAAGACTGTGACGAATCGATCAGTAGGGACGACGGCCCGTTGATGTATCCGCGACCCTTGAGCCAGATGAACGCCGCCGACGGCGAGCCCATCTGACTGTGACAGCTGCTCTTGCAGTTGCCCTTCGTGCCGCTCTGCAGGTAGTTCGTCCAGACCTGCGTCCACGTTGGCGGTTGAGGTTGCTGCTGGCTCGCGTCGGACTTGTTGTTGTTGTTGTTGTTGTTGCCGGCGTCAGTTCCGGGCGGACCGTTGTTCGTGCTCTTGGAGCCCGAGTCTGTCCCACTCTGCGGGTCAGACGGGTTGGAGGGATCGCTCGGCGCAGACGAATCGCCACTCTGGTGTCCGTTGGGCGCGGTGGGATCGGCGGTGCCGCCATACGGACCGCCGAGAGGATCCCCGCCACTGCACGCGACGAGAGAGAGTGTGAGGCAAAGGATGGTTCCGCGCATCGACTTGAGGTGGCGCTACTAGCACCCGCTTGCTCGTGTGCGGCAAGCTAACTGGTGATTTACGTGCACATTCGGTCTCCGCGAATTTGTACGCTATTCATGCAAAAAACGGCCTGCTTGAGCGGAAGACTCCGCCCTGAGCGGTCAGCACCCACTGTCAGCTGCCGAGACGATCGCCTTGATGAACTCCGCGGCCGAGGAACCATTCGCCAGCGGACGTCTTCTTCTTGCCCTCTAGCTGTACGCGCACGAGCTCGATGCATCGCGGCTTCAGCGGCAGCGCGCGAACGTAGCCAAGAGGGCTCCCGCCGCCGCACGCGACCACGACGCGTGACTTATCAGCGATGACGACGGTGCCGGGAGCGGCGCTCGCGGGGGCCTCGCCGAAGATGCGGGTCTCGTGCACGATTACGCGCTTACCCGCGTGTGTGGTGAAGGTCGTAGGCCATGGGCTCATGCCGCGGACGTGATCGTGAATGCACGCGGCGTCCATCGACCAAAGGAGCTTGCCGTGAGCCTTCTCGAGGATGGGCGCCGCCGTTGCGATCGCGTGATCTTGCGCGCGGGCCTCGAGCTCTCCGCGCGCGACACGGCGCAACGTCTCGCGCACCATCGTCGCACCGAGCAATGACAGGCGCGGCGATAGCTCACCGGCGCTCTCCTCATCGCCAATGGGGAGCGTGCGCATCTCGAACACGGGCCCAGTATCCATCCCGACGTCCATCTGCATCAACGCGACGCCGCTCTCGATCTCGCCTCTCACGATCGCCCAGGTGATCGGCGCCGCTCCCCTGTATTTCGGGAGGATCGACGCGTGGACGTTCACGCACCCGAGCCGCGGGCCGCGCAACACGTCCTCCGGAAGGATCCTTCCGTACGCCACGACGAGCGCCACGTCTGCCCTCTGCTCGCGCACGAGCGCTGCGAGCTCTCCCGTTCGGACCTTCAGCGGCTGGGTGACCGTGAGCCCGAGCTCCAGCGCGCGCTGCTTGACGGGTGGCGCCGTGATCGTGAGCCCACGCCCCGCGGGTCGGTCGGGCTGACAGACGACGAGCGTGACGTCGGCGATCTCACGTAGCGCCTCGAGGCAGGGAACGGCGAACTCGGGTGTGCCGAAAAAGATGGCGCGCACGAGACCTCAGTCCGTCCACTTCTGGATCGAGCCCGGTTCGTCGCGGTTGCCTCGCATGCGCTTGACGACGGTGATGATCGTCGCCTCGAAGTTGTCGCAGTTGGTGAGCTTGCTCCTCATGAGCTCGTCGCGAATGCGCTTGGTCGCCGCCAAGTCGTCGTCTTCCGGGTGCTCCTTGAGGAGGCGCGCCGCTACGATCTCGATCGTCTCGAGCATGCCGTCGTAGCGCACCTTCAAACGCAACGCGTCCGGCGGCGCGACCTTCTGCTGCATCGCCCGCTGAAACACGGCGACGATCGCGAGCAAGAACGCGAAGCCGACGAGCAGCTTGAACTTCGGGCCGAGCGCCATGATGTCGTTGTAGGACATACGGGGATTATCGCAGAGGCCGCGGGGGCGTGACGGGAAAAAGCGCCGCCGACCAACGGTTGCAGCGCGAACGCCCGCCGACTAGTTCTTCGCCCGTCGATGGCTCGCGCTCGATTGGTCTCTGCTCTCGCCGTCGGGGCGCTCCTCTGCGTCGAGGCGGCGTGGGCGCAGGACGCGCCGTACGGCGGTGGGCAAGGCGCCGCGGTCACGAAGGCCAAGGACGATCCTCCGGCACCTCCAGCACCCCAGGCGCCGAGCATCACACTCCCCATCCTGGATAGGGACGAGGGCGCCGCCTACCCAGAGCAGGCGCTGAAAGATGGCGTGCGTGAGGTCGTGACGGTGACCGTGGTCGTCGTCATCGACCCGGAGGGCAACGTCGTCGACGCGACGGTGCCGGCGCCTCAAGGCCACGGCTTTGACGAGGCGGCGATCGCGGCTGCCAAGACGCTCCACTACAAACCCGCCACGAAGAACGGCCAGCCGATTCGGGCCAAATTCAAGCACGCTTACTCCTTCGCGCCCCCGCCGGGGCGCATCGTCGGCAAGGTCGCCGAGCGCGCGACCAACAAGCCCATCGGCGGGGTCACCGTCACCGTGAAGAAGGACGGAGTCGCGGTGGCGAGCGCGCAGACCACCCTTGCCGGAACCTTCGCGATACCAGACTTGGTCTTTGGCAATTATCGACTAGAGGCTAGCGCGTCCGGATACTTGCCAATCAGCGCAGACGAAGATCTGGCGCCGGGCTCGGAGATCTCGGAGCGCCTTCGTCTGGACGCCGACAAGACCACGGCGCCGATCAAGACGGCGCCCGGTCAACGCCAGGACACGCCAGCAGGCGAAGTCGAGGACGTCGTCGTGCGCGGCACGAGGCCTCCGCGCGAGGTCACCAAGCGCACGCTCGAGGCGCGCGAGCTCTTGCGCATCCCCGGATCGAACGGCGACGCGCTACGGGCGCTACAGAACCTGCCTGGCGTGGCGCGTCCGCCGGGCCTCGCCGGATTGCTCGTCGTACGCGGAGCTGCGCCTCAAGACACGCTCATCTTCGTGGACGGCACGCCCATCCCGCTCGTCTATCACTTCGGCGGACTCTCGAGCGTCATCCCCACGGAGCTGCTCGACCGCATCGATTTCTACCCGGGTAATTTCAGCGCGCAGTATGGCCGCGCGCTCGGCGGCATCGTCGACGTCGCCGTGCGAGCTCCGAAGAGCGACAAGCTCCACGGCCTCGCGCAGGTGGATCTGATCGACGTGCGCTTGCTCGCGGAGGGACCGATCGGCGCCGGCTGGAGCTTCTCGGTCGCGGGCCGTCGATCGTGGGTCGATACTTGGTTGAAGCCGGTACTCGAGGCGACCGGCGCGGGCGTCACGACGGCCCCCGTCTATTACGATTATCAAGCCGTCCTCGAGAAGCGCTGGAGCAAGGACCAGTCGTTCCGCCTGATGTTCTTCGGCTCGGACGATCGCCTCGACGTGCTCATCAAAGACCCGAACGCGTCGGACCCCGGGATCGCCGGCGGCATCAGCGCGCACACCGGGTTTTTCCGCATCCAAGGCCTCTATCGCCACAGGCTCTCGCCGACGACCGAGGTGAAGCTCAATGCGGCGGTGGGCAGTGACTTCGTCGACTTCACTCTCGGCGACGTCTTCTTCAAGCTGACGACCTATCCCATTACCGGTCGCTTCGAGCTCACGCAGAAGGTCGCGCCAGGGCTCGTCGCCAACTTCGGAATGGACATGCTCGAGTCGCCGTACACGGTCAGCGCGCGGCTGCCTCCCCTACCGAGACCGGGCGAGCCGCCCGGGGGTCCGGGCCTCAGCAGACCGCCGCTCGAGATCAACCTCAACAGCACCCTCTACCGGCCAGGCCTCTATACCGAGTTCGAGATTACTCCCTTCAAGGGGACTCGCCTCGTCCCTGGCGTGCGACTCGACTACTCCAAAGACACGAAGACCTTCGATCTCGCGCCCCGCATCGTCGCGCGACAAGACCTCGGACCCACGTTCCCGCGAACCACGATCAAAGCGGGAGTCGGCGTATTTTATCAACCGCCGCAGCCTCAAGACAGCCTCGCAGTGTTCGGCCAAAAGGGGTTGCTCTCCAATCGCGCATTGCAATATTCGGTGGGTGGCGAACGCGAGATCACCAAATACTTGGAGATCTCGGTCGAGGGTTTTTACAAGCAATTGGACCACCTCGTCACGGCCGGTCACCTCAATGACGGACGAGGGCGCGTCTATGGGCTGGAAACGCTCATTCGCTACAAGCCAGACGCGCACTTCTTCGGCTGGATCGCCTACACGCTCTCGCGGAGCGAGAGACAAGACACTCCGCAAGACGCGGTGCGATTGGCGGCCTTCGATCAGACTCACATCCTGACGGTCCTCGGCAGCTACAGGTTGGGCGGCGGCTGGGAGTTTGGCGCGCGCTTCCGCTTGGTGTCCGGCAACCTATTCACCCCCAGCACCTATGGGTTTTACGACGCGAACGCCGGCACCTACTTGGCGCAACGCGCTTATCCTCCCAACGGAGAGAGACTGCCGCTCTATCACCAGCTCGATTTACGCGTCGACAAGACCTGGAAGTTCAAGGCTTGGCAATTGGGGGTCTATCTGGACGTTCAGAACATCTACAATCAAGGCAACGTCGAAGGCGTGAGCTACAACTACAACTACACGCAGCGCTCGTACGCGACCGGATTGCCGATTTTGCCGAGCTTGGGTATGCGAGGAGAGTTCTAATGCGCGCGCCCAACCCTGCACATGTCATCCTGAGCGGAGCGACGGAGCCCAAGGGTCTCGTCTGTCCCAATCGATCTACGTTCGCTCCTTGGGGGTCCTTCGCTGCGCTCCGGATGACACTTTGCGTGATCGTCGCGACCCTAGCTTGCAACTCTGGCGATTTTGACCCCGTGTCCAAGCTGACGAGCGTTCGCGTATTGGCCACTATCGCCGATAAGCCATTTGCGAAACCTGGAGACACCGTCAACGTCGAGGCGCTCGCGGTCGATGCGCGCGCGGATCGGACGCTCGCGATGCATGTCTATTGGCTTCCTTGGGTCTGCAACAACCCGCGCGCCGATCTCTATTATGCGTGCTTCGCGCAGCTCGGGTCCCAGCTCGCGCAGCTCGGCGAGCTCAAGCGAAAGGGGCTACCGCTACCGCCCGACACGCCGCCGGGGCTGGTGTGCCTCGGGATCGCCGCGCTCGGACAGACGAAGGACGTCACGGCGTGCCTGCAAGAGGGCTCCAAATTCACTATCCCCGTGCCGGCGAACGCAGTCACATCACACCCCATAGTGCAGGGCGCGCCCGCGCCTTATGGCCTCTCGATTGGCTTTTACATCGCGTGCACCGGCGGCGTTCGGTTGCTGCCAATCGATCCGGCGAACGTGAGTGGGCAGACGCTTCCGCTCGGCTGCTTCGACGAGACTGGCAATCAATTGGGGCCCGACGACTACGTGTTTGGGTTTAATCGCGTCTATGCGTATGACGACATCACCAATGCGAATCCGGTCATCGAGCGCGTGACGTTCGACGGCAAACCGGTAGTGCTCAGTCAAGGTGTCGTCGTTCCGCGGTGCACCTCCAAGACCGAGAGCGACTGCGAGCACGCCGTGAACGTCGAAGTGCCCGACTCGAGCTGGGAGCTGGTGCTCGGCAACAGCGATAGCGACACTGCGACGCGCCACGAGGAGATCTGGGCCGCGTACTTTCACACCATCGACAAGACCAAGAGCCCCTCGCGGATCCTGTTCGACCCCTCGAGCGGGCGTGTGGACGGCTCGGCCAATCGCTTCATCGCGCCGAGCGTCGCCGGGAACGGCGAGGTGTGGATTGTCGTGCACGACAACCGCGACGGAGCCGCGTGGACGAGCTTTCCGGTTTACGTCCAGTAGTGCATGATCATCGCGTGCGTCTCTTGTTCTGGCTCGCAGTGGTTGCGGCGTGCGCGAAGGCGACGCCCGACCCTTCCGTGGAGCCGCTCGACCTCGCGCCGGCAGACTTACCGTTCGATGCCAATCTGATCGTCAACAGTGCGGCATTCACGGACTCGGAGAATTTCTCGACGGCGATCTCGGTGCAGCAGTTTCTCGAGAAGACGCCCTACGGTCACCCGAGCTTCTTGACGACCTATGTTTCAGGGGGCATTCGCGCGTCGGAGGCGATCGCGCTGGCGTCCGAGCGGTATCAAATCAATCCACTCGTGTTCTTGGTGCGGGCGGAGGTCGACCAGGGGTTGGTGGCGGCCTCGAACTATCCGTCGCCACCCTCCAAGGTCGAGTACGCGTTCGGGTGTGGCTGCCCTGGGGGGGGCGCCGTTTGCGATCCCTCTTTGGGGGGCTTCGACAAGCAGGTCGACTGCCTCGGCCTCGCGCTTCGCTCTAGCTTGTCGCAGACGTGCGGACCGAGCGGCGTCACGGTGGGCGGCTGGGCAGTCGGCAAGGCGAGTGTCACACTCGACGACGTGATCGTGACGCCCGCGAGCGAGGCGACGGCCGCGCTCTATCAGTATGCGCCGGTGGTCGCGAAGGGTGCCGCAGGCGGTAACTGGATGTTCTTCAATGTCTGGAATCTCTACGCCATCCAAGTCGGTTATACGGGTCGCGGTGGCGGCGGTTGGATCGGTGAGGCGTGCTGCGGCGACTCGATGTGCAGTGCGGTGCAGGGCGGGACCTGCGCCGTGAACGCGCCAGCCGGGATGTGCACCGTCCAGTGCGACAGCAAGACCGCGTGCCCTTCTGATCCGAACGGCGTCGGGCGCAAGGCGGTCTGTGGCAACCTGGGCGGTAAGGGATATTGCCTATTGGCGTGCAGCCCCTCGCCCTGCCGGACCGGCTACAAGTGCGTGAAGATTACACCGATTGGCGGCGGTCCCGCGACGGGCGCGTGTCTGCCGGGGCCATGAGCCGCTTCAACATGGGTGCTGCGCGCACCGACACCTGACCCGACGCGAGCACGTCCAGGATGCCCGGATCCTTCGCGCTCGCGGCTCGCACTCTAGCGTAGGCGGCCAAGTAGATCGCCTCACGACCGAGCCCTTCGCGCGTCGCCGTGCCGCCGCGGAACACGCGTTCGGCGATCGCGACCGCCGCAGGTGCCTCATGGTCCAGCTCGCGCAGGCTCGTGACGACCTCGTGAAAGTTCGCGCCCTGTCGCATCGCTCTCGCGGCCTCGTGTCGCGCGCCCAGCTCTCGCCTGCGCGAAGAGTCCATCACGCCGTGGGCATCTTCGAGCGCCAGGGCATAGCCCTCTTGGTCGTCTTGGCCGCGAGCCGTGCCGAACGAGAACACGCCGAGCGGCTGACTTCTGGCGCGCCAGCGAGGTAGCGCGTGCGCCAGGGTCTCGTGTAGCGCGGTGCGGTTCGTCACTGACGCGCTCGTGTAGCGATCGGCCGCGACATAGATCGTGCTCTCGCCTGTTGCTGCGAGCGACGCGAGCGATGTGTGAACCACGACACGAAAGTCGATACCGAGGTGTGCGACGCGCGCACGCATCACCGAGAGCAACGAGGACGGCTGGTGCGAGTCCGTGCGTACGAGCGGCTCGTCCGTGCAGGTCGGCCGCTCCCGTGACCAGCGCGAGGCGAGCGCTAGCGCCTCTCCTCCTGCGGCTCCGAACCGCTCGCGAGCGAGCGCCGCGAGGTCTTGCTTGCCTGCGGCGAGAGTGACTCTGCGCTCGAGGTCGAGCTCGGTGATGCGCGCGAGATAGACCTTGGCGAGCGCGCTCGGCAGGAGCTTCGGTGCTTGGACCGCGGCGACCTCCAACGCCCGGCCCAACCCGTCATCGCAGGCGGTCGCGTACTCCCAGCGTGGCGTGAGCGGCGCATTCGCGTTCGCGGCCGAAATCAGCCTTCGCCGCTCGAGGGCGGCGTTCACGGGCGTCACCGCAGCGAGCAGCCGCACGCGCGACGCGGCATGTGAGATCAAGGCGTCGAGCTCGGACCACGCGAACATCTTCTCGAGTATGCGGCAAACGGGACTCGGAGTAGAGTGCGAGCGGCCTGATGAAGAAAAATTACGTCCTCGACACCAACGTCATCCTCCACGATCCGCGGGCAATATTCAGGTTCGAGGACAACGACGTCATCATCCCCATCTACGTCATCGAAGAGGTCGACCAGTTCAAGCGCGAGGGCTCGGAGCGCGGACGCAACGCGCGCCAGATCGCGCGGCTGCTCGACGATCTTCGCGAGAAGGGCGGTTCGCTCGCGGGCGGAGTTCCGCTGGAGAGCGGCGGCACCTTGCGCGTCGCCGTGCCTTCGACCCGACCCACGTTGCCGAGCGCGATCGACAACGCCTCGATGGACGCCGCGATCTTGCAGTGCGCCTTCGACGCGCGAGAGCAGGACGGCGGCAAGCCCACGGTGTTCGTCACGATGGACACCAACCTACGCATCCGTGCGGACGCGCTCGGCATGGCCGCGGAGACCTACGAGAACAACCGCGTCGAGGCCGATCTCGACACGGGCATCAAGGAGATCGACGTCCCCGGTGGAGACATCGACAACTTCTTCCACGAGGGCCGCTTGCCCATGACGGTGGAGGCCATCCCGCCGAACGGCTGCGTGCTCCTGCGTGATCGCGCGAACCCATCGCACACGGCGCTCGGTCGGTACGACGCGAGCAAAAAAGAAGTCATCGCACTGCGCACGCCGCGCGAGGGCTTGATGGGCGTTCGTCCGCGCAACAAGGAGCAGAGCTACGCGATCGATCTCTTGCTCGACGAGAACATCCGTTTGGTCACGCTCGTCGGCAAGGCCGGCACGGGCAAGACACTGCTCGCGCTCGCCGCGGGCCTGCGCAAGACGGTAGAGGACGGCGTGTACACGCGCATGCTCGTGTCGCGCCCCGTGATGCCGCTCGGTCGCGACATCGGGTTCTTGCCCGGTGACGTGGACGAGAAGCTCAACCCGTGGATGCAGCCCATCTTCGACAACCTCGAGTTCCTCT
>JAYVYD010000398.1:0-7921 GCA_043784605.1 Myxococcales bacterium | reverse complement strand
GGTCGCTCGCTTTGTATAGGAACGACTTCCACGGCGACTGGAACTATGAGTTGCGGCCACAACCAACCTGATCAAGTAATTTCGATCAGACGCCTAAGCGTGCTTACAAGCCGACAGGACCATGCAGGCAAACTCAGCCGGCTCGACCGTGCTCGTTGTGCGACTCAGGCATTCAGCGAAGACTAGCGCAAGCAGTTGCAACAGCGCTCGAGTCGACGTGAGCTTTGCAGACTGACGCGCAGCGCCCACTCTCAAGCCTCAGTGTGGCGCGTTGGTGCGGCGCGTTGGAGCGACGCGAACGAGCTTAGACGTTGCTGGTGCCGACGACGGTGGTCGAGACGTCGTGCGCTTTGCTTGCGCGCAAGATCGACTTCGCAGCCTTCTCAGCTTCGTGCGTGTGCGTGTGCGCGGCGATGAGCATATTGCCATTGCGAACCCTGCCCTCGTAGGCGCGCGCTTCGATCTCTGGGATTCCCAAGCCGATGAGACCGCCCGTGAGACCTCCCGCGGCCGCGCCGACGGCAAGACCGCTCAGTCCAGCGAACAATGGACCCGCCGCAAACAGCGGCCCGAGACCAGGAATCATCAGCACGCCGACACCGACGAGAAGGCCAAACACTCCGCCAAGCGCGCCGCCAGTGCTGGCACCCGCGATCGCACCCTCGGGCGCCTTCGTGCTGTTCTCGAGCGCGAAACCCTCGGTGTCCTTGTTGTGTGTCGTCAATACGGAGATCGAGTTGGGTGCGAAGCCCGCGGCGTGGAGCTCCGACAGAATGAACTCTGCGTCGAAGCGCGTCTCGACGATGCCCATCACGATCGTGTCTTTGATCTTCGGTGTTTGAACGACTGGTTCCATGGTTGACTCTTCTTTCGTATGGCCAACACATCAGAGCACGCGCCGTGCCGCTCCACGCTTCGTGGTCTTGGCCAGGAGTCGCTTGGCGACCTCCACCAATCCCAAGTAGGTGATCGTGGCTCCGACGAGGAATAGGAAGTATCCGGCGGGCAGCGGCACGAACCCGAGGAGTGAAGCGATCGGCGAATAGGGCAAAAGCACGCCGACCGCGACGATCGTGAGCGTCGTCAACGCGAGCGCCAAGCTGGGCCTGCTCGTGAATGGATTCTTCGGAGTTCGAATCACGAACAACACGAGCGTCTGCGTTGCTAGCGACTCGACGAACCAGCCCGTGTGGAAGAGCAGCTCATTGGCGTGGAAAAAGCGGAGCAGCACCCAGAACGTCAAGAAGTCGAAGAGCGAGCTGATCGGCCCGACCAAGAGCATGAAGTTGCGAAGCTTGCGGATGTCCCAGCGCTGCGGGGATTGGATGACCTCGGGATCGACGTTGTCGGTGGGTATCGTGATCTGCGCCAAGTCGTAGAGCAGATTGTTCAACAGCACTTGAGTCGGCAGCATCGGCAAGAATGGCAAAAACACCGAGGCCCCCGCCATGCTGAACATGTTGCCGAAGTTGGAGCTCGTCCCCATCAGGAGGTACTTCGTGACGTTGCCGAACGCGCGCCGCCCCTCGAGGATGCCGGCGTGCAAGACGTGCAACCCCTCTTCGAGCAAGATGATGTCCGCGGCGTCGCGCGCGACGTCGACTGCGGTCGACACCGAGATCCCGACGTCGGCCGCGTGCAAAGACGGGGCGTCGTTGATGCCGTCACCCAAGTATCCGACGACGTGACTGCGGTGCTTGAGCGCGAGGATCACCCTATTTTTCTGCGACGGCGTGAGACGAGCGAACACCGTGGTGTTCTCGGCGACCTGGGCGAGCGCCCAGTCGTTCATCCTCTCGAGGTCGTCGCCCAGCACGATCTTCTTCACGTCGAGACCGACCGCCGCGCACACGTGCGCCGTGACGAGCTCGTTGTCGCCCGTGAGGATCATCACGCGCACGCCGTCCTTGGCGAGCGCGGCGAGCGCCTCCTTCGCGCCCGGCCGCTCCGGATCGGCAAACGCGAGAAAGCCTACGAGACAGAGTTCTCGCTCGTCTTTCGCCGAGTAGCTCGCCTGGGTCGACGCAGCGCCGCGCATCTTGCGAGTCGCGACCGCCAACACGCGATATCCGCTCTTGCTCAGCGACTCGTAGGTCTCTTTGCACTTACGGCGGGCCTCGTCCGTCAGCGGCGACTCCGCTTCGCCGACCACGTACGCGACGGCGTTTTCCAGCACGCCCTCCGGCGCGCCCTTCGTGATGAGGATGTGCTCGTCGTCTCGGCCGATCACGACCGAGAGGCGACGGCGCTCGAAGTCGAATGGGATCTCGTCCACCTTCGACCAAGCCGACGAGTCGGCGGCCTCTGGGCGCTTGAGGATCGCGGTGTCGAGAGGGCTGCGAATGCCAGTTTCGTATTTGCTATTGAGTCGCCCGAACCAAAGCGGGTGATCGGATGGCGTGCCCAGCGGGTCGCACGACGAGGCGAACTCCATCACGCCCGTGGTGAGCGTGCCGGTCTTGTCGCTGCAGAGCACATCGATGCTCCCCAAGTTTTGTATGGCGGAAAGGTGCTTCACGATCACCTTGTTTTTGGCCATCGCCAGGGCCCCGCGCGCCAACGTGACCGAGGTGATCATCGGCAGAAACTCCGGCGTGAGCCCGACCGCGAGCGCGACCGCGAACAAGATGGATTCGAAAGCGCTGCGGTGCGTGCCGATGCGAACTACCAAGATGAACATCACGAGGCCGAAGACCGCCTTCATGATGAGCAAGCCAAACTGCTTGATGCCTCGATCGAACTCGGTCTCAGGGGGTCGAGACGCGATGCGCGTCGCGATGTCGCCGAACTGAGTGCGCGCGCCGGTCGCGAGGACGAGCGCCGTCGCGGTTCCGCTGACAACCGACGTGCCCAAGAGCACCATTGTCGCGGCGGTCTCGTCGCCGAGTTTCGCCTCTTTCTCGACGGGCATCGACTCGCCGGTGAGCGCGGACTGCTGCACGTGCAGGTCCTTGGCGGTCAGCAAGCGCGCGTCTGCCGGCACCAGATCGCCAGCTTGCAGCCGCACGACGTCCCCCGGAACCACGTCAACTCGCGAGATGTCGGCGAACGTGCCGTCGCGCGAGACAGTCGCGGTGGGCGCGACCGCATCACGCAAGCGGGCCGCAGCACGCTGAGATCGAAACGTCTGGACGAAGTTAATCGCCACGCTGATCGAGACGATGACGATGATGATCGCCGCGTCGACGACCTCTCCGACGAAGATCGAGACGACGCTCGCGACGAGCAAGATCGCCACGAGCGGATTTGCCAACTGATAGAGCAGCTCGACCCAATGGGAGCGCTGACGCACGGGCGCGGGGTCGTTCGGACCGAACTGCTCGCGCCTACGACGCGCCTCCTCGGAGGTGAGTCCCGAAGGAGTCGCGTTCGCTTCTGTGGCGGTGCTCATGAGTCGCGCACTTTTGTAATCATCCACGCCCCGCTCCGCTCCGCGCGCGCCCTGTCCTTCGTTGAGGCGATCGCGTGCTGTAGCGAAAATGGCTATCGGTACAGAAACGCCACGTGAGGGCACCAGTATGATGCTGAAATTGGCCCGAAACGCGGTGGCTTGCTTTCTGCTAAAGGGTCCATCATGAAAACTAAACTGTCGATCTGGATCGCCGCCCCTGTGGCACTCTCCATCGTCGCGTGCGCAAGCTTTCCGGCACCGACACAACACCTATCGGACGCTGAGTCCGCGCATCGAAGCGCGCTCGAACTCGGCGCCGCTAACAACCCCGCGGCCAAACTTCACGTGAAGCTCGCCGAGGAGCAAATGACGAAGGCCAAGGCCCTCATTGTCGAAGGCGACAACGAACGAGCAGACTCGCTCTTGATTCGCAGCAAAGCCGACTCCGAGCTCGCGCTCGCGTTGGCGCGTGAGCAGGGCTCGAACGCCGAGGTCCAGCGCGCGACTGAAAAGTCCACTCAAACGCAGATCAACAACAACAGCCAAGGGGCAGTCCAATGAGGAATTTCATCGCGCTAGGTTTGGTTGCAGTCGTCGGCTGCGCCACTGCGATGCCTCCGGCTGATCTCGTCACCGCGCGGAGCACGTACGATCGCGCGTCGCACGGTCCCGCTGCGGAGTTGGACCCGACGGACCTGCACACTGCGAAGGTGTCGTTGGACGCCGCGGAGAAGTCGTTCGTCGATGACGGTGACACCGCGAACACTCGCGACGTCGCGTACACGGCCGATCGATTGACGCAAATCGCCGAGAGCCGCGCTCGCGCCATGCAAGCGGACCAGCAGAAGAATGCGGTCGTCAATCAGATGAACGCCAATCAGACTGCTGCCGTACGCGACACGTCGACCGCACTCCGCGGCGCCAACCAGCAGCTCGCCGCACAAGGCCAGATGCTCAACAACAAGGACCAGCAGATCGCGGCCGAGCAGCAGCGCCGCATGGACGCCGAGAAGCGCGCGGCGCAGGCCACGCTGGATCTCCAGCGCCTCGCTACGAGCGTCAAGCAAGAGCCGCGCGGAATGGTCATTACGCTGAGCGGAAGCGTCTTGTTCGCATCGGGTAAATCCGACTTGCTGCCGGACGCCCAGGTGAAGCTCGGTGACGTCGCAAAGGCGTTGCTCGACGAGGATCCGGACTCGAAGATGGTCGTCGAAGGCCACACGGACTCGCAGGGCTCCGCTTCCTCCAACCAAGACCTGTCGCAGAGGCGCGCCGAATCGGTGCGCGCCTACCTAGTCTCGCGCGGTATTGCCGCGGACCGTATCACCGCACAAGGCTTCGGCCCGACGCGTTCGATCGCGGACAACAACTCGGCCGAGGGTCGCGCGAACAATCGTCGCGTCGAGATCGTCGTTCAGAAGAAGTAAAAACGGCTCTTCGTTATCGCCTCGAGGCGAACGGACCGCAGAGACCCGCCACGCGCAAGCGCGGTAAAGTCTTTGCGGCTCTGTTCGCCTCGCTGGCGTTAATAGGTTCTCGCTCGGCGCAAGGCGGAAGAGCGTGTGCTCGTTGTACGGTGCGATTCTTGCGATGACAGCGCACATGAGCCCTCGAATCCTTTGCATGATGGTTGTCGCGGCGTCGTTCGCTTGCGGCGGTGCCCAACAATCCCCCCAACTCGCGAAGCTGCCGGACCCCGGTCCCAGCGGCGTTTACAAGCCCGAAGCGAAATGGCCCGGCTTCGGCAACGGAGAAGAGCGAATCATCACGATTCAGCTCGGCCCGGACGGCTCGAAGATGTGCCGAACGGTCAGCCCGAAGTTTCCCTACGACTCGGCGATCGTCCAAGTCGAAGAGCGGCCGCAGCTAGACGCGATTGCCTCATGTCTCAATCACGCGAGCATGGTGGACCGTTCCATTCTGCTCGTCGGTCGCGCGGACCCCCGCGGCACCGCTGAGTACAATGACCAATTGGGAACCAAGCGCGCATTGAAGATCAAAGAGATGTTGATTCAAGACGGCGTCGCCGAGAGTCGCATCACTGTCGAGTCGATTGGCAGCGCCGAAGCGATGGGCAATCGCCCGGACTATTCGTTCGGTTACGATCGTCGCGTCGACATCATGGTCTCTGGTGCGCACGCGCCGCGCGGCGCGCAAAACGCGGCGGGCACAATCACGAAGTAGGTATTGGCAGAAGTTCGCACGAGCGCCAGAGTGACTCGTGCGGACGTGCCGACCAAGTCCGAAGGCTACCGCCGCGGACTTGCGTCGCTTGACGTGAGAAGCCAGCCCGGAGCCGAATGCGTCTCACGATGCTGGCGGGCGGGAGCTGCGCTTCGCCGCGAGCATCGAGGAGTCTGCGCGCTCGAGCAACGCATCGGCGTTCGCGCCGTGGTCGGGATAGATGGCAAACCCGACGCTCGCAGTCACGTGGAGGCTGGCTCCGTCGACGTCGAAAGGAGCGGCCACGCTGGCTGCGATCCTCGCAGCGAACGCTCGCACGCCTGCCTCGTCGTCGGCCTCCAGCATCAAGAACAAAAACTCGTCGCCGCTGCGCCGGCTGACCGTGTCGCCCGCCCTCACGATCGAGCGGAGGCGTTGCGCCACGATCCGAAGGACGCGATCACCGAACTCGTGTCCCCGAGTGTCATTGATGGCCTTGAATTGGTCCAGATCGATGAACATGACTGCGAGGCGTTGCTCCCGACGGTGTGCCTGCGCAATCGCGTCCGTGAGGCGCTCTCCGAACATTCGGAGGTTGGGTAAACCGGTCATGGCGTCGTGAAGCGCGCGATGGCTCGCTTCTCTCTCTTCGGCGCGGCTCTCGACCAACGCGGCGTCCACGGCGACGAGCTCGCGTTCGAGTCTGTGCCGTGTTTCGATCTCCCGTGCGAGTGCCCCGTTGACCGCTTGGAGCTCGGCTGCGGCATCACTGAGTTTCACTTGGACGGCCTCGCTCTCCACGAGCGCCAGCTCGATCTTCGCGACTGGGGCATCCGTGTTCAGCAGAACTCCGTTGACCGCTGAGAGCTCTACCGCCGCGTCCTCTACCTTCTCCTGCACGCGCTCGCTCTGATGAAGGGCCACCGAGAGCGATCCGCCCTCGACTGTTTCTTTGGACATGGCGGAGGCGTCGCACGGCTCGTGCCACGTCATTTCATCGAGCTGGGCTGCACGACCGCGCTGCGTTCGCTCATGGTCACTACCAAACCGCCACGCTCCACAGCCTCGCCACAAACGCAAAACGCCGCGACTCTTTCGAATCGCGGCGTCTTTCTTGTGTCAGAACGTTAGTTGGTCGTCACCACCGCAGGCGGCTCGACCGGCTTGGGCTTGGGCATCTCTTCGAGCGCAGCTTCGAGCACTTGCTCCATCTTGGCGACGAAGACGAACTCGAGGTCGTTCTTGATCTCGATCGGCACTTCGTCGAGGTCCGCCTTGTTGCGCTCGGGGACGAGCACGCGCTTGATCCCTGCGCGGTGAGCGGCGAGCACCTTCTCTTTGAGACCGCCGATGGGCAGCACGCGGCCGCGCAGCGAGATCTCTCCAGTCATCGCGACGTCGTGCCTGACACGGATGCCCGTGAGCAGACTGACGAGAGCGGTGAACATGGTCACGCCAGCAGACGGACCGTCCTTGGGCATGCCGCCCGCGGGGATGTGGATGTGGATGTCGCTCTTGTCGAGGAAGTCCTTGGCGATGCCGAACTTCTCCGCGTTGGCGCGCACGAAGCTGAGCGCCGCCTGCGCGGACTCCTTCATGACGTCGCCGAGCTGACCGGTGAGCTGCAGCTTGCCCGTACCGTGCATCTTCGTCGCCTCGATGAAGAGGATCTCGCCGCCGACGCTCGTCCACGCGAGGCCGGTTGCCACGCCTGGCTCTTCGGTGCGCTCTGCGACTTCACTGCTGAAGCGTTGAGCCCCGAGGAACTCGCGCACTTGCTCTTCGGTCTCGATCTTTCGAGCCGACGTGTCGCCCTCGGCGATCTTCACCGCGACTCCACGAATGACGCTCGCGATCTGACGTTCGAGCGTACGCACACCCGCTTCACGCGTGTAGGAGTCGATGATGACGTCGATCGCGGGGTCCGCGATTTGGAGCTGCTCTTTGCTGATGCCGTGCTCTTCGATCTGCTTGGGGATCAAGTGCTGCCGAGCGATCGCGAGCTTCTCGTTGCGCGTGTAGCCTGGGATCTCGAGGATCTCCATACGATCGCGCAGCGGCGGCGGGATGGGGTCTGCGATGTTGGCCGTCGCGACGAACATGATGTTCGACAGATCGTAAGGAATCTCCAAATAGTGATCCGCGAACGAGTTGTTCTGCTCGGGATCGAGCACCTCGAGCAAAGCCGCCGCGGGGTCGCCGCGGAAGTCGTGTCCGATCTTGTCCACCTCGTCCATCATGAAGACGGGGTTGACGGTGCCGACCTTCTTCATGCCCTGGATGATCTGTCCGGGGAGCGCGCCGACGTACGTTCGACGGTGACCGCGGATGGCGGCCTCGTCATGCACGCCGCCGAGCGAGATGCGG
>JAYVYD010000397.1:0-10027 GCA_043784605.1 Myxococcales bacterium | reverse complement strand
CGGAACTGGACTCCGGTCGGAAACGTCACCCTCAACCCACAAAGAATCTCTCAAGTCGCGTAATCGAGTTTATCCGACAACAACCTTGACGCGTCCCGGCTCTGCAAGAGCTTCAGACGTTTGCGGAGCCGACCAAGCGTGACTGCAAGCAGCTCGGCTTCGGGCATCGCGAACGACCGGCGTCGCGCGCTGGTGATGTATGTCAGCCGCTCGCCGCGACCACGCGCAGCGAGAGTCTCAGAAATGTTCAGCCTTCCCTGACATCCTCCAGACCACTCTCGCCGCTCTACGATTGCGGTAGACGGCAACCGACGAAGCAGAGCAGGCAAGCCGTCCACGAGCGCCTGCAAGTCGGCTCGCTTGTCCGCATCCGTCATGAGACTTGCCGAACAGACGAGCGACAGTTCGTCGGGCACGTTGGGTCTGAGGTGCCGCAAGAATTGCCTTGCCGCTCGAAGCGAAGCGGCAGCTTTCTCCGAGCTCGGGAGCAGGTACCCGGGGAAACGACTCTCGAGATATGGCTCCCAATCCGCTTGGACGACGAACTCCGGCTCCTCGGTCATTGGTCGTTGTGCCCTGGGAACAGATCGTCAAACCGATTGTCGAAGCGCGTGCGGACCTCGGGAGTACTGCCGACCAGGATCTCCCTGAGCATCTCATGGATCTTTCGCGCTGCCGTGGGCGTCAGCCCCTCCAGTTGGGGAAGGAGGAAGATCTCCAGCGCTTCGGCCAGACCATCCACGTCTGGTCGACGCCGCGCGTATCGCACAACATCGTGGGCAATTGCAGGGCCAATCGGGTAATGCGACAGGACACCACCGAAATCACGAGCCCGCAAGAAACAGGGCGAATTGCACGCGAAGCCGCCAGTTGAGAGGCGAGGGATACAATTCCTCTCGCCCCGACAATCGGATGGGCAAACGATGGGCAATCAGCCGCCCAGGGGGGGGTGCCCAGACCCAATCTCAGGAATGAGTTCGTCCATCTCGCCGCGCCGAGACCAACCTCTTGCCGGCTGCGATGTAGCGAGACATGCAAAGAGACGAGGCTCGTCGGGTTTAGCTACACTCTAGCGAAGTGCCAGTTTTGCCCCACGACGTCGTCCATCCCGGAGCGCGCGATGCCGGTGCAAGCGGGTCCGCCGCAGAAGACGCCGTGGTGGATCGCGGCGTATTCGCCGTTGTCGCTTCGTCGCTTGTTGATGCAACCGGGCGCGGGTCACAACCGACCGTCCGATCCCCCGGACCACGATCCTTTCGACTTCTAGTGGATCACTGAGTCCTCACTCGGCGTGCGACGACGTGGCGCGTTCTTGCGGACTTCGCGCTCGGTCGCGCTTTATTCGCGACGTACCGCGAGCGTGTAGTGAGCACTCACGAGAACTGCAGACGTGATGGCGCGGCGCGGTTCTCGCTAGGTGCACTGCCGTGAACATCAAACTCTCTCTGGTCTTCGTCGCGGGCTTGCTCGCCGCGTGTGGCTCCAATCCCAACACTCGAGAGAACGTCTCCGAGCAGAGTTCGGCCGCGCTCCAGGTGTGCCCCAAGGGCGCCGTCGTGAAGGGCGTCGACGTGAGCTACTACCAAGGCAACATCAACTTCGCGCAGGTGAAGGCGTCAGGTCACGAGTTCGCGATCGCGCGTACGAGCGACGGTAAGTTTCAAGATCCGAACTTCGCGACGTACTACGCCAACATCAAAGCGGCCGGGATGATCCGCGGCAGCTACCACTTCTTCCGCGCGAGCGAGGATCCCATCGCGCAAGCCGACGCGATGCTGGCGAAGATCGGTCCGCTCGACGTCGGCGATCTACCCCCAGTCCTCGACGTGGAGGTGACGGACGGACAGAGCGGCAGCACCGTCGCGAACGGCGTCATCGCGTGGGTCAACCACGTCGCCGCGAAGATCGGTCGCAAGCCGATGGTCTACACGGCACCGTATTTCTGGAGCTCGATCGGCGCGCCAGCCGTGAACGCCGTGCTCTGGGTCGCCAACTGGCAGGCCAACTGTCCCAACATGCCCAACGGCTTCTCGGGTTGGGACTTCTGGCAGTGGGCGGACAATGAGTCCGTGCCGGGTATCCCGTCGCTCGTGGACGGCGACGAGTTCAACGGCAACCTGCAGGCGCTCCAAGCGTTCGCGCGTCCGCCGGATGTCGCGCCGCGCGGCAACGTCGATGTGATCGACTGCAAGCAGCTCGCGGGTTGGGCGCAAGACGAGGACACACCGACGCAAGCGATCGCCGTCCACTTTTATTTCGACGGCCCGGCGGGTGACAGCAAGGCGCAAGGCTTGCCCATGGTGGCCGACAAGACGCGTGCGGATCTCTGCAAGCCGCTCGGCTCTTGTGATCACGCGTTCGATTTCCCTCCGCCGCTGTCGATGATGGATGGCAACGAGCACCCCGTGTTCGTTTACGCGATCGACTCGTCGGGGAACGGCAACAACCCCGAGATCGGCAACGGGACGCTGAAGTGTGCGACGCCCGCGCCTCCGGTCGACGCAGCGCACGGCATCAAGCGCTGGGTGACGACCGGCGACTCGATGACCGCGTGGAAGCTCTCGAACCTCCTCGACGTCGCACGCGAGCCCGATCCGGTGATCGCAGCATACGCGAAGGGCCCCGACTTCCCCGCGACGCCCACGGTAGTGCAGGCAGACGACGGGAGCCCAGAGGTCTGGGTGATCGACGGCACGACACGCAGGCACGTGATCGATCCCGCGTCGTTCACTGCGTGGCACATGTCGGTGGCCAAGTGGCCCGCGAGCAAGGTCTACAGCAATGCGCAAGCACTCGACTGGCGCGCCACCCCGTTCTTCGTCACCGGCTCGGGCCCCGAGGTGTACTTCATCGACGACGCAGTCCCCACCGGCCCTCCACCGACCCCAAAGGGCGACGGAGGCGTAGCCCCAGACTCCGGAACCCCCAACTCACCCCCTGCCGACCCAGGCAGCGATAGCGGTGGTTGTAATCTGCAAGGATCCAAATCGCCCCAAGGATCAGCCTGGTTCATCCCTCTCGCCCTAGTCCTAGTCGCCAAGCGACGAGCGCGGCGGTTTTCGCCGAGACCAAGCGAGACCAAGGCGGGATGAGGAGCTTCGGAACGCGTGAGCACTACATCACGAACGCGACAGCTCCGTACAGCGAGGTGCAACTCGCCCAGAAGTAACTCACGTTCGCGCCAGTCGCGGCGGGCGGTTACTTCTGGTTCGTGATGATGAGCCGTGGCTCGGTCCCAGACGCGAAAGGCTCGTCGGACCCACCCCAAGAACTTCTCATCGTCGAGCCCGGTGCTGCACCGAAGGCCCGATCTGTTCGATGCAGTCGATCAGCTTGCGCACGGTTGCTCGATAAGGCGTTTTCCGACGGGCCCGTTGCAGTGAACGCGGACCCACTGTCGCATTGAGTCGTCTCGCCACCCTGCGCGAGCGGTGCGAACTCATCGCGCGGCCACCGCCGAAGTTTTCCCACTTCGGGGATCACGAAGCGCGTCACACCCTATCGCGCTCATCTTGCTACAGCTCGGAGTGCCTACCGGAGTTTGCCTCGCATTGGTGGTTGCCGGTCCCATCATCAATCTTCCCTCTCTCCTCGTCGTAGCGAGAGAAGCGGGTTGGCGCGTGGCCGTAGCTTTGGCGGCCGGTGTGTGGTTGGTTGCATCGATCGGTGGGCTCTCGCTCTCACCGTGGCCGTAGAACGAGATGACGGTACGCCTCACGACACTAGCCAAGCGAGCGGGCTGCGCCGCAAAGCACCCCCCGGGCTACTTGCTGCGTTGAGTGATGTCTATGCGATGGGTGGCAAGCCTCTCACCGCCCTCAATATCGTCGCCTTTCCCGACTCGGAGCTCGACGCATCCGTCCTCGGAGATATTTTGCGTGGGGGCGCCGAGAAGGCAAAAGAGGCCGGCATCGACATCGTCGGGGGCCATACCATCAAGACAGACGAGCCAATCTATGGGCTCGCAGTCACGGGTTGGATTCATCCCGACAAGATCGTCTCCAATGCCGGAGGAAAGCCGGGCGACGTACTCGTTCTGACGAAGCCGCTCGGTCTGGGCATTATCTCGACCGCCTCCAAGCAGGAGAAGGATACTGAGGGCGCCATCCGCGAGGCCATCCGCGTCATGTGCACGCTGAACCGTTCGGCGTGTGAGGCCATGGTGGAGGTCGGAGCGAACGCAGCGACCGACATCACCGGCTTTGGACTCTTGGGTCACCTGCGCAACATCGTTGCGGCAAGTGGTTGCACCGCCGAGCCGAGCCTCAAGAGCGTGCCTGTTCTACCCAGCGCATGGAAGTATGTGCGCGAAGGCATCGCCCCTGGCGGCACACACGCCAATTGGCAATTCCTGAGTAACTGGGTCGAGTATCTCGAAGGCGTGGACAAGGAGTCGCAGCTCGTACTTTGCGACGCCCAGACCTCCGGCGGACTGCTCATCGCCGTCTCCGAGTCCAAAGCAGCCGAGCTCGTCGAACGCCTCAAAGCCAACGGCACCTTGTGCGCCGACATCATCGGGCGCCTCACGGCAGGTAAGCCGCGCATCCAAGTTTCGGCGTAGCCACCGGTCGCACCAGCGGCCGCATAACGTCGGTCCCGCATCTTCACTCACGGACCTCACACCCCTCGCGATTGGTGCGACTCTCGCGACGGACACTCGATGCTAGGGCACACGCGCCGACGATATTCGTGTTGTCTACGGCGATGTTGTTGCTCATGGGACCGGCCACGGTTTCGGCCGCGAGGTCGGTCAGGGTGACGTGTGTGAACGTGACGTTCTTGAAGTAGACGGGACTGCCTCCGCCGGGCCAACGCCAGCCTGGCCAATTGTTGTACTGGTCGACGAACGCAGAGTCGTAGGTCGCAGTAACGTTCGAGAAGCTGAGCCCGTCCGAGTCGAGGACGTCCATGAAGCCGTCTTTTCGATTCGTCTTGTAGGCGTTTACGCTGCACGCCTTGCAGCCGAGCTTGAGCGAGTTGGCATAGCCGCCACCACCCGGCCGAACATTCCCCAAACGTGGCCCGACCTCGTTCACGTTTTTGATTGTGATGTTGGCGTTCATAAGCGCGGGGTCGCCGTTGTACTGAAAATTCAAATAGAAGAGATGGGGCGGCGGAAAGTTCTGTCCGATCCCGCCGACGTTAGCGCCCTTGGTGTCTTGCAGATCGCTCACGTGCTTGGCAGTTACGTTCGAGAACGTCGCGCCAATGGTGTTGCCTTGGGTGCCCATGATAATGCCGTCGAGCGTGACGCCGTCGAGGACAAGGCCCGTCGGAGCCGCGAAGACCGTGCTCGCGTTCGGGTCACCGGCCTTGGGGCTGGCGGTCGTGATGATCTGGTTGCTCTTGAATTCGAGCCCGAGCTCGAAGCCGAATGGGTTGTAGGTGGATGGCTAGTCCAGGTGAGGCACGTCGAGGTTGAGTCCCGTGATCTTCACGTTGGTCGTGTCGCCAATCATGAAGAATGTCGACGAGATGTTGATCGAGCCGAGAAGGTAAGCCCAAAGCCCGTGGCTCGGCCCGTCGGGGAACTGCACTCCACGGTTCTTCGTGAGCCAATCGGACAGCACCTTGTCGCTGAACGTGCCAGAGCCGTTGTGACCCGGCGTCGGGTAGTATTTGTCGGCTGCGAGTAGCCGTTGGTGTTCATCGTGATCGGCATGCTCGAGTTCCACTGAACGTTCCAGTTCGTCATCGTGACGTTCTTCGTGTTGGCGATGACGAACGCCGGCTCGAACAAGTTGTTGATGATGAACTTGCCGGCACTCGTGAACTCGATCGTCGTGTCGTCGTCGATGAAGATCGACCGGTCCACGTTGACCCCGATGTCGAGCGTGGCCACACAGTCCACGAGCATCACCGACAGAAGTTGCAGTCGGACTGCCCCACCATCTGGCTGCACCCAATGGCATGCGCTCTGCGCGTCTGAGCTAGGGCCACTGTCCGTAGAAAGTGTCTCGCTGCTACCGCACGCCGCAATCACGCCGCAATCGAGCCGCACACGAGCAGACGCGCGCCAATCAGGAGCCAACGGAGGTTGCGCATGACGAGCTACAAACACCTGCAAACGATGTTGTTCAACCCCTGAGTAACTTCACTCCAATTGCCAATCTTGCAAGCGCCTGAATCGCATGTCGTGTTGGGGATATCGGTGCCCATGCTCGTGCACCCACCATTCTTGTGCATCTTGCCGTACGTCGGATTCGGGCAGGTGTGCTTCGCATATCCCATCAGTGGCGTGCAGTTGTTACCATAAAAGTGGGTGCAGAAATACGCCGCGTCTACCGCGTCGCCCTGGCCCTTCGAGCAGCCACCCTGAGTGACGTAGTGGTCTGTCGTGAGGTTCGCGAACGTGTGCATCGGGCCGTGGTCCACGAACGCGGCGCACATGCCCTTGCTGCAGCCGGGCGTCATTCCACTGCAGGCCATGCCGCAGACGCCGCAGTTCTTTGGGTCGCTCTGGGTATCCACGCATGCACCGGCGCAGTTCACCTGGCCCTGCGGGCAGCACTTACCCATGGCGCAGGCCTCTAGGGCCGGGTCACACGCTGTGTTGCACATTCCGCAGTTGTTGATGTCGGTCATCGTGTCGACGCACGTGTTGGTGCAAACGGACTTCATCATCGGGCACTGCACGCTGCACGCGCCCGCCGCACACACCCAAGTGCCGCCGCCCATGATCGCGCCCCCATCGCCGGTGCCGCACACCTGGCCGCATTTGCCGCAGTTGTTCAGATCCGTCTTGGTATCGACGCACGCGTTACCACATCGATTCTGGCCTTGCGCGCACTGGCAACTTCCGGCGACGCAGGTCGCGGTGGCGGGACATGCGTTGCCGCACTTTCCGCAGTTCACATTGTCGGTCTTGAGGTCCACGCACTTCCCGCCGCAGGTGCCTGAGCAGGTGGAGCTGTCGGGTGTGGGCGTACTCGCGTCGACGTCGTCGATCGGTACTGCGGCGGTCGCGCACGCGAGCCCCGACAAGAACAAGACGCCAAAGCCGACTTTCGCGACATTCTCGAAGCTCATGGCCAAGAGTTTAGCTTGGCGAAGCGTCTTGGGGGAACAATCGCCGCGGCTCCAATCTCTCGACGGGTCGCCGCGGCGAATGGCGCTACGAAATGCCGCTCAGGGCGCGGGTTTGGTGATCGTGTTGGCGTCCATGCTGACGGCAGCGATGCGCGCGAGCGCTCGTCCGTCGAGCGTGGCGCCGTTGTTCAGCGTGATGGCTTGGTCCGCCATGATCGTTCCGACCATCGCGGAGGTCGTCCCGAGCGTCGCAGACGAGCCGACTTGCCAATAGACGTTGGTGGCCTTCGCGCCTCCGGCCAAGATCACCTTGCGACCTGCGGTGGTCGTGAACGTCGTCGCCATCTGGAAGATGTAGATACCGTCCTTGTCGCCGCCCGCGTCGAGGGTGAGGTCACCGGATGACACCGCCAACGACGAGGTCGACTTGTACAAGCCCGGCTTGAGCGTCTGTCCGCCCAAGTTGCCAGCAACCGTCACCGCGCAGAGCGTGCGCCCGGCCGCGTCGTTGTAGGCAGTGGTCAGATCCGCGATGGCCGTCGCGGCGGCCGGGTCACCGGAGTGCTTGGTGCCGACGATCAGGCCGGGCGGAAATCCAACGATGGCAGTACCTGGGCTCACACCCAAATCACCCGTGAGCGAGGTCGCGTTGGTGCTGGTGACAGTCGAGCCCGCCAACACGACGAAGCCGTCCGCGCCGCCCAGCGGAACGCCAGCGAGACTGCACGCGCCGGTGTTGAAGCTCCACGAGTAATCAGCAGCCAATGGAAGCTGCGTGACGGACTTCGTGCCTGTCGTGATCGTTGCAGTGTATTGCAGACTGAGCCCCAAAGGCGCCGCCGGCGTGAATGTCACTGTATTGTTCAGTACGTCGAGCGTGGCGGGCGCGTTGACCACGTTCACGCCTTGCTTCAGGACGAAGTTCAGCGGAACAACCGTCGTGACGTCCATAGGCATGTTGAACTTGGCAGTTGGCCTCTCGTTGATCGAGACATCCATCGCGTTGTTCAGCGGGGTGACCGCGACGACGACCGGCGCGAGACCCGCTTCGTTGTTCACGTCGTTGTTCACGTCGTTGCTCACGTCGTTGCTCACGTCGTCGGAGGCATCGTTGCCGGCCTCCTCGCTGTTGGAGTCATTGCCGGCGTCCGGGATGACGACGTCGTTCTTGGCGTCTTTGCCACCGCTGCCGTCGAGGCTCGCGTCGAGCCCGAACTCCACGACCTGACTGCCGCAAGCCGAGAGGCAAAGAAGAAACACCGCGCCCGTTTTGAGATGGTTCATTGAGGGGTCTCGCTGGTTGCGTTGTTGACGATATTGAAAGTGAGGAGGAACTCGACGCGCCGATTGTTTTCGCGGCCCGCTTTCGTCTTGTTGGTGTCGATCGGTACCGACGAGGCGAAGCCCCTCGAGACTAGCCGCTCGCGAGGCACTCCGTGCGCAACTAGGAATTCGAGCACCGAGGCGGCGCGTGCCTCGGAGAGTGGCTGATTGTGCGCGTCTCCGCCCTCGGAGGAGGTGTGGCCGTCAATTTCGACCTTGAAGTTCTTGTTGTCCGTCAGCGCGTGGACGACCTCGTTCAAGATGGGGAACGACGCGTCCTCCAGCTTGGCCTTGTCAAAGGCGAATTGAATCTTTTCTTTGAGCTCCAGCCTGTCTTTGGCGATGACGACCTTGTTGTAAGCGGGGCAGCCCCAATTATCGATGGGCCCCTTCACGTCTGGGCATCGGTCGACCGAGTCTTGGAGACCGTCACCGTCACGGTCGGGGCAAACGCCGTCTTTGGTGACGACCTCTTTGATGATTCGCTCTTGCGTGACGATGCGGACTTCCGGCGGCAGCGGTGGCGCATCCTTGCGCTCGCGCTCGATGCCCGTGCCGAACTCGAAACTGAGGCCGATTTGGAGGACCTTCGCGTCTCGATTGTCGAAGCCGTCTCGGTCGAGCTGGATGGTCTGCACGTATCGAACGAACGGCCCGATCCAGAACATGCGCTCTTCGCCGATCGGCACCGAAGCGCCGACCCCGACGTCGAAGCCGGGTCGATTGAGCGGTCCCGTGCGCATGTAGAGCATGTCCGCGTCCAACCACGGTGAGATCCCCCAAGCGCTCACGGCGTCATGAGGCCGCTTCAAGCGCAAGCCTCCGCCAAAACCCCAGACGACCCCGGAGTCTGCGCCCGCCGTCGTCGAGGGCAACATCATGAACGACACGGCCGGTCCGAGATCGAGCCAGCGTGTGACTCCGAACAGGCCCTTGACGGATTGCGCACCGCCTATGTCGTAGAGGTCGGATTGCGGAGACGTCAGCGGAATGGCGACGCCGGGCTCGACTTTAAGGCTGAAGTCCGTTGCGTGAGCGACGGTCGGCGCGAAAAGGCCCACCGCGACAAACGGGATGGCGAATGTTCTCCTGTAACGCATATAAGCGACTCGTTTCTGTTTAGGACCCGAATTAGGCCCGCTTAGACCGTACTGCAGATTCCAAGCCGCCCACAAAATTGCGTATTTTCAGCAAAGCGAAACGCAAGGTCGCCTCAAAAGACTAAAACGCCACGGTCGTGATCCTGGCTCCTCAGCAGAACCTGTGGGCGAGCCACGGAGGCTCGGGTCGGCCGCCGAGGGCATGATACAGGGCGATCTCCGCGTGTTCGTAGGTTCGAAAGCCGTACGCTTTTCGTGTCGCAATTCGGGCCTTGTTGTTGAAGCCCTCGGTAGCGCCGTGAGCGAACTGACCGCGAGCGGCGAACCAGTTGAGGAGTTCGCGCTGATGCTTGCGGAGGGTGGTGGCAAACCGTTTGAACGGAGGGAGGCGGGAGCGCATTGCCATCGTCGTCCGGCGGTCGAGGAACTTCCGACCCCAGACGCCAGAGTGGTAGGTCCAGAAGTGCTGGAACTGCTCCTTCCGCAGGTACCCCCGAACCGAGCGCAAGTTGATAGTGACCAGGTCGCGGAGTCGTCGCCGCTGGAGAAGGGTGAGGTTCTCGGGATTCTTGGGC
>JAYVYD010000396.1:0-3596 GCA_043784605.1 Myxococcales bacterium | reverse complement strand
GTCGGCGGCATGCTCACGTTTGGCGTGTGGTGCGCGACGCTCGCGCTGGGTGCGTGGCGCGTGCCGTTGTGGTGGTTGTCGTCGATGGAATACGTCATCACGGACAACCAGGTCATCGTTCGTCGCGGCCGCATGCGTCGCACCATCGCTCGCGACACCATCAGCTACGCGCGCATCGCGTGGGGCGAGGGGGACGTCGGCGACCTCACGCTCGTTCGCGCCGTGCCGACGGGCGCGCTTCGACGAACGTTGAGCGTCACTCTGTTCGGCGTGCGTGCGCCCGATCGCGTGTGGGCGATCGTCCGCGGCATCGAGGCCAGCGCTCCGCTCGGCGACGGCGATCGCGATCTCGCCCAGAGGCTCGACACGGGTGAGCGCGTGATCTGGAGCGGCATCCCCAAGGCCTCCGCGTGGAGCGTGCGCCGCATCGCGTCCGCTGCTCTCGCGTTCGTCCTCGCGCTTGCGGCGCTGCGAATGCTCATGCACGCGGTCCCCGCGATCGGAAAGATCCTTCACCAGGGCGCGATGTCCAACGGATTGTCCGCGCTCTTGATCGCGGGCGTAGCACTCGCCGGCGCGACGCTCATCAGCGCGTCTGCCGGAGTCGGGTACTGGTCAATCCTCAGACCGCTACGCCTCGTGCAACAGACGAGATACTTCGTCACCGACAAGCGCGTCCTCATTCGCCGAGGCAAAGAGGAGCTTCACCTGGAGCGCTCGCGCATCGCCTACGTCATCTCCGCAGACTACAAAGGCATGAGCGACGTGTTCCTCGTGTTGGACGGCCCGCAAGCCAGAGCGCTTGCACCGAGTGGCGCGTTCGACGAGCGCGCAGACACTGACACGTTGATGCCCGTGTTGAGCGCAATCGAAGACGCGGACACCGTGAGCGCCATTTTGCGAGCGGCTCCGGCGATGTTGCCGGAAGCGGCTTAGTGTGGCGTCGAGGCGCTTTGCGGGAGAGCGACAGGAAGGCTGGAAGACGGGGAGGTTGACGCCCGTGCTACTCGCGTAGTTCAGAGATTTTGGGGATTTGGGGGTTCCATCGCGGTCGGCTCTTGCTCCTGCGGGCATGTAAGATCCGCGCGATGAAGCCGAAGGCCGGCGAGCCGCTGGAGATCCGCACGTCGCGCAGCTTGAACATCGAGCAGCTCGTCGGGATCGATCTGTCGGAGTACATGCTCGGCAGGTGATCGCCCTCGAGCGGCTCAGCAGGATCGACGAAGCTTCCGCAGTTACACGAATCGAACCACTCGTCGGCATTGCCGATCAGTTTGGATGAGGACCGCGCGCTCAATCCGCCACGCATCGACGCCGACATCAGCGAGTACGGGGGGACCGTTGCATCCGCCTTGCTCCGTCAGGGCAACCTGAAAGCCCGCGAGACAACTCTCACAGCCGCTCGTGGCCGGGAGCTGCGGTGAACACGATGTCGAAGGTCTGCGTGGCACCGTCGTCGTAGTCGATAGTTGCGTGACAGGTCTCGTTCCTCATCGCCTCTATCGTGCAGCGCCCGTTCGCGTCGCACGCAGGAGGACACGCGCAGGTCGCCGTCGCGCGCAGGACCGCCGGCTCGCCGCACCGGTGGACACGGAACGAAGATCGCCGTGCCTGGGCACGACGGACCGCAGCAGAGGACGCCGACGGCGACGATCAGCACGAGCAGCCAGCGCATGTCTACGTCGTCTCCGAGCCCGACAAACGCCAAAGCCGCTGAGGGTGAATCCCTTAGAGGCTTTGGACGCAGACATGAGCTTTGTGTGACTGGCGCCGCGCCGCTCGATTGAGCGCGACGTTGGTTGGGTCAGGCGTGCGCTGCTCCGTTGAGGCTGAACCCCTGCGCCTCAATCTGTCACGCTACACTGTGCACGCGGACGATGTGTGCGTCACGATTGTCGGCGCTAACGTTGGTGATGTGGGTCGCGTTCCGGCTACCTTCTACCGCGAGTGGTTCGTGAACTTCCGCTTTCCCGGTCACGAGAAGGTGAAGATGGTGAGCTCGCCGACGGGGAAGGTGCCTGGTGGGTGGAGCATTGTGTCACTTGGGGATCTTGCAGACATCCAGTGGGGAGACACGTCGACCACGAAAGCGTCATATGTGGCATACGGATTCACCGCGTACAGCGCGTCTGGTCCCGGCGGATTCCTCGACCACGCGGACATCATCCACGACGGCGTTGTGCTCAGCGCCATTGGGGCCCAATGCGGGAAGAGTTGGTACGCACGCGGCTCGTGGTCATGCATAAAGAATACAATTCGGTTCTGGGGAACCGATCAGCGGCGAGCATCTACCC
This sequence comes from Myxococcales bacterium, assembly GCA_043784605.1. Taxonomy (GTDB): domain Bacteria; phylum Myxococcota_A; class Polyangia; order Polyangiales; family Polyangiaceae; genus JANYHY01. The sequence continues at coordinate 1,302 of JAYVYD010000396.1, read as the reverse complement.
CGTACCAATTTCACGTTACTCGCGATCCCAGTTACTGGCCCAAGCGCGGCGCAGCACAGCCCTTCATTTCTCTGGGGGACGCGAAGAAGGGCCAGGTCGTCATTCCAAACGCCGAACTGATGGGCCAATTCACCGCGGTGGTTCGCACTTGCCTTGCTCAGCAGGGGACGTTGACCGCCGCCAATTCGAATCTTCGTTCTCAGCGCGACCTACTTCTGCCGCGCCTCATCTCCGGTGAGATCTCGGTCGTGCCATAGCCGTCACTTCACCGCGCGCGGCTTCGCGAGCTTCGTGGCGCTCTCATACAACACGGTGACCCCGCCCTCGGACGTCACTACTCCGATCAACGGGACATCATATCGGCGAAGCGCCGTCTTCATCCGTGGCAGCGCCAGCTCGAACGCTTGCGCCATCTTCGGGCCGGGCAGGTCGCCACGCCCCAACATGAACGCTGCCACCTTTGCGGCGAGCAGCGTCTTGCGTTCCAGCTCGTTCGTGCGGATGCGCGCGTCCTTGGTGAGCACGACCCAGCGTCGCGCGCCGACGTCGTCGACCAGTCCGTATCCGAGGTCGTCGCATCGAAGTGGTCGTCGTGGATCTCCACGCTCTCGCCGACGTCGCGCAACTTGGTGGCGACGATGCTCGAGCCGAGCGAGCGATCGATGAAGAACGTATAAGGCTCAGGCAGTCGCACGGAGCTCGCACCGCACAGCGTCGTCGATCAGCTCCGACGCTACTCGGTAGTCGCTCGCCAACTCCGCTATCGACTCGCCGGCGCGGTACCGCTCCACGATGATATCTACGCGGATACCCTTGCCCGCGAGCGTGGGGCGACCGAATCCGTACGATGGATCGATCACGATCGATCCAGGCTGTTCGTCCGCGCCGCTGCGCACGAGCGGGAACAGGCGCACGGCGAGCCCTTCGCGGTCCCAATCGACACGGCGCAACGTGGAGGCGAGCGCGGCGCGCATGGCGAGCTGACCGTCGCCCGACGCGTTCACGAGCTTGCCCCAGCGCTCGACGAACAGACTGACGCCATCACTCTTGAACTTGGCGTGAATGAGCGGGCGATCGACGCCGAGCTCCATCTTCACGTAGCTCACCGCCTTGCGAACACGCTGCAGGCTGACGCCGTCCTCGATGAGCTCCATCAACTCTCCTCGTCGCTGTCGAGAGAGATGCCCAGAATCTCGGACGCTTTTTTTTGGAGCGCGAGCAGCTTTTCTGCGAGCAACAGCTTTGCTTCGAGGCGGCCGGTGCGCTTTACGAGCTCGAGGATGCGCTTGTCCTTCGCGTCGT